>CANRGO010000004.1 GCA_947630125.1 uncultured Lachnospiraceae bacterium | reverse complement strand
TAAATAACTTCAATAAAAGATTATCTGTATAGGGAGTAGTTTTAATGTATCACTCAACAGTCGCGGTTTCGAAACCTGGGGGTACATGCCAATCGTTGGTTACAAGACTTTTCAGTTATCTATTTCATGCATGGAATAGACGATTGAAAAGTCTTTTTTGTTGAAGGCGTTAAGAAACGCAGAAAGGATTTATTATGAAATTATGGTATCAGAAAACGGTAGAGGAAATTTTAGATGAAAAAAAGATAAGTCTATTAGGATTAAAAGAAGAAGAAGTACTTAGAATTCGAGAAGAAGTTGGAGAGAATTCCCTGACTGAAAGCAAGAAAAAAAGCACTTTACAGGTATTTATAGAGCAATTTAAAGATTTGCTCGTTGTAATTTTAATCGCAGCAGCCCTTATATCTATGTTTTCAGGACATGTGGAAAGTACCATTGTAATTATTTCTGTCATTATTTTAAATGCCTTACTGGGAACGATTCAACATGTAAAAGCAGAAAAATCTTTGGAAAGTTTGAAACGTCTTTCATCTCCAAATGCACGAGTTATGAGAGATGGTAAGCAGGTTGAAATCACAGCAAGTGATGTGGTTCCAGGCGATCTCCTGCTCTTAGAAGCAGGAGATTTGGTTGCTGCAGATGGAAGAATTTATAAAAATTTCTCCCTTCAGGTAAACGAAAGTTCTCTCACAGGAGAATCAACCAATGTAGATAAAAATGAACTGGTGATTACAGAAGAAGAAGGTCTTGGAGATCGGGTTAACATGGTGTATGCAGGAAGCCTTGTTACTTATGGACGTGCAGAAGTGATTGTAACAGAAACAGGGATGAGTACTGAAATTGGGAAAATTGCTGGTCTGATGAACCAGACAGCAGAGAAAAAGACTCCTTTGCAAATCAGCTTAGATGATTTTAGTAAAAAGCTTGCTTTTATCATTATGATTATCAGTGCCTTTGTTTTTGCGCTAAGTGTTTATCGAGATATGCCTCTCTTAGATGCCATGATGTTTGCGGTAGCCCTTGCTGTTGCAGCAATCCCAGAAGCTTTAGGTTCTATCGTTACCATTGTACAAGCAATTGGAACACAGAAAATGGCAAGTCAGCAGGCAATTATCAAAGATTTAAAAGCAGTGGAAAGTTTGGGGTCTGTTTCTGTTGTCTGTTCTGATAAAACAGGAACTTTGACACAAAATAAAATGACTGTTCAACAAGTTTATATCGATGACAAAACCTTTAACTTTACTGAAATGGATTTGAAAAATCAATTACACCGTTATTTATTATACGATGCAATATTAACAAACAATGCCTCTTTTCAAAAAGGTGTTGCAATTGGAGACCCTACCGAGTATGCACTTCTTGAGATGGCTCAAAAAATTCAACTTCAAGACGATGAAATTCGTGACATGATGCCTCGACTTGAGGAATTGCCTTTTGACTCGGATCGAAAATTAATGAGTACCTTGTATCGTTTACGGGGAATACCAACCATACTAACCAAAGGTGCACTTGATGTTTTGCTGGACAGAACCATACAGATTCGTACTTCTGAAGGAATTCGAGACATAACAGAAGAGGATAAGCATCGTATTTTAGAGCAAAATCGTAAATTTTCAGAAAATGGTCTTCGTGTACTTGCGTTTGGATATCGAGAAGTTGGAGAAGAAGATACTTTATCCTATGATTTAGAACAGGATTTTGTTTTCTTAGGGTTGATTTCTATGATAGATCCACCAAGAGAAGAATCAAAGGCGGCAGTTGCAGATGCAAAACGAGCTGGAATTCGTACCATAATGATTACCGGTGATCATAAAATCACAGCCGTTGCTATCGCAAAAGAAATTGGTATTTTTGAAGAAGGGGATGAAGCCTATACCGGAGCAGAACTGGATGCTCTTACAGAAGAGGAACTTGATCAAAAAATAGAGCATATTTCAGTTTATGCAAGAGTTTCACCTGAGAATAAAATTCGTATTGTTACCGCTTGGCAGAGAAGAGGGAATATTGTGTCCATGACTGGTGATGGTGTAAATGATGCTCCTGCACTGAAAAAAGCAGATATTGGAGTAGCTATGGGTATTACTGGAACAGAAGTATCGAAAGATGCAGCAGGAATGATTTTGTCGGACGATAACTTTGCTACAATCATCAAAGCCGTTGCAAATGGAAGAAATGTATATCGTAATATTCAAAATGCAATTCAATTTTTGCTTTCTGGAAATACAGCAGGTATTTTGACGGTTCTTTATACTTCCATCATGGCACTCCCAGTTCCTTTTTTACCAGTTCATTTACTGTTTATTAATCTGCTGACAGATTCTCTCCCAGCGATTGCTATTGGTATGGAACCTGCAGATGGGAATTTATTAGAAAAAAAACCAAGAGATCCAAAAGCTGGAATTTTAAGTGGAAACTTTTTATGGAAAGTATTATTCCAAGGACTCTTAATTACAATAAGTACAGTAATTGCTTTCTATATAGGATATAATACGGGAAGTGCATTGCTTGCAAGTACCATGGCTTTTGCAACCTTAACGATGTCAAGACTCTTTCATGGATTTAATTGCAGAAGTGAGCAATCTATTTTCAAACTTGGATTTAAGAACAACATGTACAGCCTATATGCATTTATTCTCGGGACCATTTTGCTAAATCTTCTACTATTTGTACCCGTTCTTCAAAGAGTATTCTCAGTGGGCAAGTTAAATGTTACTCAGATTGGTTGGATTTATCTTCTTGCATTGATCCCAACAGCTTTGATACAAATGGGTAAAATTATTCGGAATATTTTGAAAAAGAAAAATATGAATTCATTTCACTAAAAAGTAAAGGATAAAGATTTATGTTAAATCAATTTTCAAGAACAGAGCTTTTATTAGGAAAACAAGCAATGGAAACATTGGAACAATCCCGTGTGGCAGTATTTGGCGTTGGCGGTGTGGGTGGTTACGTATGTGAAGCCCTGGTGCGCAGCGGTGTTGGTGCCTTTGATCTGATAGATGATGATAAAGTATGTCTAACTAATTTAAACCGTCAGATTATTGCTACAAGAAAAACAATTGGCAGAAGCAAAGTAGAAGTCATGAAGGAACGAATCTTAGAGATTAATCCCAATGCAAAAGTTGAGATTTATCCTTGTTTTTTTCTACCAGAGAATGCCCACGAGTTTCCATTTCGGGATTATGACTACATTATCGATGCGGTGGATACCGTTACAGCGAAGCTTGAATTAGCAGTATGTGCGAATCGTCATGAAGTACCAATTATAAGTAGTATGGGTGCTGGAAATAAACTAGATGGCAGCCAATTTAAAGTAGCAGATATCTATAAAACAAAAATGTGTCCGCTGGCAAAAGTTATGCGGCGAGAACTGAAAAAAAGAGAGATAAATAAACTTAAGGTGGTCTATTCGGAAGAAAAACCTTTAAAACCTATGCATGAAACTGAAAACAGTTGTAAAAGCAATTGTGTATGTCCACCAGGAGGAGCACACAAATGTACCGAACGAAGAGAAATTCCTGGAAGTGTTGCTTATGTACCAGCAGTTGCAGGTTTGATTATTGCAGGTGAAGTTGTGAAGGATTTAATAAAAAAATAGTGTGTTGTTTTCAATCTGCATTATTGACAAATTCCGTTTCTCAGTAGTAGAATAACGTTAGAATAAATTCCTATCATTAGGATTAAATTAGGAGATTTTTATGTTAAGCATTGTGAGAGTAGCAAATATTGCAAACTAAATATTGCAAGAGTAGGTTTCTGCCAGTGGGTAGGTCTACTTGTGGTTGGTGTATTTGCTGACCCTATTACTACGATACGTGTATACAGTTTTATATAAGACTGATATTAGGCATGGCTTTGTAGACATGCCTTTTTTGTACCCTTTTTTAATAACTAAAGTGTGAGGAATAATAGAATGAATTTAAAAATAGAAAAAGCAATTGAATTTAATCAAGTAAAAGAAAAATGGATGGAGTTAGCTGTAACAGAAAAAGTAAGAGAGGTCATCCGAGAAATAACCTATATGAAATCAGAATCCAAATTACGGAAATGCCTGCGTGAGACCACAGAGAGCAGACAGTTAATGGAAGTTTGTGGAACACCACCCATTAGTAGGATGGAAGGAATCGAGGAGATATTATCTATCGTTAGAATGGAGGCCTGTCTTTCAGCATCTCAGCTGGAAAGTCTGGAAAAAAATCTGGTGGGTATCAGAAGATTAAAAGAATATTTAAAGCGAGGGAAACATTATCAGATTCCATTAGCTTTTTATGAAGAAAATCTGTATGATCTAGAAACTTTACAGCGTGAAATTGCGGCGCAGATACGAAACGGCAGTGTGGATGACAGAGCAAGCAATCAGCTTTATACCATTCGGAATGATATTCTAAAAAAAGAAACCAAAATGAAAGAAAAGGTGGATACCATTATCCGTGCCAATAAGGATAGTTTATCTGACAGTTTTTCTACCTTACGAAATGGAAGACTTTGTATTCCGGTAAAAAAAGAATACAGACATAAAATCACAGGATCCATCTTGGATAAATCTTCCACTGGAAACACGGTTTTTATTGAGCCAACAGCAATTTCAGCCATGTATGAGGAACTTCAACTGTTAAAAATAGAGGAAGAAAATGAAGTGCTTCGAATCTTATATACGTTGACGGTTAAGGTTTCAGAGGTCCTTGAAGAAATTGTCGAAAATAACAAAACCATTGCAAAATTAGACTTCATCTTTTCCAAAGGAAAGTTAAGCCTTGATATGGAAGGAATTGAACCAGAGATTAATACAGAACGGATCATCGAATTAAAGGAAGCAAGACATCCTTTGATGGAAAAGTCCATCTGCGTGCCCATTGATTTTTCAGTGGGTGGCTTGGTACGAGGGGTCATAATTACAGGACCGAACACTGGTGGGAAAACCGTAGCAATCAAAACCGTAGCCTTAAATTCCATGATGGCTCAATGTGGTCTTCATGTAAGCTGTAAAAAAGCAAATATCTGTATGAACAGCAATTATTTATGTGATATTGGGGATGGTCAGAATTTGGCAGAAAATCTTTCGACTTTTTCCGCCCATATTAAAAATGTACAGGAAATCCTTAATATGGTAAATCCAGAGAGTCTTGTGATTATGGATGAACTTGGTTCTGGAACAGATCCACAGGAAGGGATGGGAATTGCCATAGCAATTTTAGAAGAACTCAGAAAAAGTAAGTGCCTCTTTCTTGTTACCACCCATTATCCGGATGTAAAAACCTATGGAGAAAATACAGAAGGACTCATCAATGCCAGAATGACCTTTGATAAAGAAACCTTGAAACCTCTGTATCAGTTAATCATTGGAGAATCAGGTGAGAGTTGTGCCTTTTATATTGCTCAGAAGCTAGGGCTTTCTTCTACTATCTTAGATAGAGCAAAACAGGCGGCTTATGGAACCTTCATCGCATCAGATTTTCTGGAGGATGGAAAGAAACATGTAGAACAAAAAAGAACAGATAAGATAGAAAAAGCTAAGACTAGTCGAAAACAGGAAGGATATAAAATTCTAAATGATAAATATCAATTGGGTGACAGTGTTATGGTGCTACCGGATAAAAAGATTGGAATTGTCTGTGAAAAAATCAATGAAAAAGGAATACTCAGAGTACAGTTACAAAAGAAAAAAATCTACATCAACCATACCAGAGTAAAATTACTGGTGGCAGCAGAATCTATGTATCCAGAGGATTATGATTTTTCTATTGTGTTTGATTCTGTAGAAAACCGTAAAATCAGACATGATATGGATAGAAAATATACAACAGATTCCATTGTTTATGAAGAGAATCGTTAAATAATAAAAAAAATATAAACAAATAGACAGATAATAAAACTAGTGATAACATAAGGGTAACATCAAGATTGACATAATTTTAACGAATTATTTGTTTTATGAAAATATAAAAATGAAATTTGGAGGTTCCTTATGAAAGTAGTAGTAATTGGTTGTACCCATGCAGGTACCAGTGCAGTAAAAACAATTTTAAAAGAGCACAAAGAGATAGAAGTAACCGTATTTGAAAGAAATGATAATGTATCCTTTTTATCCTGTGGAATTGCACTTTATGTAGGTGGAGTTGTGAAGGATCCAGCAGGCTTATTTTATTCCAGCCCAGAAGAACTGAAACAGTTAGGGGCTGATGTAAAAATGAAGCATGATGTTTTAGAAGTGGATACAGAGAAGAAAATTGTAAAAGCTAAAAATCTTGAAACGGGTGAACTTGTAGAAGCAAGTTATGATAAGTTGGTGAATACCACAGGTTCTTGGCCAGTGATACCGAGAATTCCTGGAATTGAAGCGAAAAACATTTTATTATGTAAGAATTATAACCAGGCCAATGAAATTATTGAACAGGCAAAAACAGCAAAAAAAGTCGTGATTATTGGTGGTGGATATATTGGGATCGAATTGGTTGAAGCCTTTGCAGAATCAGGAAAAGAAGTAACCTTAATCGATGGGTTGGATCGAATTCTGAACAAATACTTAGATCCAGAGTTCACCGATATACTGGAAGCAGAACTTGAAAACCGTGGTGTAAAACTTGCCTTGAATCAGTGTGTGAAAGCGTTCCATGAAACCAATGAAGGTGTAACCGTAGAAACAGAACGTGGTCAATATGAAGCAGACCTTGTAATCCTTTGTGTTGGTTTCAGACCAAATAATGAATTGTTAAAAGGAAAAGTGGATATGCTTCCAAGTGGAGCAATTATTGTGGATGATTATATGAAGACCAGCAATCCTGACATTTATGCTGCAGGGGATAGTTGTGCGATTCGTTATAATCCAAGTGGTAGCCCTGCCTACATACCGCTTGCAACCAATGCAGTCAGAATGGGAATGTTAGTTGGAAAGAATATTGTTGCCGACACGATGGCATATCGAGGAACACAGGGAACCAGTGGTTTACATTTGTTTGGATATCATATTGGCTCAACGGGTGTTACCGTAAACAGTGCAGAAGCCTTTGGATTACAGGTTCAATCAGTCTTTTTAAAAGATAAATATCGTCCTGAATTTATGCCTACAACAGAAGATGTATTTATGAAACTGGTATATGAAGTGGGTAGCAATCGAATAGTCGGTGGTCAGATGATGTCAAAGTATGACTGTACACAATCTGCGAACACCTTATCTCTTGCAGTGCAGAATAAAATGACGGTAGAAGATTTGGCCTTAGTTGACTTTTTCTTTCAGCCTCACTATGATAGACCTTGGAACTACCTGAATCTTTTAGCTCAGGCGGCATTAAATCAGTAAGGAAACTTACCAAGGAGTTGTTTCATGACACTAACCCAATTAAAATATGCAATCTGTGTGGCCCAGTGTAATTCATTGAATGAGGCTGCAAAAAAACTATACATAACTCAACCTTCTCTTTCTACTGCTATTCAGGCTTTGGAAAGAGAAGCTGGGATTGAATTGTTTTATCGTTCTCAAAGCGGAATCATCGTGACTCCTGAAGGAGAAGAATTTATTGGCTATGCAAGACAAGTAGTGGAACAATATGATTTGCTGGATGCAAAATATATTGAAAAAACCAATGTGAAAAAGAAATTTAGTGTATCTATGCAACACTATACCTTTGCGGTGCAAGCTTTTGTACAATTGGTAAAGCATTTTGGTATGGAAGAATATGAATTTGCCGTACATGAAGCCAAAACTTATGAAGTGATTGAGGATGTAAAGAACTTAAAGAGTGAAATTGGAATTCTGTATATCAATGAGTTTAATGAAAAGGTTCTTCAAAAAATTTTTGCTGACGCGAACCTGGAATTTCATCCGTTGTTAGAGTGCGGAGTGTATGTCTATTTGTGGAAAAAACATCCGCTGGCGGAAGAAAAAGAAATTACATTGGAACAATTATTAGAGTATCCCTGCCTTTCTTTTGAGCAGGGAAGCCATAATTCCTTTTATTTTGCAGAAGAAGTACTGAGTACCTTTCAATATAAGCAATTGATCAAAGCAAATGATCGGGCAACCATGTTAAACCTTATGGTAGGTCTCAATGGTTATACTCTTTGTTCTGGAATTATCTGTGAGGAACTAAATGGTTCGGAATATATGGCTGTGAAACTAAAAAGCAGTGAAAAGATGACCATAGGATATTTACTCAGAAAAGGAAGTACCTTAAGTCCGATTGGAGAAAAATATTTGGAAGAAATTGCGCGTTATAAAGAAATGGGCTTACAAAAGAGTTATAGTCTTAGACTATAACTCTTTATTAATTTTACAGATTATTCTATAGAAAAGAAGCATGTTATACTATTTTTATTAGGATGTTGTCCAAGTTTGTGAAAGAAAAGGGATGAAATATGAAGCGTAAAGTAGGAACTACATGTATACATGGTGAAGAATCGAAAACAAAAGGAGAACATTTTGGGGCAATTAGTTATCCCATTTATCAAACTGCTACCTTTGCTCATCCAGGGGTTGGACAGAGCACAGGTTATGATTACAGTAGAATGCAAAATCCCACAAGAGAACAATTGGAGAAAACAGTTGCCGCCCTTGAGGAAGGAGCTTTTGGCTTTGCATTTAGCAGTGGTATGGCAGCCATTGCTACCATGATGGAGTTGTTTCAACCAGGGCAGCATCTGTTAATTGATTCAGATTTATATGGTGGAAGTATTCGTTTGTTTGAACATATATCAAAGAAAAATGGACTCCAGATAACAGCACTTGATTTCTGTCAGGATGATGTGGTTTCTCATATTCAAGAGAATACAGTTGCACTCTATGTGGAGACTCCAACCAATCCCATGATGAATATCACAGACCTAAAAAAAATAAGTGAGATTGCAAAAAAGCATAAGTTACTTCTTTTGGTGGATAATACATTTTTATCCCCTTATTTTCAAAATCCCTTGAGTTTTGGTGCGGATGTGGTGATTCATAGTGGAACCAAATATCTTGGAGGACACAATGATACACTGGCCGGGTTTTTGGTGGTTAATGAAGAAAAAATAGCAGAGCAGATAAGATTTTTAATGAAAACAACAGGAGCAGCTCTTGCGCCTATGGATAGTTGGCTGATTCTTAGAGGAATCAAAACATTGGCAATTCGTATGGAGAAAGCACAGGAAAATGCAATTTTCTTAAGTAAATGGTTAGGAGAACAAAGCCAGATTCGAAAAGTTTTGTATCCTGGATTACCAGAGCATAAAGGCCATGAAATTATGAAAAAACAAAGTCGTGGGTTTGGTGCTATGGTTAGTTTTGAAGTGGATTCTAAGGAAACAGCTTTTTTTATCTTGGAAAAAGTACAACTTATTCAATATGCAGAAAGTCTTGGGGGTGTAGAAACGCTCATAACTTATCCAATTACGCAAACCCATGCAGATGTGCCAAAAGCTTTGCAGGAAAAAAATGGAATTACCGATTGCCTGCTTCGCTTATCTGTAGGCATTGAGGATATCAGTGATTTGATACAAGATCTAGGGCAGGTATTTTGGCAGCTGGAACAAAGATAAGGAGGACCGAATGGGAGAAAGAAACTTGAATTTTGATCTTGTGATCCCTCGTAAGGATACAAGAAGTTTAAAATATGATTTTGCAGAAAAAAGAGGGATGCCAAAGGATATTCTGCCACTTTGGGTTGCGGATATGGATTTTCAGACATCTTCTTATATTCAGGATGCATTAATTCAGCAGGTTAATCATGGAATCTTTGGATATAGTGAGGCGACAGATACCTATTTTGAAGCGGTTCGAAATTGGGTAAAAAAGCATTATGAGTGGGATGTGGATCAAAGCTGGCTCATAAAAACACCAGGGATTGTGTTTGCCTTGTCTCTGGCAGTAAAAGCCTTTACTCAGGAGGGAGAGGGAGTTTTAATACAACAACCTGTCTACTATCCCTTTGCTGAAATTATTACAGATAATAAAAGAAAACTTGTGATCAATAACCTGTACTTGGGTGATGATCTGCTTTATCACTTGGATTTTGAGGATTTTGAGCAGAAAATTATTTCCGACAAAGTCAAGATTTTCATATTATGCAATCCACACAATCCCGTGGGAAGAGTTTGGACAATAGAAGAATTAACCCGTATGGGCGATATCTGTTTGAAGCATCAGGTTCTTGTTCTGAGCGATGAAATTCATGCAGACTTTATTTTTACAGGAAAACATCAGGTTTTTGCAAACATAAAAAAGGAGTATGAAGAGATTTCAATTACTTGTCATTCTCCCAGTAAAACCTTTAACTTGGCAGGTTTACAGGCCTCTAATATTTGGATTATCAATCAAAATCTTAGAAGAAAGTTCCGTAAGGAATTTCGGGCTTCTGGTTATAGCCAGTTGAATGTTCTTGGCTTAATTGCTGCAGAAGTAGCCTATCAGGATGGAGAAGAATGGTATCAGGGTCTCATGAAATATTTGAAAGATAATATCACCTATGTGACAGAGTATCTTGAGAAAAATCTTCCACAAGTTAAACCAATCAAGCATCAAGGCACCTATCTGTTGTGGCTGGATTTTCGAGGTTTGGGTTTATCAACAGATGAATTAAATCATCAAATTATTCAGAAAGCAAAGCTATGGTTGGATGGAGGAGAGATGTTTGGAGAGGCTGGAGCAGGGTTTCAGCGAATCAATGTGGCTTGTCCAAGAAGCATTCTGGAACAAGCATTGGAAAGATTAAGAGCCGTATTATAACGGTTCTTTTTTTATGGAAAAGTAACTTATAGAGAGAGACTATAACCTTCGAAAGATAAGAACAATAACATAGTATAAAAAAATATGAGAAATCCAATTGACATATAATTTTCTATCCTGTATAGTTACCAACTATAATCCTACTGTTTTCGTGGGAATGGTAGGAAATAAAAAAGGGAGATTATTTTATGAAAAGAAAAGTACTTGTTTTTGCGTTACTAGGATTATTGACTGTAGGAACTGTAGTAGGATGTGGAAAAGCGTCTGAAGATGATACACAGGTTGTGAAGGAAGAAAACGAAGCTGTTGAAGTGCAGGAAACAGAGGTTCAGGAAGTAGAAGTGCTTACTGTAAAAGTTGCCCATACACAAACTTATATTCCATATGATTATGTGAATGAACAGGGAGAATCAGATGGATATGAGGTTCAGGTAATGAAAGCAATCGATGAGTTATTACCTCAATACGAGTTTGAATTTGTACCAACAACCGATGATGATTTATTAATCGGTGTGGAAACTGGAAAATATCAGGCTGGTACGAAAGGTGCTTGGTTTACAGAGGAAAGAGCAAGTAAATTTTTATTTCCTGAAAATTATATTGGCGCCAGCAGTATCGGAATTGTATATAGAACAGAGAATGCAGATGAAATTACAGATTTTGAATCCTTTGCAAAATTTAGTGGAAAGTTAGTGCCGATTGCACCACAAAACGCACAGTATGCTGTGGTTCAAAAATACAATGAAAAAAATCCGGATAATCAAGTAATACTGGAAGCATCTGATGCCTTTGAAATTGCCGATGCCTTCCTTTGGGTTCTAGAAGGAAGATATGATGCTTATTTCAGTATAAAAGCATCGTATGATAATTTGGTAGTAGCAGAAGAAGGAAGTTTGCATCAATATGCGGACCAGTTAACATATTCTGTTTATCAGGCAATTCCAACCTATCCACTATTTACACTTGGTCAGGAAGAACTTGCGAAAGCCTATGATGAAGCGTTTGTAACACTACTAGAAGATGGTACCATTGATGCGCTTCAATTAGAATATTTTGGAGAAAACCTATTCCAATATATTGAACAAGAATAAGAAGGGAGTTATAAAAGCATGTCAAGAAGAGATTTGGTACTAGATGCAATAGAACAAAGAAGAGTCGAAAGGGTGCCAGTAGGTTTTTGGTTTCACTTTGCGGATGAGTCGGATTTCTCAAATGGACTTGTAAATACCGCAGTCATTGAAACAAATATAAACGGGCATCAGAAATACTTTGATGAATTTAAACCCGATTTTTTAAAGTTAATGAGTGATGGATTTTTTGGATATCCAAGTAAAGTCATTGAAGAGGCGGCCTATGCAGAAGACCTTTGGAAGGTTAAGGCTGTTGGTGAGAATCATCCCTGGATTAAAGAGCAGGTGAAATTGGTTTTGGAACTTACCGAACGTTTTGGAACGGAAGTTGTTACATTTTACAATATATTTTCGCCACTAACATTTTTCCAAATTATTAGAGAAGGAAAAGGACAAAAAACACCAGCTGAATTTTTTCGTGAGGATCCCAAAGCCTTTGCTTATGCGTTAGAAGAAATATCAAAAGATTTACAGATTTTGGTTAAGAAAATAATTACAGAGGCAAAAGTGGATGGTATTTACTTTAGTGTGAAGAATATACAAGATCCAAGCATTACAGTTGATGAGTATAAAACCTTTGTTGCACCATCTGAACATGCAATCCTTGCAGTTGCTAATGAAGCTAGTAAGCACCATATTCTTCATATATGTGGATATGAAGGTGCTAGAAACAATTTGCTTACCTATGTGGATTACAATGCAACAATCATTAACTGGGCTGTTCATGTAGAGCAAATTTCTCTTGCAGAAGGTAAAAAAATATTTCAAGGAAAAACTGTTTTAGGAGGTTTTCCTAATTCAAAGGGAAGCTTGATTGAAACAGGAAGTAAGGAAGAATTGGAGCAATTAACAGTAGACATCATTAAGAATACAGGAAACACAGGTCTTTTGATTGGAGCTGATTGTACAGTACCTAGTTCTATATCGTTAGAGAGACTTTCCTGGATTAGGGAAAAGGCTTATGAAACGTCCATTTGATTTTTGGTATATTTTTGAAGCAATTCTAGACTTGTTACCTTATTTAGTATCAACATTTATGATGTTGATACTATCTATATTAGGTGGGACTATCCTAGGTTCGATTCTTGCATGGACTAAAATTAGAAGAAGGCCTTTAGCCACTGGATTTGCTGATTTTTATATTTATATTATAAGAGCATGTCCACCTATTGTTTTACTTTTTTTAGTATTTTATGGACTTCCTGAAATTTTGTTAAGGGGATTTGGGATAGACACCAATCATTTTTCTCAATTGTTTTTTGTTGTGATAACCTTTTCTCTTTTATTTTCAGCTACTATGGCAGAGGTGATACGTTCTGCTGTAGCAGCAATTGATAAAGGTCAAAGAGAGGCAGCGCTGTCTATAGGACTTAGTGATATGCAAGCCTTTATCAGGATTATATTACCTCAGGCAACGATTATTGCACTTCCTAATTTTGCCAATTCCTTAATCGTGTTATTAAAAGAGGGTGCGTTGGCTTATACGATCGGGTTTATTGATGTTATGGGAAAAGGAATTTTGATGATAGGAAATCAGTATGGTGCTCATGCTTTGGAAATCTATATAGCGCTGGGATTGCTTTATTGGTCCATCACTATATTTTTAGAGCAAGTTTTTCAAAAAATGGAAATGAAATTTGCACCGGATAAAGTGTATAGGGTAGAAAAAAGGTCAGAAAAGGAGCGAAGAAAGCATGAATTTTAACTTAGATTTTATGGTGGCTACGTTCTGGGTTTCTTTAACAGGGTTAGGGGTAACCCTAAAACTTACTTTCATCCCTCTTCTTTTAGCTACACCTATAGCGTTTGCCTTTGCAATCATACGTTTGAAAAAAAACCAAGGATTTTATCAAATCATTACATTTTATATTTCCCTTTTAAGAGGTACTCCAATTGTATTGCAAATTTTATTGTTTTATAGCTTACTACCCAGCGTTTTAAATGCTTTATTTGAGAGTCTGCAAATAGAACTGGATATTTTTTCTTTGAATCCAATTATATATGCTTATATTATTTTCACTCTAAATTCTGTTGCAACGCTTTCAGAAGTCTTTCGATCTGCTTTATTGGCAGTTCAAAATGGTCAGTTGGAAGCTGCAAAAACCATTGGTTTAACTTCTTTTCAGGCATATGTTCGTATTGTGATTCCACAAGCCCTTGTATCTGCGCTTCCCAATATATCAAATACAACTGTGAACCTGTTAAAAGGAACATCATTAGCTTTTTTAATGACAGTGAAAGAAATCACAGCCTTGGCAAAATTGGAAGCAGCATATGGATATAACTATATTGAAGCATATATAACAATTTTTGTGATTTATGTTTTGTTAGCCACAGTCATTCAGTTGCTGTTTGGATTCTTAGAAAAACGATTCGGTCGGTATAAATATCCACGAAACAGAGAAAAGGAGAATTTGTATGCTTGAAATAAAAAATATTCATAAACGATTTGGAAATACAGAAGTGTTAAAAGGTGTCGATTTAAATGTGGAGAAAGGAGATGTAGTTGTTATTTTGGGACCTAGTGGCTCTGGAAAAACCACACTCTTGCGTTCCATTAATTTTCTTGAGCGAGCGGATCAAGGGAGTATGGTGTTTGGAGATAAGAAATATTCTTTTCAGAAAGCAAGTAAAAAAGAAATTTTGGAAGTTCGAAAAAAAACTGCCTTTGTTTTTCAAAATTATAATCTATTCCAAAATAAAACTGCGCTGGAAAATGTCACAGAAGGACTTGTGATTGGCCGAAATATACCAAAAAAGAAAGCATATGAAAAGGCAGTAGAAATTTTAACAAAAGTGGGTCTTTCAGATCGTTATGATTTTTATCCTTCACAATTGTCAGGAGGGCAGCAACAAAGAGTGGGGATAGCTAGAGCCATAGCTGTTGAGCCTGAAGTGATTTTATTCGATGAACCAACCTCTGCTTTAGACCCGGAATTGATTGGCGAAGTGCTACAAGTAATGAAACAGCTTGCAAAAGAGGGAACTACTATGATTGTGGTCACACATGAAATTACCTTTGCGCAGGAGGTAGCCAGTAAAGTTATATTTATGGATGAGGGACGAATCATAGAATGTGGAACAGCGGATCAAGTAATAAAGCATCCAAAAGAAGAAAGGACAAAACAGTTTTTGAGAAGAATTACGAATGATATGGAGTATGCAATTTAAAACCCTTGACTTTGAGTAAACTCAAGGACTTATAGTAGAGGTATAGAAACTTATATCACTACATGAAATAAGGAAGGTGAGGATTGTATATGAAACAAATAACATTAGGAAGTAGTAATTTAGTAGTTCCCCAAATAGCAGTGGGTTGTATGAGACTGGATTCCCTGAATGAAAAAGAGGGTGAGCGTTTTGTACAGACAGCGCTTGATTTGGGGGCTAATTTTTTTGACCATGCAGATATTTATGGTGGAGGAACTTGTGAATCTTTGTTTGCAAAGGCTATTCACATGTCGGCAGAAGTTCGTGAAAAAATATTTTTGCAATCAAAGTGTGGAATTCGACATGGGATGTTTGACTTTTCGAAAGAACACATTGTAAATTCAGTGGATCAGATTTTAAAACGTCTTGACACAGAATATTTGGATGTTTTGTTACTCCACAGACCTGATGCCTTGGTGGAACCAGAAGAAGTAGCTGAGGCTTTTGATTTCTTAGAGGCAGCAGGAAAGGTGCGCCATTTTGGTGTTTCCAATCAAAAACCTATGCAGATTGAACTCTTGAAAAAATATGTAAAACAGCCTCTTGTAGCAAACCAGTTGCAGTTTAGCATCACGAATGCTACCATGATAGGGAATGGATTGGAAGTAAATATGATGACAGAAAATGCAGTGGATCGGGATGGAAGTATCTTAGATTACTGTAGATTGCATGATATCACAATACAGCCTTGGTCACCATTTCAGTTTGGCTTTTTTGAAGGAGTATTTATTGATCATGAAAAATTTCCTCTCTTAAATCAAGTGTTAGCTGAATTGGGTGAGAAGTATCAAGTTTCAAAAACAACCATTGCAACTGCTTGGATACTAAGACATCCAGCAAAGATGCAACCAGTTGTTGGAACGATGAATGCAAAGAGACTGACAGAGATATGCGATGCAACCAAAATCACACTGAGTAGAGAAGAATGGTATCAAATCTACCAGGCAGCAGGAAATCGACTTCCATAAGTACTTGTTATTGTAATAAGAAGAAAGCGGAGGAAAATCAAATGGAAAAACTCAAACTCGCAATACTGGGAGCAGGAAATATTGCAGGAAATATGGCTCGTACCATACGGGAGATGGAAGATGTGGAAGCATATGCCATAGGAGCAAGAGACATAGCAAAAGCTGAGGATTTCGCAAAAAAATATGGTTTTCAAAAAGCATATGGTTCCTATGAAGAGATGGTACAAGATGATGAGATTGACTTGATTTACATTGCAACACCTCATTCTCATCATTATCAACATGGAAAATTATGTTTGACTCATGGAAAAAATGTCCTTTGTGAAAAGGCATTTACTGCAACTGCAAAGCAGGCAGAAGAGTTAGTAGACTTAGCAAAAGAAAAAAATTTACTTCTTGCAGAAGCGATTTGGACCAGATATATGCCTATGGTTGCTACTATGAGAGAGGTTATGAATTCTGGCATTATTGGCACTCCATCATTTTTGACGGCGAATCTGGGATATCCTATCGCTCATATTCCAAGAATGCAGGATCCTGCCCTTGCTGGTGGTTCTCTTTTGGATTTGGGTGTTTATACCTTGAATTTTGCAGCCATGTTATTTGGAGACAAAATCAAAAAAACAACAGCCACCTGTACTTATACAACTACAGGAATGGATGAGTCCGATGTAATCGTTTTGGAATATGAGGATGGACGGGTTGCAAATTTATCCTGTACTATGATGGGAGCCAGCGATCGCAAAGGAATTATTTATGGAAGTGAAGGATATATGGTTATAGAAAATATCAATAACTTTGAGTCCATAACAGTATTTGATAAGGACCATAAACAACTTCTTTTTAAGGAAAGAGAACAGCAGATTACTGGATTTGAATATCAGGTTCGTGCCTGTAAGGAAGCGATTGAGAAGAATCAGGGTGAATGTGAAGCAATGCCTCACCAAGAAATTCTCAGAATTATGAAACAGATGGATGAAATTCGTGGCATTCTTGGAGTAAGATATCCTTTTGAGTAAGAAAAAAATACGATTTGTCGTGGAGAATTTTGTTAAATCAAAATCTCTGCGACTTTTTATTTATTATAATTGACATATGCCCATAATAAAGTATACTTAGGGTAGTAAGTATAAAAATATAGGGTATGGATGATTATGAAAATAACAATAAAAACACTGATTGAAAATAATCCGGATAAGAATGAAAAATATGTAGGAGAGCATGGCTTATCTCTTTATATAGAAGCAGGTTCTCACCACTATCTATTTGATACAGGACAGTCGGGTGATTTTCTGGAAAATGCAAAAAAAATGAACATGAATTTAACATCCATTGAGAAGGTGTTTCTTAGTCATGGACATTATGACCATACAGGAGGCTTAAAAGCATTGATTCAGGAGTATCCTGAATTCCCACAATTGTATGTTGGCGAAGAGTTTTTTATAGCAAAATATAAAACCTTGGAAGACGGTATTCTAAAATTTATTGGGAATCCCTTTGATGAAACATATTTAGAGGAAAAAGGAATTATTCCACGAAAGGTGAAAGAGGACTTTCTCGAGATTGAGGAAGGAATCTACCTATTTCATCATTTTCAACAGATCACGGATTATGAGATGGTACAGGATAAATTCTTAATTGTGGAAGATGGTGTAAGCCGCAAGGATTTTTTTGATGATGAAATCTGCCTTGCTTTTGATACTGAACAAGGGCTTCTGGTAATTGTGGGTTGTTCTCATATTGGAATTATCAATATGCTTAAGACGATTCAGGAAAGAACAGGAAAGGCAATCTATGGGGTTGTTGGCGGAACCCACTTGATTGAGGCGGATCAAGATAGACTGGAGCAAACATTAAATGCTTTTGAAGAGCTGAACATTCAATTATTTGGCCTTAGTCACTGTACAGGGGATAGTGCCATGAAAGAAATTGAGATGCAGTTTGGGGATAAGTTTGTCTATAATAATACGGGCAATGAAATATTTACCGCCTAGAATCTTTGTGGCATAATAGAAAATGTAAAATATAAGGATGTAAAGGAGAATATATGGCAAGACCAACAAAATGGAGAAAAATTGAATATGTTCCGGGTATTCCATATTTCGTTCCCTCGGAACGTGAAATGCCGGAAGTTCCTGTAACCATATTAAAATTAGAAGAATTAGAAGCCATTCGTCTGAAGGATTTAGAAGGACTGGAACAAGAGGAATGTGCTCTTCGAATGGAGATTTCCAGACCTACATTTCAGAGAATCTTATTGTCTGCCAGAGAAAAGATTGCAGATAGTTTGATTAACAGTAAATCCATCAAGATAGGCGGTGGAAATTTTACCAGATTTATCTGTCCGATTCAGTGTGAAGATTGTGGAAAAGAATGGAAAGATAGCATTGAAAACCTGGAGCAGGTTAAGAATGGAAGTTATGTTTGTCCTGATTGTGGTTCAAACAATGTGATTTGCACAGAAACCTGTTCGGAAAAAGTGTGTGGAAGAAACGGCTGTTGTCGTAGAAGAAGACTAAATCAGGATTAAAAATAGAAAGGTTGGAATAGATTATGCAAGAAAAGTCAAAAGGCTGTCAGGATTCAGGCTGTACAAAGGAGTCCTGCTCAGGCTGTGAAAAAAGCAATCAGCATCCATTTGAACCGTTAAATGGAAATAGTACAGTTAAAAAGGTAATTGGAGTAGTCAGTGGAAAAGGTGGTGTAGGAAAGTCCTTTGTAACTGCCATGATGTCTGTTCTGATGCAGAGAAAAGGTTACCAGGTAGGTATTTTGGATGCGGATATTACAGGTCCTTCTATTCCAAAAATGTTTGGGGTAACAGAAAAAGCAATGGGAAGTCAACAGGGAATTTTGCCACAGCTGACCAAACGAAAGATGAAGCTGATGTCCGTGAATTTGATTTTAGATAAAGAGGATACGCCTGTAATTTGGCGTGGGCCTATCCTTGCCAGTACAGTGAAACAATTTTGGACAGATGTTCTGTGGGGTGATTTGGACTATCTCTTTATTGATATGCCACCAGGAACCGGAGATGTTCCTCTTACAGTTTTTCAATCCATTCCACTGGATGGTATTATAATTGTTACTTCTCCCCAGGATTTGGTGAGTATGATCGTAAAGAAAGCACTGCATATGGCACAGATGATGAATATTCCAGTTCTTGGCTTTGTGGAAAACATGAGTTATGTTAAGTGTCCGGACTGTGGGAAAGAAATACATATCTTTGGAAAAAGTAAACTGGACGAAGTTTCAGACGCAACAGGAGTTCCTATTTTAGGACGCATTCCCATCGATATGAATATAACAGAATTGGTCAATGAAGGACGTTTTGAAGAATTTGTGGCAGATTATTTATGTGATGCTGCAAAGGTTGTAGAGAATATTTTACGAGAAGAATAGAATAACCTTACAAATTCTCGAAAAATCTGTTATACTAGATAGGTTATCTTGTAACTAATGATTGGCAGGTAAGTAAGAGGAGTGATTGTATGTTTGAAATCGGAGATTATGTAATGTATGCAGGAAAAGGTATTTGTAGGGTAGAGGAAGAAGTGATGTTAGATATTTCCATGATGGGAAATAAGAAACTCTATTATCTTATGGTACCAATCGAAGATTCTACTGTAAAGTTATACTTATCGGTTGACGGAGAAAACCATAAAGTTAGAAAAGTTTTAAATAAGGATCAGTTTATGGAACTCTTATCTGGTGTCTCAGAAATAGAAGAGGTTCAGGTTGTTTATGATAAACAGAGAGAACAAATATATAAAGAGGCTTTAAATAGCGGGAATCCTAATAAATTAATTGGTATTATTAAAGCAATCTACAGTCGAAAAGTGAGCAGAGATGCAGAAGGTAAAAAAAATACTTCTGTTGATGAACGCTTTTTTAAACTTGCGGAAAATACCCTATATAGTGAAATGGCATTTGCTTTACAAATTTCAAAAGAAGAAAGTAAAGAGCTTGTGATTCGCCATTTAGATGAAACATTTGTTAACTAAGAATATCCAAAGAATCTAATGTGGGAGAAAACGGATGCACCTAACATATAAACATACTAAATATGCCAGTTATATGGGTCTGTTTACCCAGGCAATTGTGAATAATCTGGCTCCTTTGTTATTTGTTACATTTCAAAGTCAGTTTCAGATATCCTTGGAAAAAATTAGTCTCCTTATTATGTTGAATTTTTGTACTCAAATTCTTACGGATTTGATTTGTGCTAAATATGTGGACCGAATCGGTTATCGAAAGGCTATGATACTTGCAAATATTTGCTGTGTCATTGGTTTAAGTGGATTGGGGATTTTTCCACTACTTTTCTCGAATCCTTATCTTGGACTTATGCTTGCTGTGGTGTTAAATGGAATTGGTGGTGGCATCATGGAGGTTGTTGTTTCTCCTGTGGTAGAAGCACTACCTGGTGATGAAAAAGAGTCTGCCATGAGTATGCTGCATTCCTTTTACTGTTGGGGACAGGTTAGTGTTGTGTTGTTTTCCACCATCTTTTTTCTGAATTTTGGAATTGAACATTGGAAATATATGGCTATTATTTGGGCCTTGGTACCATTTTTGAACGCCTTTTTATTTGCAAAAGTACCCATGGAAAAATTAGTGGAAGAACATGAACGCCTCCCGCTTCGAAAACTATTTGGGGTTCGAGTTTTTTGGTTGCTTTTTTTGCTGATGATTTGCTCTGGTGCGTCGGAACTTGCTATGTCACAATGGGCTTCTTATTTTGCAGAGACGGGATTAAAGGTATCCAAAACCTTTGGAGATTTGTTGGGGCCTTGTTTTTTTGCTCTGCTGATGGGAGTATCCAGAACGATTTATGGTATTTATGGAAGTAAAATGAATCTGAAAAGAACCATTGCATATAGTGGGGCGTTGTGTGTCATCAGTTATTTGGTGGTGGTCTTTTCTCCGATTCCGGTAATTTCACTGATCGCCTGTGGGATTTGTGGGTTTTCAGTAGGTATTATGTGGCCAGGGGTATTTAGTCTTTCTTCTGGATTATATCCACAGGGAGGAACTGCTATGTTTGCAATTCTTGCTTTAGGCGGAGATATAGGTTGTGCATCTGGTCCTGGAATAGTAGGATTTGTGGCACAGGCAACATCAAGTTTAAAGTGGGGTATTTTAAGTGCAACGATGTTTCCAATGCTTTTGGTGGTATTTATAGTACTGTTATTTTACAAACCGATGCGAAAAATCATAAAAATTTAAGAAATGATAGCTGTAGTTTATGGTATAATACAGATGTTGTGTGAATAAATAAACAAACTATATTAGGTAAGTCCTGAAAAGAATGTTCAGGCGGAGAGGATTTAAAAATGGAAAACGGACCAAGAATGAAGGAAGGGCAAAATGCGAGAAATATTGTTTACTCAGTGATTAGTCTTGTGGTAATCCTATTATTTATTGTGGTTGCAATTTTTCAGTCGGTTTATTTTTTGAATGAAGATGAATTTGCTGTTGTAACAACCTTTGGTAAAACGGAAGTAGTAGATGAAACTGGTATGAACTTTAAGGTACCTTTTGTGCAGTATAAAAAAGTGGTATCAAAGGCTGTAAAAGGATTTTCAGTAGGTTATGATTTAAATACGGGCGAATCTATACCAAAAGAATCTTTTATGATTACCAATGATTATAACTTTGTAAATATTGATTTTTACTTTGAATACCAGATTGTTGATCCTGTAAAATATATTTATTCTTCAGAGGAACCAGAGGTGATTCTGAAAAACCTAGCGCAGAGTTATATCAGAGATACGGTTGGTGTTCATGACATTGATACGGTTCTGACCACTGGTAAATTAGAAATACAGACAACTGTTGAAGATTTACTAAGAAACAGACTGGAAAAAGAAGATATCGGTATTATGCTAGTGAATGCCACCATTCAGGATTCAGAGCCACCAACAGAAGTTGCATCAGCTTTTAAAGGCGTAGAAGATGCAAAGCAAAGTATGGAAACGGCAGTAAACAACGCAAAAGCTGATGCAAATACCAGAATACCGGAAGCAGAAGCAAAAGCAGATAAGATTACAAAGGATGCGAATGCATATAAGGAATCCAGAATTAATGAAGCAGAAGGACAGGTTCAGAGATTTGAATCCTTATACGCAGAATACTTGAATTTCCCTTACATTACAAAACAGCGAATGTTTTTTGAAACAATTGAGGATTTACTTCCTAATATGAAGGTTTATATTACAGACGGTTCAACTCAGACACTATTACCTCTGGAAGAATTTAGCTCTATCAACGTTGGAAACCAAACAACGACAGACAGTTCTTCTGTAACCAATTAGAAAGTTGAGGTATAAACATGAATCGATTAGGTAAGTTTGGAAATATTGTTTTTAAAATAATTATTGTTTTTATCGTTTTAAATGTATTCTTTTCATTGTGCCGTGTGGAAACAAGGCCCAATGAGTTTAGCGTTGTTAAGCAGTTTGGTAAGATTATACGTGTAGAAAAAACAGAAGATACTGCTTTTGGTCTATCGTTTAAAATCCCATTTATTCAAACTGTGTCTAAAATAGAGCGTGACTTAATGTTATATGATTTAGCTCCTTCTGAAGTTATGACTTCGGATAAAAAGACAATGATTTCCGATTGTTTTGCAACCTGGAAAATCGTAGATGCAAAATTATTTATTCAAAAGTTAAGTGGTTCCAGAGAAACTGCGGAATATAGAATTAACACTACAGTTTACAACTCCATGAAGAATGTTATCAGTTCTCTTCCTCAGGAAGAAGTAATCAGTGGTCGAAACGGTGAACTTGTAAAGATGATCCTGGACGGTATTGGTGATAATTTAAGTGGATATGGAATAGAAGTAACTGCCATTGAAACGAAGATGTTAGATCTTCCAGAAGAAAACAAAGCAGCTGTATATGACCGTATGATTTCTGAACGTAATAATATTGCAGCAACTTTTGTTGCACAGGGACAAAAAGAAGCAACAGAAATCAAGAATAAAACCAATGAAAGTGTAACCATTCTATTATCAGAAGCACAGCAGGAATCAGATCGTGTTATGGCAGAAGGTGATGCAGAATATATGAAACTCATGTCTGCAGCTTATAATGATGAAAGCAAAGCAAACTTTTATACCTTTGTACGTCAGTTGGATGCGATGAAGATTTCTTTTGCAAATAACAATGGTACCATTGTGCTTGATAAGACTTCTCCAATTGCACAGTTGTTTTATCAGATTAATTATTAATAAAAATACGAAAACTCCGGATTTTTGGCTTTTGCCAGATCCGGAGTTTTTTTATTCCTTTGTATGATTTTCTTTGTTTCCGCGTATTTGTAATTCTGTAATTTCTTGTACGCTGGTTTCGCTTGTTTTTAAAATACAAAGAATACTTTTATCAGTAAGGATAGCAACCCGATCGCAGATGCCCATAATCTCTTCTACATCAGAGGATATATAAATAACCGCGGCCTTTTTCTTGGTTAAATCATTGATAAAGTTATAGATATCAATTTTACTGGCAAGATCAATGCCTCTGGTTGGTTCATCTAATATAAAGATGCGAGCGAGACTCATGAGCCATTTTGCAAAGATAGCTTTTTGTAAACTGCCCTCACTAAAGGAATTGATATTTTTTCTGTTTCCTTTGGGTAAGTTTAACTTATTGATGTAATCCAGCACCGACTGATTCATAAAATGGGAATTGATTATGCTGTTTTGAGAAAAACGATGTAAGGATGGAAGTGCAACATTTTCCATGGTGTTTAAATATTTGAAAATGGAATCTTCGTAGCGGTCCTCTGGAAGTAATGCGATTTGATGTGCGATGGCATCCTTGGGGCTTTTGAGTCGAACGGGTTTCCCTTGTATGGAAATTTGCCCTTGATAATTAAGTGCACCGAACAGGCACTTGGCAAGAAGAGAACGTCCAGAGCCTGCAAGGCCAGTGATACCAAAAACTTCTCCCTCCTGAAGGCGAAAATTAATATCCAGTAACTTATCTTCATAGGAAAGATTGCTTACCGAGAACAACTCTTTTCCTTTTTTACAATTCAGTTTTGGGTAACGCTCTTTTAGATGGGTTCCAACCAAAAGATTTATGATTTCATCCTCTGTTGTTTCTGCGATCACTTTGGTTCCAATCAAAGAGCCATTGTTTAGTAGGGTAATGCGATCGCCGATTTGTATCGCATCATCGATGCGATGGGTGATGTAAAAGATACCAGCACCACGTTTTTTAATTTGATTCACAATGCGATATAATAAATCTCGCTCGCTGGAGGTCAGAGAAGCAGAAGGTTCGTCCAAAATAACAACCTTAGAATTTGAAACATAGGCCTTTAAAAATTCAATCATTTGTCGTTGGGCAAGACCTAAGTGTTCTACTTTGTCAGTATCCTTGATGGGTAAGTCTAATTCTTTGATTAAATCTCGAAATTGTGCATTTAATTTGGGGTAATCAATTATTTTTAAAAATTTATTCTTATAAGGAAGGTTATGAAAATATAAATTTTCAGCAACGCTGATGTTTTCCAGAAGAATGGAGTATTGTTGAATAAAAATCAACTGCTCATTGGAAGCGGGTGTCTGAAACCCCTGAGTCATAAGCTTCCCGTCATACCAGATTTCCCCAGAGTCAGGCTGTACAAGTCCACTGATTAATTCCATAAGCAGACTTTTTCCAGAACCATTTTCTCCCATAATCATATGAACTTCGCCAGGATACAGAGTTAGATTTATTTGATTGATGGTAAAGTTGGAAACACAAAGATCTATATTTTTTAATTCTAAAATTGGATTCTTCACAGACTTTTCCTCTTAGTGGTTAGTTTTCATAAACATCAATGGAAGTAAATAATGGAATTTTATGGTTGTAAATCATGCTTTTAAAGTGATCATCTAATTTCGAATCCGTTAGGATGCGGTTTGCCATTTCAAGTTTTCCGACACGGTATAAGGATCTGCTTCCAAAATTTTTTGATAAACAAACGATGTTTACGGATTCGGACAAAGCGGCTGCTTTTTGAATCAAAGTTGCCTTTTTTGTACTGTTTACCGTGATTCCATTTGCCTCATGGAGACCATCTACTTCAATAAAAACATGATCAAAAGAAAAATTCCTTAAGTTATCCAAGGTCATTTGTCCATAAACGGCTTTATCATCCATGTCCCCACCTAGAAAAATCAAACAATTATCTCCTTGGCTTTGAAAGTTCTGTGCGATTTGAAAATCGTTGGTGACGATGGAGATACCACTTCGTTCTCCTAAGGATCTGGCGATAAACTGATTAATCAGGCCACTGGTGAGCATAATAGATTCTCCGTCATTTACCAAACGACTGGCAGTATCTGCAATTTCCTGATAATTAATAAAGTCATCAAAATCTTCAGATTCACCATTCAGTGCATCCTCAACGTAATCGGTTAACACAGCACCACCATGGGTTCTTTTTAAGAAACCCTCATGTTCTAATTTTTCTAAATCTCTTCGAATGGTAACTTCGGTCACATTTAATAATTCACTAAGTTTGGCCACTGATACTTTTTGTTCTTTCAGAAGGTGATTTTTGATAATTTTTATTCGTTCTATGGCAAACATAAGCTTCGTCCTTTTCTATTTGATGTATGAAAGTATGTCAAAAAATATATCATAATCATACATGATTTCGGTAAAAATAACAACATGAAACAATGGTTAAGAAAAGGAAAGCAAATCAAAACGAACATAAACGAACAATTTATGTGAATAATCACAATAATGTACATTAAAATATGTATATAAATTTGTATATGTACATTTTGCATAAATAGCAACCAAGTTATTTTGAGACAAGATGGTAAAATGTGAATAAAAAAACAAAGAAAATTGAAATAGAATTGTTGACAATTATTATTAGCGGTGCTATTATTCAATTAAGCAATCAAAAACGAAATTCGAAACGAAAGCAAACGAAAATTTGTATGGGGTTATAAGTTACGAATTGTTTTGAATGCAGGGTATACAAGTAACGATAAAACAACAAAATGTATGGGAGGATTTTTATGAGACAAAAAGGATTTAAAAAAGCAGTTGCTCTTTTGGCACTCACAACACTTGTGATGACACTTTTTACAGGTTGTGGCGGTGGAAAAGATGACAAGTACATTGGTATTTCCATGCCAACACAGTCAAGTGAACGTTGGATCAAAGACGGCGCAGCAATGAAAGAAGTATTAGAAGAAAAAGGTTATACCGTAGATTTACAATATGCAGAGGATGATATCCCAACACAGAAATCACAGATTGAAAACATGATTACCAAAGGTGCGAAAGTTCTTGTAATTGCAGCCATCGATGGATCTACACTTTCTGATACCTTAGATGAAGCAGCAAAAGAAGGCGTAAAAATTATTTCTTATGACCGTTTGCTGGTTAACTCAGATGCAGTAAGTTATTATGCAACCTTTGATAATAGAAGAGTTGGTCAGTTACAAGCTGAATCTTTAGTAGAAGGACTTAAAACCATGAAAGGTGAAGGTCCTTACAACATCGAATTATTTGCAGGTTCACCAGATGATACAAACTCTTTCTATTTCTTCCAGGGAGCTATGGATATTCTACAACCTTTAATGGATGATGGAACAATCAATGTAGTTTCCGGACAAGTAACACAGGAAGAAGTTGGAACACTTCGTTGGGACGGAGCAGTTGCTCAGGCTCGTATGGATGCTATCTTAGCAGCTTCTTATTCTGATGGAACTGTTATTCATGGGGTTTTATCACCATATGATGGAATTTCCAGAGGTATTCTTTCTTCTTTAACAGCATTTGGTTTAACAGGTGAGACCACTCCAGTAGTAACTGGACAGGATGCTGAAGCAGCTTCTATTAAATTAATTATTTCAGGAGATCAATATTCAACAATCTTAAAAGATACCAGATTGCTTGCAAAAGTTGCAGCTAACATGGTAGATGCAGTTCTTAGTGGAACAGAACCAGAAATTAACGATACAGAAACATATGATAACAATGTAAAAATTGTACCTTCTTACCTTCTTGAACCATTTATCGTAACCGTTGATAATTATCAGGAACTGGTTATGGATTCTGGATACTTAAAGGCTGACGATATTAAGTAGGTTATTAGAATCTAACTGCAAGAATGTCGGTTAGCATCAAAAGTGCTAACCGATTTTTTGCTAAAGAAAGCTTTGATGGAGGAACAAAAAATGGAACAATATGTATTGGAAATGAGAAATATCATAAAAACTTTTCCAGGAGTCAAAGCCCTTGACGATGTTAATTTCAAAATCAAACCTTTACAAATCCATGCACTGGTAGGAGAAAATGGAGCTGGTAAATCAACGCTCATGAATGTTCTAAGTGGGGTATATCCACATGGAACGTATGAAGGTGACATTGTTGTAAATGGTGAAATTTGTGCATTTAAGAATATCAAAGAAAGTGAAGCGAAAGGAATCGCCATTATTCATCAGGAACTGGCATTGATTCCCCAATTGTCTATCGCTGAAAATGTATTTCTTGGAAATGAACAAACTGGGATTGGACCTATCATCAGTTGGGATAAAACCAGACAAAAAACCATTGAAATGATGAAGAAAGTTGGTTTGACAGATAATATTGATACCAAGGTTCGTGATCTTGGAATGGGAAAGCAACAGCTGGTAGAAATTATAAAAGCCTTGTCAAAGGATGTAAAAATACTGATTTTAGATGAACCAACTGCAGCATTAAATGATGATGATTCAAAACATCTACTGGACTTACTGCTTGGTTTAAAAGAACATGGCATTACCTGTATTATTATCTCTCACAAATTAAACGAGGTAACAAGGGTTGCAGATGAAATTACTGTTCTTAGAGATGGAAAAACCATCGAAACTTTAACAAAGGGAACAGATGAAATAACAGAGGCAAGAATTATCAAAGGTATGGTTGGCAGGGAAATCGTAGATCGTTTTCCAAAACGCAGCCATAAAATCGGGGATGTATATTTTGAAGTTAAAAATTGGAACGCATATGATACCATTGATGACACCAAGCATGTACTGAAAGATGTGAATATTCAGTGCAGAAAAGGTGAAGTAGTTGGAATAGCGGGTCTTATGGGAGCTGGACGCACCGAATTTGCCATGAGTGTGTTTGGAAAAAGTTATGGAAAAAAAATCAGTGGTACGATTTTAAAAAATGGAAAAGAAATACATATCAAAAATGTAAAAGATGCCATTAAAAATGGACTAGCTTATACAACAGAAGATAGAAAATCCGTAGGTCTGATACTGATAGACAACATCAAACGTAACATTAGTCTGACGGCCTTTGATAAAATAAGCAAGGGCATTGTGATTGATGAAAATAAAGAGATTAAAGTAGCAGAAGAATTTAGAAGCAAATTAAGAATCAAATCTTCCAGTATTTTACAGAAGACAGGTAACTTATCTGGTGGAAATCAGCAAAAAGTTGTTTTTAGTAAATGGATATTTTCTGATCCGGATGTATTGATTCTGGACGAACCTACCAGAGGAATTGACGTGGGTGCGAAATATGAAATCTATACTGTAATCAATGAGTTGACAGAGAAGGGAAAAACCATCATTCTAATATCATCAGAATTACCTGAAGTACTCGGTATGAGCGATCGTGTTTATATTATGAATGAAGGTAGAATCGTTGGTGAACTAGCTGCCAGTGAAGCTTCGCAGGAAAGTGTAATGCATTGTATTATGGAAAGCAATCGGGAGGGTTAACATGGGAAAGAAAGAATCAATACTAAAAAATAATTTGCGTCAGTACGTGATGGTCATTGTGTTTGCTTTGGTTATTGTACTGTTCCAGGTACTTACAAACGGGGTGCTTTTAAAACCCTTAAATGTTTCGAATTTAATATCACAAAATGGTTACATTTTAATTCTTGCGATTGGTATGTTGCTTTGTATTTTAACAGGTGGTAACGTTGACTTGTCAGTTGGTTCCGTGGCTGGTTTTGTTGGAGCCATGTCTGCCATTATGATGTTAAAGTGGGGAATTCCAGAAGTTCCAACCATTCTCATTTCACTAGCCATTGGTTTTGCAATTGGTTGCTGGCAGGGATTTTGGATTGCTTATGTAGGAGTTCCTGCATTTATAGCAACTTTGGCAGGTATGTTAATATTCAGAGGGCTCACCCTGGTAGTATTGCAGGGAACCAGTCTTGCACCACTTCCAGCAGCCTATACCTTCCTTGCTTCTGGATTTTTACCAGGGATCGTAGATGTTGGTGGCTATAACTTACTTGCAATTATACTGGGTGTTGCTGTTTCTGTATTTTATGTTTTGCGTGAACTTAAGAACCGTGAAAATAAAAGAAAATATGATTTTGAAGTAACTCCTTTAAAAGTTTTTATTCTTCAGACAATTGGAATACTTGCAGTAATCAACGCCTTTGTACTAACTCTTGCATCCTATAAAGGAATTCCTATGGTGCTTGTAATTGTTATTATACTTGTTGCAATTTATTCCTTTGTTACCATGAAAACCATACCAGGGCGTCACATCTATGCCTTTGGCGGGAATGCAAAAGCAGCTCAGTTATCGGGCGTTAACACGAAAAAAGTTATGTTCTGGGTGTATGCAAATATGGGAGTATTGGCAGCCCTTGCTGGTATTATCTTTACCGGTCGTTTAAACTCTGCAACACCAAAATCAGGAACCAACTTTGAACTTGATGCCATCGCTGCTTGTTTTATCGGTGGTGCTTCAACTTCAGGTGGTGTTGGTACCGTAATTGGAGCTATGGTTGGTGGTCTTCTAATGGGTGTTCTGAATAATGGTATGAGCATCATGGGTGTTAGTATCGACTGGCAGCAGGCGATCAAAGGTTTTGTACTTCTTGCAGCTGTAGCATTTGATGTATATTCCAAATCCAAATCAAAATAAATAAGAACTTATTTCTTTAAAAAGGCGAAGGCTTGGCATTCTTGCAAAGCATTCGTCTTTTTTTATCATTTAAAAGGGAAGGATTGCCCAAAGGTGCGAAATCAACTATAATAAGAAAATCATTTAACCTTAATAAGAAACAGGAGAAGCAAATGATTTATGTAGGAACTTATACAGAACAAAACAGTAAAGGAATTTATGGGTACCAACTGAATACAGAAACGGGTGCACTTAATATGAAAGGACTTCTTGCTAAACAGGGAAACCCTTCTTATGTACTGGTGAACCAAGAGAAAACAAGACTTTATAGTGTGAGTGAGTACCATGAAGATGTGGAAGCAAGAAGTGCCAGTGTTTGTGCATATGAAATTCTGGAGGATGGGAGACTTGTTTTCTTAAATCAGATGGCTTGTCCTGGCAAAGACCCTTGTCATCTGACTTTGCAGGAAAACTATCACTTGCTTTATGTGGCCAATTATAGTGATGGATCCTTATCGGTCTATGATGTTCTGGAAGATGGACGAATTGGAGAACTCATGCAACACTTGAAACATTATGGAGTCGGAGCTCATCCAAAGCGGCAAGAGGGATCTCATATTCATTTTGTGCAGGTAGAACAAAAGAAAGATTTGATTGCTGTGGTGGATTTGGGCTTGGATCAAATCTCTTTTTACAAACCTCAGTTTCAAACAGAAGGGTTCTATTTACAGGAGGTGGAGTCTTTACGTATCCAAGTTCCAAAAGGAAGCGGACCAAGACATTTGGTGTTTGGGGAAACGCATAGCCAGGAAAATTTGACTTATATCGTTCATGAGTTAAGTTCTGAAGTGTCTGTATATAAGGATGGAGCACTTCTACAGGTGATATCAACTCTTCCAGAAGATTTTCTTGGTGAAAATACATGTTCCGCCATAAAGTTAAACCAAAAACAAGGAATCTTGTATGTTGCCAATCGTGGGCACGATAGTGTGGCAATCTTTGAAGTTGATAAAGAAACGGGTATGCTTTCTTTGAAAAACATCGTCGCAAGTGGGGGACGAAATCCAAGAGATCTTAGTCTGGATGATTCAAAAAAGTGGATGCTTGTTGCCAATCAGGATTCGGACTCCATTGCAATCTTTCGTGTCTGTGAGAATGGGGATTTAAAACTAAAAGAATTGAGGCATGATATATCCATGCCTGTATGTATTTGTAGTGTAAATCAGTAGTATAGAAAGAGAGGATAAGAAAACATGGAATTTAAGTATGACACACAATTATTATTTGAGGGTTCCCCGTTAACAGAGGATGAAATCAACGATTATATCACAGAGCATTTTGAGGGCGACTGTCTGCTGGTGGTAGGAGATGAGGATTTGATGAAGTTACATTTTCATACCAACAAGCCTTGGGAAATCTTAGAATACTGTGCTACCCTAGGCGATATTTATGATATTGTGGTAGAAAATATGGTTCGCCAAGCCAATGATTTACAAGGATAAAAAGTTTGCGTTAGATTTCTTCCATTACTGCAATGGGTAACTTTTTTTGCGGTAACTGGGAGATAAAGATAGCCAAAAACATCAGGATACAACCCAATAATTCCTGCAGATTCATGACTTCCTTTAAAAGGAATGCTCCTGCAAAAACAGAGAATACCCCTTCCATGCTGAGTAAAATAGAAGCAGTAAATGGAGGGGTATATTTTTGTCCAATTACCTGTAAGGTATAAGCGATGGCTATTTCTATGATGCCTGTGTATAAAATGGGTACGAAGCCTGCAAGTATAGAAGGAAGAGTTGGAGTTTCGAATAAAAGCATACAAAAAAAGGATAACAGTCCACATACCATAAATTGATATAAAGAGAGGTTATAAAGCCAGCCTTTCCAGAACTTGTATATTGTAATCCAATTTGCTGCAGGCTTGCCGCAACAAATAAAGCAAGTCCACAGAGGAGACCGCCTAAGTATAGAAGTTTTGGATTTTTTTCTGAGTTGATCTGAGGCTTTCTTTTTTGAAGAAAAAAGATTACCGGGGCAAGAGCAAGGCTGCCTATACCAAAGCGGAAGAAGCCGAAGGTAAATGGACCCACATAATCCATTCCCATTTTTTGAAATGCAAAACATGTACCCCAAAGAATGGATGCTACTAGTAAGATTAGTTCCCCTTTTCTCTTGATTAATAGATTCATAAATTCCTCCTATCGGTATCTCTAAAAAACAATGAAAAACGAGGCAGAAATTAAATTCCTGCCTCGTTGCACTGTGTGATTAAAGTAAGCATATCGAATGTACGAGAATGTGGCAATTACCCTGAGGAGTGATTTTTCTGCTCCTAAGGGTTAGAAAGCTTCTTAGGAAGTGGATTGCCGATAAAATTTACGGTAATGAAGTGGAGTGGTTCCTTCGAAACGTTTGAATTGCTTGATAAAATACCCGGGTTCCTGAAAGCCTAATTCCTCTCCAATCTGAGCCACACTTAAATCACTGGTTTCCAACAATTGTTTTGCCCATTCGATTTTTGTCCGAGACAGATAGGAAGAAAAGTTTTCTCCGGTTGACTTTGTAAAAAGACGGCTAAAGTAGCTGGGACTTAAGTGGCAAAGTTTGGCCATGTGCTCCTGCATAATCTTTTCGCCCTTATGTTTCTGGATATATTCGAAAGCAGGTTTTAAGGCAGTATGGTCGGAAAAACTGTTGTTGTTCGCTCTCTTTAAATAGGCATTTAGTAGGGTGTCCGACATTTCCTTTCGTATGGTGTGAAGTGTGTCGTAGCCATAGCCACTGTAATCAGAAGTGATTTCTTTTGAGGAGCTACTGTTCACCAATTTTTGATACAGTTCTAGTAATAAGTTTTTATCCAAAGCTTCTTCTACGATGTAGTTGCAAAGAAGGGAAAGCATGGAGGACGTTTGCTGTATTTTTTCCAATGTTAGAAGGGGAAGCTTATCATAAGCTTCCTTTTGTTTTTGTAAAAAGTCATCGGATAGGTGTTTCTTGGGAGAAATTAAAATCTGCTCCAGGGATTGATTCTCTTCCTCTCTTTCTAAACGAACCTGCCCGGCCATAATCGCGCCAACATATTTGTCATCAATCATAATTGGAATTGCAAGGTCAACGATCTGAAAATGGCACAGGTAAACATAGGGTTTGTTTAACCGAACGGCCTCAAGCCCTCCTCTGGAATCACATTTTTCGCAGTACTTTGCCAGGTCTGAATCGGAACGAACCAGGTTGCAAAAATCACTGCACAGACTGTGTGAAGTTACAGGGTTACCTTTATAGTCAACGGTGATGATGGCCAGATTTAGAACCTTTGCCAAGGAGTCCTGTAAGGACTGCCATTTTTCCAGATGGATTACTTTGGACAGACTGATGTTTTCGCTTTTCATGGTAATTCTTTCTCCTGCTTCATAAATATGGATAAAAGTTGTAAAATTGTACTTTCGTGCTTTTGTTTTATACTAACATAAGGAAAAGTCAAATACTACTGTGTTATTTTCTTGTCAAAGATTAGGACAAAATAATGCTATTTTAAAAAGTAGAACGAAATATAACTATCAAAAATTATAATTTCATGACATGATAATCCACTGAAGAAACAGCTTATCAGGAGTAGAATAAGGAGGTAGGGGTAACAAAAAAACATGTATGGAGGGTTATAACGATGAGAAAAGCATTTATTTGTCCATCAAAGTATGTACAGGGAGAAAATGAATTATTGAATTTGGGTTATTTTGTAAGTACCTTTGGAAAAAAGGCACTCTTAATCGCTCATGAACTGGATGTTTTAAGAGTAAAAAAACAACTGGATCAAACAGCTGAAAATTATCAGATTGAATTTATTGAAAGTGGATTTCGAGGAGAATGTTCTCTGGAAGAAATTGAAAGATTAAATAGCCTTGCCAAAGAAAAGGGCTGTGACTGTACCATTGGTCTTGGTGGTGGAAAAGCCATCGACACAGCAAAGTGTGTTGCAAAAGGGGATGCCTTAATCATCGTTCCAACAATTGCAGCTACCGATGCACCAACCAGCCATTCCGCAGTAATCTATACAGAAGAAGGTGCCTTTCATGATTATGCTTACTTCAAACAAAATCCAAGTGTTGTTTTGGTGGATACCAAAGTCATCGCAAATGCTCCCGTAAGATTCCTGGTTTCCGGTATGGGTGATGCGCTTTCTACTTATTTTGAAGCAAGAGCCACAAAAAAATCATTTGGTCAGGTGAACGCAGGACTACCTTGCGGAGCAATGGAAGGAAAGGCAACAACTTCTGTTAGTACCAATGCTTCTTATGCTCTGGCAAAATTATGTTATGAAACCCTGCTAAGTGATGGATACCTGGCTAAGCTTTCTGCAGAGCAAAAACAAGTGACAGTAGCTTTGGAAAACATTGTGGAAGCAAATATCTTACTATCAGGGCTAGGTTTTGAAAGTGGCGGGTTGGCAGCAGCTCATGCTATTCATGATGGCTTAACCATCTTAGAAGAGACCCATCATTACTTCCATGGAGAGAAAGTGGCTTTTGGAACACTGGCCCAGTTGGTGCTGGAAAATGCTCCACTTTCTGAAATACAGGAAGTGCTGGAATTCTGTCTGAAGGTAGGACTTCCTGTTTGCTTATCTGATATTGGAGTGGAAAACTTAAGTGATGAAGCTTTATATGCGGTTGCAGAAAAGGCTTCTATCCCAGAAGAATCCATACATAATATGCCATTTCCGATTTCGATAGAGGCAGTTGCGGCTGCAATTCGTACAGCGGATCAATTGGGAAGTGACTATAAACGCACAAGAAGATAAGAAAGCAGGGAATCTAGATGAAAAAAATAATGAATCAGCCAGAAACCATGGTTCTGGAAATGTGTAAAGGATTGGTCCTTGCAAATCCAGAACTTGAACTGATTGAACAATCGAAAGTGATAAAGAAAAAAGATATAAATGTAGATAAAGTCACCTTAATCAGTGGCGGTGGCAGTGGTCATGAGCCTGCTCATGCAGGGTTTGTAGGAAAAGGCATGCTAGATGCAGCCATTTGTGGAGACATCTTTGCTTCCCCTTCTCAAATCCAAGTTTACCAAGGCATCAAACAGACAAAAAGCAACAAAGGAACCCTCCTCATTATCAAAAATTACAGCGGAGATATTATGAACTTTCGAAATGCTCTCTACCTGGCAGAAGAAGATGGCATCCGCGTGGACTATGTCAAAGTTGACGATGACATCGCCGTAGAAAATAGTCTATACACTGTGGGGCATAGAGGTACCGCGGGGACGGTTCTTGTGGAACAGATTGCTGGCGCAGCTGCAGAGTGTGGAAAAGATTTGGAAGAAGTGAAACGGCTTGCACAAAAAACCATAGATCGTGTGAAAACCATAGGCTTTGCCTTAAGTTCCTGTACCGTTCCTGCAAAAGGAAGCCCAACCTTTTCCCTGGGAGAAGATGAAATCGAATATGGAGTTGGGATTCATGGAGAACCTGGGATTCGCAGGGAAAACATGAAGACAGCCTCAGAACTTGCCACACAAATGGTAGAAGCGCTAGTTTCTCATTTGGACAAGCCAGAAGAAGTTGTAGTAATGATCAATGGGTTTGGGGCGACTCCGTTGCAGGAACTCTACCTTTTGAACTATCAGGTTGCAAAACTTCTCCATGAAAAAAATATTAGCATTTATCGAGGTTATGTTGGAAATTATATGACCAGTATCGATATGGCGGGAGCATCCGTAACCCTTTTGCATGTTGACGAGGAACTGAAACAATACCTGGATATGGATTGCCTGGCTCCTGGTTTTGTATCTCTGAAAAAAGGAAGCTACCAAATGGATGTAAACTTGCTAGGAGAAGCTGAACCACAAGAGGAAACAGAAACCAGTTCTGCTCTTTTTGGAAACGGTGTGATTGAGAACAACAGCTTTTCCATGAAAAATCTGTACTTTGCCTTAGAAACTATGACCACCTGCATTTTGAGAGAAGAAGTTGCTTTTTGTGAATTGGATTCCCATGCAGGAGATGGAGATTTTGGCATGAGTATCGCCAAAGGCTTCCGCCAGTTGAAAAAGGAATGGCCCACACTTGTGGCACAGCATGGTACTTCTATGGGCGAATTCCTACAAGCCTGCTCTATGATAATAATGGAATATTGCGGTGGAGCATCAGGCCCTATTTGGGGATCCGCATTCCGTTATGGTGGAAAACATGTGGGGGAGAAAACAAGCCTTTCTGTTGCAGAATTTGCAGAATTTTTAAAAGCTATGGTAGATGGCATTCAGCTTATTGGAGAACGCTCTTTTGGAAGAGGAGCAGGAATGGGAGACAAAACTTTGATGGATGCTCTAATTCCTTTTAAAGACGCCTGGTTTGAGGCAGCCTCAAGGAACACATCCCTACTGGAAGCCTTTGAAATGGGTGCGAAAGAAGCTGTAGCTGGAGCAAAAGAAACAGAAAAAATAGCGGCTCGAATGGGTCGAGCTGGAACCGTTGGTGAGAGAAGTATAGGCTATCCAGACGCAGGAGCTCATGCTCTTGGCGTTATCTTTACCGAAGTAACAAAAGCCTTCCAAGATTGTGTTTCCGTGGAATAAATGCTAAAATAAGAGTAACAATTGATTGGCATGAAGGAGACGAACGTGATAGAAAAATTGCAGCAGTTTCGCAACAAACTCTCCATCAAACGTAAATTATTACTTTTCAATATGGTCATCGCTGTGGTTCCTGTTTTAATTTTTGGTTTGTTAAGCACCAGACTTTATGAGGACGCAGTAGAAAAGCGAACCAGGCAAAGTGTGAAAGACACCAGCCTGGTTATTGCTGACCGTATTAGTGGAGTCTTGCAGGATGCAGAGAACTGTTCAAATTATCTGACGGTGAATATCAATCAGATTTTGGAAAAGCAAAATATGTATAAAAAAATAACGCTAAGCCAGCAAAAATCCATCGAAAATGAACTTTATGTGGGGAAAATTGTGTTTAGCGCCATAGAATCCATTGCCTTTGTGGCAGCAGATGAATCGGTTTACGTGTCCGATACCCAGATGCTGATAGCCTCAGAGGCTTTGTTTGCGTCCAGCCAATACGAAAAATTGACTCAGACCAGTGGTAAATCCATTTGGTTTCCCTGTGAAGAAAGAGACTTTCTGGTTCTGGATTCTGAAACAAAGGTATTAACCATGGGGAAAAAAGTGGTGCAAATCCATACAGGACGCACCTTGGGCTACCTTTTTATCAACCTTGATATGTCGGTTATGGAAAAAAACCTCACCAACCAACTGGTAAATTATTATTTGCTGGATGAAGAGGGAGCGATTGTCAGTTCTGTGATTTCCTCAACCTATCTGACCAAGGAAGAACTCTTGACTGAGGAAGAACTCTTAGAACAGGAAAATAAAACCACCCGTATCGGTGGCCGTACGTATTATATTTCAACGCAAAATCTGGATAAATATAAATGGAAGTTAATAGGAATTACAGATTTAGATGAATTAAATGTGGAAGCCAAAAAAATCGTCTACCTGATTATGGTCATTGCCTTTGCTGCCATCTTTTTGGAGTTCGCCCTATCCAATTACCTTTCCAAAATGATAACAGCTCCTCTTGCTAAACTGAAAAGTGGTGCAGAGGAAATTGCAGGCGGAAATATGAAACTTCGGTTTCATTTTAAAAGTGAAGATGAAATCGGACAGCTTGGTAAAAGTTTCAACTATATGAGTCAGCAGGTAGAAGAACTACTTGCAAAAGTGGATTATGAGGCTGGGAAAAAGAAAGAGTATGAGCTTTCGCTTTTACAGGAACAGGTAAAACCCCATTTTCTCTATAACAGCTTAGATGTGATCATCAAATTATCCGAAATGAATCGACATAAGCAAGCTCAGCGGTCCTTGAGAAAACTGGCAGACTACTACCGGAATTCCTTATCAGATAGTAAGGAAATCATTCCCATTCGCCAGGAAATTAAAATCGTAGAGGACTATCTGGAACTGCAAAAACTGCGTTACCTGGATCTATTTACCTATGAAGTCCAGTTGGAAGAAGAGATTTTGGATATGCCCATTCCGAAACTAACCCTGCAACCCTTGGTAGAAAATGCCATTTATCATGGACTGAAATACAGAACAGAACCAGGACTTTTGAAAATCAGCGGACAAAGAAATGGACAATTGCTTATTCTCTCTGTGGAGGATAATGGCATCGGAATGAGTGAGGAGATTGCCCAGGAACTTCTGGAAAATAACCCTGAGGGACATTTTGGCGTGTATAGTGTTAATCATAGAATCAAACTGTACTTCGGTGAAAGCTACGGTATACGGATTAACTCAGAACAACGTTCTGGCACAAAAATAGATATTGTTTTACCAAACAGAACAGCAGAGGAGGAGAGCCATTCATGATAAAAATAATGATTGTAGACGATATGCCGGTTGACCGTGAATATCTGCGTAATTTTATTGACTGGAATGCCTATGGCTTTGAAGCCTGCTGTGAGGCAAAAGATGGGAAGGAAGCCTTGGAATTATATGAACTTCATCAGCCAGACATTGTTCTGACGGATATCAAAATGCCCTACATGGATGGAATTCAGCTATCTGAAAAACTACTAGCCATTAATCCAGACCTTTCCATTATTCTGATTACCGGAAACAGTGAATTTGAGTATGCCAGAAAAGCTCTGAAACTAGGGGTAAGAGACTATATTGTAAAACCCTTTGAAAAAGAAGAGTTAATAATCACCCTGCTCAAATTACAAGATAATATCAGCGCTCTTCTGGAAAGCGAAAATGAAAAAGACCAACTGATGAATGAGCGAAAAGTTCAGCTCTTACGAAATGCCATCTATGCATCAGCAACCTTGGAGCAACAGTTAGTACAACAGGCAGAACTTTTTTTGCATCCTTTTTTTCTAGTGATTACCATACGTGCCAACCTTTATGAAAATACCATTTCTCCTGAAGAAATTATGAATTGGAAAGAGATTTTATCTTCCTTGCTGGAAGATATGATAGAAATTCATGGGGAGTGGCATATTTTCCAGGATTATGAAGGAAATATCGTCTGTATACTAAATTTTGCAACCGAAGATGCCATGAAGGAATATGAAAGTTATGAGTTTGAGGATGTGATAAATTTGGCAAAGGAACATATCGGGTTTCAGGTATTGGTTGGAATCAGCGATTATTGTTTCGCAGAAAAAGATTTGAAGCGGGCTTATCTGGAATCGATACAAGCCCTTGCTGGTGCGTATCAGGAAACATCCACACGCATTTTTGATTTTAAAAAAATGAAAAATTTTCAAATCAGAGAATTTTATTCCTATGATTTACTAGAAGAAATCAACCACTGCCTGGATGGATTTTTAGTGGACAAGTTAAAACAAATTATGAATCAGGAGCTGGACCGGATCAAAGAATATGAGAATCCAGAATTTTCTTCCATGATTTACATGAGTCTTTTTAGTGTTCTCTTTTCTTATCTTGCTAAAAAGGGACGTAGTATGGAAGCGGTTTTTGGCCAGGATTTTCATCCGCTTTCTTTATTAAATGCAGTGGGAAGTTATCAGGAAAAACGAGGGATTATTTTGGATGCTTATGATTTGGCTATGCAGTATCAGTTAGAACATATGGATTCTAAATGGGCTCAGATTGCAAAACAGGCAAAGACTTATGTGGATGAAACTTATTCCAATCCAGATCTGACCATTGATATGATATCCAGGAGTCTGTTTGTAAATCAAACTTACCTTCGAAGAATGTTTAAAGACGAATTTCAAATGACGATCAGTGATTATATAACAAAATGCCGTATGGAAAAGGCAAAAGAGATGATTTTAACGGAAAATAGTAAATTAGCATACATATCAACGAAAGTTGGTTACAATGACACTAGTTATTTCAGCAAATGTTTTAAAAAGTACTTTGGATATCTACCAAGTGATATCATTAATAGACAATAAATTTTGAAATTTACCAATCTGTTTTGGATATTTCGTAGTAATTCAAATTGGAAAATTCTATACTTTCCTTAACAGATGCAATAAAGCAAATGTGTAAACAAAGGGAGGTATTACAAATGAAACGATTTTTAGCTTTAGGCTTAAGTCTGGTTCTTACCATGTCACTTTTGGTTGGATGTTCCAACAAGACAGAAGAAACAACCACAGCTGAAACCACAGAAACAACCACGGAAACAACCACAGAAACAACTACAGATTCAGCAGAAACAGAAGAAGCTCTTCCAGAAGGCGTGTTATCCTTAGAAGAAGCAACACTTCGTATTTATGCTCAGTATTCAGATGATGACACAAAAGTTCCTTATGATTATGCAGTAGAACAATTAGCAATTGCATATCCTAATGTAAAATTGGAACTTGAAGTTCAGGCTCAGGATGATGGACAGAAATTAATGACTTATGCAGCAACAGGAAACTTACCTGATATTTTCCAGGTTGCGCTTGCACAGATTGAAAACTTTAAAGAATCCGGTAACATTATGGCATTAAACGACGTTGCAAAAAGTACAGGATTTGAAGACAAAGTATTTGAAAGTGCAAAAAACATTCTTTATAACGAAGATGGAAACATTTACGCATTCCCATATGCTGGAAATGAATATGTAGTTTGGTACTATAACAAAGCTATTTTTGAACAATACGGTGTAGCTGTTCCTACAACTTACGATGAATTACTTGCAGCAGCAGAAACCTTCAAAGCAAACGACATCGTTCCTATGGCAATCTTTGGAGCAGAAGGCTGGATTACAGCAGCTATGTATGATGTTCTTGCAACCAGATGGGATGCAGGCGGTATCGCAAAATTAGATGATGGAAAAGGAACTGCAGACGAAGAAGCATATGTAAAAGCAGCAGAAATGATGCATACACTTGTTAACGCAGGCTTATTCCAGGAAAGTGCAACCACTTCCAATTATGATCAGGCATCTGCGATGTTCTTAAATGGTGAAGCAGCAATGTTCTTAAATGGTCAATGGTTTATGACAGACGCTACTGCAACCCTTGGAGAAAATGTTGACTGGATGTACTATCCTTCTTATGATGCAGCTAGCTATGAAGCAGGTAAAGCAGTATGGTCAGGCGGCGGAGCAGCAGCTGGTTATGCAGTAAATCCTAATTCAGAACATGCAACACTTGCAGCAGAAGTTGCAGCATTTATTTCTGAAAAATATTGTGAAGCAAAAGTAATGTACAGAGGAACTCCACTTGTAGCACTTGATGTGGACGCAGAACCTGAAACAGAATTCCCAGCTATGATGGAAAAATTACAGAGTATTTTACCAGAAATCACAAGCATTACCAAATTTGACTGGCATTTAACCAATGGAACCTTTAAAACAACATTGGAAGATCAGACCAAATATATGTTGGTAAAAGATTATACAGCAGAAGAATTTATTACCGAACTTGGTAATTCTCTGGCACAGTAATAATGCAGCCGCCATACAAAAAAGGGTAGCCCTTCGTATGGCGGCTTTTTTAACCAAAAGATAAGGAGTGAGCGTTCCGTGAAAAAATTCTATTCAAATAAACTGGCTATTTTTTTCTTTACTTTACCAGCACTCCTGGTATTTTCAGTCATGGTATTTTACCCAATCACTCAGGTGTTTGTTAAAAGCTTTTATGATTGGAATGGACTGGGAAGTGGTACTTTTATTGGTTTTGAGAATTATGTGAAATTATTCAAAGACACCGTATTTAAACTTTCAAATAAAAATGCATTGATTTTTTCTCTGTTTATAACAATTTTTCAGATTACACTAGCCACTGTATTTTCTCTTGTGGTAAGTGACAAGCGAACAAAAGGACGAAATATTTTACGTGTATCCTATTTTATCCCAGTGGTATTATCGGTAACCGTTGTTTGTCAGCTATGGCTGGCAATCTTAAATTCAGACTCAGGACTTTTAAACCAGCTTTTTAAAGCAGTAGGCTTAGACTATCAGCAAAATTGGCTCTCTGACCGAAATCATGCCATTTACGTAATTGCATTTGTAAACGCATGGCAATGGATGGGTTATCAGTTTGCATTGATGATGGCAGGGATCAAAGCCATTCCAAACGACTATTACGAGGCAGCGAAAATCGACGGAGCTTCCTCTTTTATGGCACATAGAAAAGTTACCATTCCTCTTTTAAAAGAAACCTATAAAATCTGTCTCACCATATCCTTAACAGGTGGTGTGAAAGCATTTACGGAAATGTTTATTATGACCAAAGGTGGACCTGGAAATGCCACCCATACATTGACCTACTTAATGTACAAAGCAGCCTTCCGTGAGTTTCGTTATGGGTATGGTATGGCATCTGCAAGTATTTTGGTATTACAATGCATTGCTATTATTTTAATTATCAACTGGCTGTTTCGCGATAAAGAAAAAAAGGAGGGCAAATAAATGTCTAATCGAAAAAAAATCTCATTTGGAAAAGCTGTATTTGCTCTGTTTTGCTGGTTCTACGCTGCAATTTCCATATATCCAGTTATTTGGTTGTTGTTCTACTCCTTTAAAAACAACAGCGAAATCTTTGTAACCAATCCCTTTGGAATACCAACCACCCTTCATGTGGAAAATTATGCCAAAGCCTGGTCTCAGTACAATGTACCTATGTATTTTTTAAATAGTTTGATTGTATCTGTGGCGACAGTGGTTTTAACCATTGCCTTTGCCTTACTATTTAGCTACGCAACCAGCAGAATGAGATTCAAAGGTCGCTTTATCATGACTATTTATCTGTCACTGGGTATGTTTATTCCCGTTCAGGCAATTTTAATTCCAGTAGCGAAAACTGTGAATTCTCTAGGTCTGGACACTACCAGATGGGGATTAATCCTGGTATATACTGCAATTAATTTATCCTTTGCAACCTTAGTTTATTACGGTTCCTTAAAAGGACTTCCTGTGGAATTAGAAGAAGCAGCCTGTATCGATGGAGCGAATATCGTAACCTGTTTCCTGAAAATCATTGTTCCACTGGTGAAACCAGCAACCGCTACGTTGGTTATTTATATATTCCTAAATGCATGGAACGAATTTATTCTGGCAAATGTTTTGGTTGTAAAAGATGAATTAAAGACACTTCCTTTGGGAATTTTATTTTTACAAGGAGCATTTACCACAGACTGGGGTGCAATGGGAGCAACCATGGTAATTGCAAGTTTACCTACGATTCTTCTGTATGTTATATTTAGTAAGAAGGTAGAGGATGCCATGACCATTGGTGGCGCTGTAAAAGGTTAAGGAAAGGTTAAAACGTATGAAGAAGCAGTTGTTTGATTATGCTATTGTAAAAAATCCGGAAATTTTTATGGAAAACAGAATGGATGCTCATTCGGACCATACCATTTATGATTCAGAAGAAGCTTTTATTCAGAATGAAAAAAAATATTACCACAGTCTGAATGGACTCTGGAAATTCTCCTACGGGAGAACCTATGAAGAAGCCATTCTAGGCTTTGAAAAAGAAGAGTATAACTGTCGTAAATGGGCGGATATTCGCGTGCCAGCCCATATACAGATGGAGGGTTATGACAAACCTCAATATGTAAATATTCAGTACCCTTGGGATGGACATGAGAGCCTGGTGCCAGGTCAGATTCCTGAAGAATTTAATCCAGTTGCCTCCTATGCCAAATACTTTCATGTGCCTGAACATATGAAACAAAAACGTTGTTTTGTTTCTTTTCAGGGTGTAGAAAGTGGAATGGCAGTCTGGTTAAATGGTTCCTATGTTGGTTATAGTGAGGACAGCTTTACTCCTTCGGAATTTGAAATCACAGAGTACTTAAAAGAAGGCGAAAATAAATTATGTGTGCAGGTGTTTAAGTGGACCAGTGGAAGCTGGGTAGAAGATCAGGATTTTTTCCGCTTCTCTGGAATCTTCCGCAGCGTGTATTTGTATGCCATTCCCTCCGCTCATATTCAGGATTTACAGATTCAGGCACCTGTTTCAAAAGACTTAAATAGCGCAAATCTTCTAATCAAAACCAAAACAGTAGGAAGTGGTAAGGCAGTGATTCGCTTACAGGATCAGACTACAGTCCTTTTGGAAGAAGAAGTACAGCTTTGTGGAGAAAATGAGCAACAGTTTACAATACGAGCTCCGAAACTTTGGAGTGCAGAGATTCCAAACCTGTATCAAGTATCCATCCATCTGGTATCAGATTCAGATGGAGAAACAGAATATATCAAACAAAATATTGGATTCAGACGTTTTGTTCTGGAAGACGGTCTGATGAAAATCAATGGAAAACGCATTATCTTTAAAGGTGTGAACCGCCATGAATTCAGTAGTTTAAGAGGGCGGGTACCTAACAGAGAAGAAATGGTACAGGATATTATTACCATGAAGCGTAACAATATCAATGCAGTTAGAACCAGCCATTATCCTAATGATTCCCATTTTTATGAATTATGTGATCGCTATGGACTTTATGTGATTGCAGAAAACAATATGGAATCTCATGGAAGTTTTGAACCGGTTCTTCGTAAAATGGCAGATCCTTCCTATACTGTACCCGGAGATCATGAAACCTTTTTACAGATGATGCTTGACCGGGTGAACAGCTGCTTCCAAAGAGATAAAAATCATCCATCTATTATCATTTGGTCTGTGGGAAATGAATCTTTTGGCGGCTCTGTAATTTATCAGATGTCTCAACTGTTTCGTTCTCTGGACCCTTATCGTCTGGTTCATTACGAAGGAATTTTTCAGGATCGCAGATATCCAGATACCAGTGATATGGAAAGTCAGATGTATCCATCGGTGGAGGCCATCAAAGCCTTTTTAGCTGAGCATCCTGAAAAACCCATGATTTGTTGTGAATACTCTCATGCAATGGGAAACTCCTGTGGCGCACTACATAAATACACCAGACTGGCGGAAACAGAGCCCAGATACCAGGGAGGTTTTATCTGGGATTATATTGACCAGTCCTTGGATAAAAAGAACCGTTATGGGGAAACTTTCCAGGCTTATGGCGGAGATTTCCATGATCGCCCCAGTGACTATAACTTTAGTGGAAATGGAATTGTGTATGGAAAAGACAGACTTCCTTCTCCTAAAATGCAGGAAGTAAAATATCAGTATCAAAATCTCTGTGCCATCATTACAGAAGATGAAATTCGGATACAGAACAAATACCTGTTTCAAAATACCGATTTATTTTTATGTAAACTTGAATTATTAAAAGATGGAAAACTTCTGGAAAGCAAATACTTGGACATTCAGGTAGAACCGATGAGTGAAAAGTCTTATCCTCAGCCTTTTGCGATTCCAAAAGATGGAGAAGCTGTACTGATTGTCTCGTTCTTATTAAAAGAAACAACCTTGTATGCAAATCGGGATTATGAACTTGGATTTTCCCAGTTTGCCTTCCCATATGAGAAAGTGACTGTTCCCTGCCACAAACCATTAACCATAACAGGAGGTCACTACAATCTTGGAGTGAAAGGAGACGACTTTGAAGTTCTTTTCTCTGGAGCAACCGGAGGGATGGTTTCATATCGGTATGGAGGCGTTGAATTATTGGAAAAAATGCCCCTCCCTAATTTTTGGAGAGCACCTGTGGATAATGACATGGGGAATCTCTTCCCTGCTCGCTATGCACAGTGGAAACTTGCCAGTTTATATCTGATGAATAAGGACCCACAGACAGGTATGCCAACTATTCCAGAGATGGAGTTTGGCTATGAACATGCCAGAGTGACATTTACCTATTATATGCCAACCAGACCAATCAGCAGTTGTAAGGTCAGCTACCTGGTAACTGGAGATGGAAAAGTGACCATTACCCTTTCCTACGATCCAGTTCAAGAATTAGCTGATATGCCAGAATTTGGTTTGCTATTTACCCTGGCAGCAGACTATGAAAATCTTCGCTGGTATGGACCAGGACCACAGGAAACCTACGCAGATCGTATGGAGGGTGGTAAACTGGGTATCTATCAGCAAAAAGTTCAAGACCAGATGGCAGCTTATCTGGTTCCTCAGGAATGTGGAAACAAAGTACAGGTACGAAATGCTACCGTAACAGATAACCTGGGACGTGGACTTTTATTTGAAGGTGACTGCATGAATTTTTCTGCATTACCATATTCTCCCCACCAGCTGGAACTTGCAGGGCATGCTTATGAACTTCCCCCAGTTCATCATACCTATGTCAGAGCCTCTTTGAATCAGCTGGGTGTAGGTGGAGATGATAGTTGGGGAGCCAAAGTTCATCCAGAGTATCAGCTGGATGTAACGAAAAAGGTGGAATTTACCTTTTCCTTTCGTGGGATTTAATATTGGAACAAGTAAATCTCAAAATATGTCATAACAAATGAGTAATTAACCCTGTAGTAAACCGTCCTGCCTTCTGTTACCATACAACAAAAGGCAGGACGGTTATTTTTATTAGAAAATGGGGGTATCAAAAGAATGAGTAGAAATCAGACAGAAATAAAAAATAAAAGAAAGCAGTGGAGACGAACTGTAAGCTTGCTTCTTTTCCTATTACTTCTAAGTGCTTGTAGTAGTCAGACTGAAAAAGTAGAAGAAAATTCGGATGTACAGAGTCAGGAAGTAAGTACAGAGGTTCAAGCATCGGAAAAGGAAGGTAAAAATCCTTTTTTTGTGAATTATGACAAAGAGCTAAAAGAAACCCTGCAAAGTCAGGAAAAGAATAAGTTAGAACTTGCCTTCTCAAAGGAAAGTGGATTTTATCCAGAGGACTTTCAACTGGAGATACGTTGTGAGGGAGCAAAAACCATTTACTATACCTTAGATGGTAGCGATCCTTTGTTTAGTACCAGCAGACAAGAGTATAAAGAGCCTATCACGATTACGAAACAGATTGATCAGGTGCCACTTATGTCTCAAATAGATCCTTTTTATTTTGATGCAGCTCATGTGGAGTTAAATCAGACAAAAGATGGATTTGTTGGTACCTTACAGGCTCCAAACCCAGAAGATGTGGATCAGATTACCGTTGTCAGAGCAGTTGCCCTTGATAAAAAGGATAGCTACTCGGAAACAAACACCGCAAGTTTCTTTTTAGGAACCATGGAAGAACACATTCAGGGTATCAAAGAAAGCTGTCAGGCAGCAGGAGAAGATCTTGCAGTGTTATCTCTTAGTATCAACTACGAAGACCTCTTTGATTATGACACTGGTATCTATGTAAAAGGTGCCCATTATCAAAATGAGTTGATGAAAAAATTAAACTTTAATGAGAAGCTGGATGCAGAAATATCCAGAGCATTGAATGCTAATTACAAGCAAAAAGGCAGGGACTGGGAGAAAGAAATCTATCTGGAACTGTTTGAAGCAAATCAAGAGAGGGCAGAGCAGGTGCTTGCTCAAGCCTGTGGAATCCGTGTACAGGGGAATTACTCCAGATCTGATTTGCAAAAAGGACTGCGCCTGTATGCAAGAAGTGATTACGGTAAAAAGAATTTTAACTATGCAGTGTTTGGAGAAAGTCTGAGAGATGACCAGGGACAGATCATGGATAAATTTAAAACACTGACCTTAAGAGCAGGTGGAAACACAGCCCTAACAGCCAAGTATAATGATACCTACTGGCAGACGCTTGTGAAAGACCTTGCCTGTGAAACCTTAACATCAAGACCCTGTATTCTATATGTAAATGGGGAATACTGGGGCTTATATGTACTGCAGGAAGATTATAGCGATGATTATTTTGAAGACAGTCATGGAGTAAATAAGGATCATGTGGTCTTATATAAAGGGGATGCGGAAGCCTTAAGTCTTGGGTATAAGCTGGATATTGGAGATTTACCAGAAGGAGAAACCAATGAAAGCTACTATTTTGAAGATTTATTGAATTTTTTCCAGACTCATAAAAATCTGGAAGCTGAAGAAGACTATCTGGCCTTTGCACAGTTGGTGGATGTAGAATCTGCCAGAGACTATTTTGCAGCTCAGATTTGGTTCAATAACAAATGGGACTGGCCTGGAAAGAATTGGTCTCTTTGGAGAACAATCGAGGCTGAAGAAGGAAATCCCTATGGGGATAACAAATGGCGTTTTTGCTTTTATGATTTGGATTTTGGTGGAGTTATGGGAGCTGGTGAAGCAAATGCCAATACCATTAAAGAGGACAACTATAAACCAGCTGGAATGCTGGATATGGATACCAATAATCCTGCAGTTCTGATTTTTGCCTACTTAATGACCAATGAAAATTTCCGAGAGGACTATAAGGAAACCTTGTCGGGTCTTAGTGAAGGAATTTTTGAAAAAGAATATGCACAGCAGGTTTTAACACAGTTTCGTGATGTCTATGCTCCTTTGTACGATCAGTTTTTCCTTCGTTATCCAGGAGTTGGAAGTAAGGAGGAGGCTATTTCAGGTGGTTATTCCAGCTATCAATGCATCTATGATTTCCTGGAGAAAAGAGCCGACTATATACAGCCAATGATTACCTATATTGATGAACATTTTCAATAGGAATTTCCAAAAAAAAATGATATACTGTTACTATGTAACCAGTATCTAATTTGAAAAGGAGATTAACAATGGGAATGATACCAACAGCTCATAATGAAGCAAAAGAAGGACAGATTGCAAAGACTGTACTAATGCCAGGAGATCCACTTAGAGCAAAATTTGTTGCAGAGACATATCTGGAAAATGTAGTTTGTTTTAATAAAGTTCGTAATATGTTTGGCTATACCGGAACTTACAAAGGAAAAGAGATTTCTGTTATGGGAGGCGGTATGGGAATGCCTTCAATCGGAATTTACTCATATGAATTATATCATTTTTACGGAGTAGAAAATATTATTCGTATCGGATCAGCTGGAGCTTTTAGTGATAAATTAAAAGTAAAAGATTTGGTAGTAGCTATGGGAGCTTGTACAGATTCCAACTTCGCAAGTCAATACCAGTTGCCAGGAACCTATGCACCGATCGCAAGTTATGAACTTTTACAGAAAGCGGTGGACGCAGCTAAACAACGTAACATCCCTGTTACCGTTGGAAATGTAGTATCCAGTGATGTATTCTATAATGCCAATAAGGATGCAAGCAACCTATGGAAAAGCATGGGTGTGTTAGCTGTAGAAATGGAAGCGGCAGCACTTTATATGAATGCAGCAAAAGCCGGTAAAAATGCTTTGTGCCTTTTAACCATCTCCGATCATATCTATACAGGAGAAGAATTATCTGCAGAAGAGAGACAAATTGGCTTCCACCAGATGATGGAAGTGGCTTTGGAATTAGCATAAACTTATAAAAACAAGTAAAACAGCGGTCAGAGAAATCTGGCCGCTGTTATGCATTCATAATAAAGTCCGCGCAAAGAACAAGCTCTCTTTGGTTGGGCAGAGATAAAAAGCGGGATATGGTTTGACAGTAGTTGCCCGTAGCCAGAGAAATATACTTGACACTGACATAGGTTTTTTTAGGATTATGGAGGGCGTAAATGTAAAATGGCTTGGAGATATGGGAATCGCCCTGCTTCATAGGTGTAAACATTTCCTGATTGCGAAACTTGGAATCAGGATGAATTCTTCTTCCTGCATCAGATTTTCAGAATATGCAGCGTGTTCTATCAAAGAAATCAAATCATCAAACAATTCTTTTCTTCTCTTTACCAGGGATTGATGTTCAATCATCTCATTGACTGCCTTCCCTTGATATTTCACAGCAATCATGCGACATTTCTCCTGAAAATCAAGGGTATGAATAAGGCCTGAATCCATGGCCTTAGAGAAAAAATATCCCTGAAACCAGTCAACACCACAACCTACACAGGTTATCACTTCGGCTTCAGCTTCCAGCACGCTTTTCATTAATTTCGATTACAATTTTCCCTCTGGGTATCTGTAAGGTATCGATGGTATTGATGATGAGGGTGGCGTGATTCAGATAATATTCAATTAAACTTGTTTCAATATTGATAAATAGCAATTGATTATGATATCCTTCCCGATATTTCAGGAGGGCCATTTTCTGGCAAATAGAATCCAAAGTGTGAACACTATCTGTTTCGGAAGCATATAAAAAAAGTAAATCTGGTGGAATCAGATTATCATGGTAGTAAGCTCTCAGTAATGATTCATAACCAATCATACTTCGCTTGCTAATGCTTACAATTGGTTGATAATGAACGGTTAACTCCTGCTGATTCAATACATGCTGGTATACTTCTGGGGTTATAGTTTCTATCATTTCAGATTCCTTTCTATAAAAAAAGGTGCCCTTTTTTAGGCACCTTTGTCTAAAGTCATTATATAGAACATCAAAAATCCTGTCAACTGTCTGCATGTTATCCTGCTTTGACTAAGTGTTCCAAGTTGCTGAAATATGTAGCCAGAGCAACACATAATTTTTTTGACCCCGTTATACTAAAGTAGACACAACAAACAGTTTCAAGAAAAGAGGATACTATGAGCGCATTTTTAGGACCAATCCATACATGGCTTTTTGGCAAGATTACATTACAGAATGAAATAATAGAAGAAATAATAGAACTGGCAACAAAACAACAGACAGATAGAGACTGGGCGGGCAGTTTGAATCAGCAATTTGGCGTTTTCCCGGTTGGAGATTTAGAATCGATCATTGATACTACAAATATCCATGGATGGCTGCAAAAACATGTGATTCAGGTAGAGCATAAACTAGCAACGTTGATTACCCAGATACAAAAAGAGCAGCTTCTTTCCTTAGAAGCTATTCAGTCTGTTTTTTATGAACAAGGGAAAAAGCAGAGTAAACAAAATAATCCGTCTTCCTTAGCGGACCTATGGAAACTTATTCAGGATACCATGTTGGATGGAATGCCTTGTGATCACGCGTTGGAAGTGATGGAACAAACTGAGAATAGAATCCTCTGGAAGCGTAGAGTTTGCGTCCATGGGGATTATTGGAAGCAGGCTGGTGGTGACATCAATCTGTATTATACATTACGTGATTCCTTTTTGCAGGGACTTATAGCTTCTCTTCCTTATGAACTGAAGAGAGAAGAGGATGCAACTTATGAAATTCGACAGTTAGATTCCATTGATAGTGTAGAGCTAATGATGGAAGAACATCAAAACATCCTTCGTATGTTGCAGGTTGTAAGGAATGCATGCTATCAACTCTTGCAAGGGGCAGATGTGGTATATGAAGATTTTTATGAAATGATTGATTTTATTAAGTTCTATGCAGATGATCATCATCATGGGAAGGAAGAAAAAATTCTTTTTGATGAAATGGTGAAACATCTTGGGAAAATGGGAAGCAACCTGATTACCCACGGAATGTTAGTAGAACATGAGTGGGGAAGACTCTTTATGAGTGACTTAAAAGAAGCCCTACAGCAATTGAAGGATGGAAGAGAAGAAGCTAAACTGGATATCATTGCCAGTGCCATCGGTTACGTAAAACACTTAACCAGACACATAGAAAAAGAAGACCAATTAATCTATCAGTTTGCAAAAAACCATTTACAGCCTGAAATATTAAAACAGGTGAATTTGGATACCTTCCAATTTGAAAAAGAAGCAACCACTGCAGGGGTACAAAAAAAATATCAGCAACTTTTAGAAAATCTGGAAAGGAAATATGTATGCTAACTACTTCTTTGGAAACCAGGGAAAGAAGATGTTTGTTTTCCTGGTATACTCTTCAAAACCTGGATATTTTTTTAGATTTTTTTCCAACATAGGTACACCAGATACAAAACGTACCATGAAGGTGATTACAAGAGGACTAATGATAATAAACAAGGGAGCCTGAACAGAAAGTCCGATGAGGAAGATGCCCCACCACATGGTGGCTTCTCCGAAATAATTGGGATGTCTGGTGTATTTCCATAAGCCAACTTGAATCAGTGTTCCTCTGTTTGCAGGATTTTTGATATGCATTTTCAACTGATGATCCCCCACTGCCTCGAAGAAAAAACCAAGACACCAGATGAGAATACCAAGAATAAAAAGCCAGGTAATCTGATTGCCTTCAGAAATAGCGATGTATAAAAAGCCCAGAGATACGAAAAACATTACGACGCCCTGAAATAAAAATAGTTGAAAATAAGAACGCAGGTAGTAAGCTTTTCCCCAGTCTTTACGAAAGGCTGCATAGCGAAAATCTTCTGGTTTTTTATGATTACGTTTAAAAATATGATAAGCAAGGCGTAGTCCCCAAACACTTACCAAAAGGGTCGTTACAATGGTAGCTAAATGTAAACTTTGATTTAAACTTCCCTGAATAAAATGAAACCATGCCAGAAGAACAAAACCCAGACCCCAGCCAATATCCACAATGGAAGCATTTTTTTTCAAAACACCAAGAAGGTAAAAACAGGTAAAGTATACAACTAAAAAGATAATCGATTGAATCAGCATGTCAGACCCCTTTCTTTATATAGGAAACGGCGAATGCACCATCTCCAGCGTTGATGGCAACAATAGGTGATATGGGTACCTTATATAGAGGTTCCATATGACTTATTTTTTTGAGCTGCTGTAGAAAAGCATCTACCTGCTCATTGTACGAGGCATACACGATAGAATAGGATTCGATTCCTCTGGACTCAGCGTCCTTACGGAATTTTTTCAGAATCTTTCCGGTTGCACTTTTTTGTGAAAAAGCTTTTTCATAAATCATGCCTTTTCCATCTTGATCTATTGAAATTACAGGCTTTAAATTGAGCCTGCTTAAAAGATAACCGGCCCGTTTGGAGATTCGACCTCCTCGTACCATGTTTTTCAAATCTTGAACAGCCACATAGATGTGGGTGTCTTTTTTTATGTCTTCCAGTGAAGAAACGACCTGTTCATGAGATATTCCTGATTCAATCAGCTGTGCAGCCTTATATACCAAGAGTCCTTCCGCAGAGGAATTTTGAATGGAATCAATCACCGTGATTTTTTTCCCTTCAGAAGAAATACTGTCTGCTATTTTTTTTGCCTGGTCATAGGTACCACTCATCTGACTGGATACAAACACACAAACTAAACTGTCATAATGGCAGATTAGTCTGCGAAACAGGGTTTCCATGGTGGCAGAAGAGGGTTGAGCACTGGTTGGATGCTTATCTGCGGTTTCAATTAAGTCATAAATATAATCACTGGTCATGGTCACTTTATCCTGATAAACCACAGAATCACAAATTAAATTCAAAGGAAGTAAATGAATCTGATGCTCATCCATATACTCTTTTGGTAAATCTGCGATAGAATCCGTAAGAAGTCCAATGGAGTGTTTTCGTTTGTACTGAAGGGCATTCATTTCCTTCATGTCTTCGATTTTCTGATTTAGAAGTTTATGTTTTTTCAGTAGTACCTGCATGATTTTTGCAGGTTCGTCTGTGTGAAGATGGATGTGTACATGTGGTGGAGCACCAATTACAACCAGGGATTCTCCGAAAGAAGCCAGTTCCTGCTTTAAAAGGGCTGCAGAGGAAGTGGTTTCAATGAGAAACTGACTGCAATAACGGTTCTGTTCAACCTCTAGTTGTGCAAAATTATTTTCATGTAAATCCAGTTCCAGGCTTGTAGTTGCCTGAACCAGGGGAGCTTTTCCTTTTTTCACAAATTCTAAGATACCTTGAAGAAAAAAGTAAAATCCTTTTGCTCCAGCATCTACAACGTTGTTTTCTAATAAAACCTTCATTTTAAACTTGGTATTTTCAACCACCTGATTTGCTTTTTGAAAGGATGCTTCCAGCATTTTCTCACTGTCCTGTAAACAGAGATTTTGCTTCATGCTATGAGCCCAATCCTTCATCAGGGTTAAAATGGTCCCTTCTTTTGGATCGGCAACTGCTTCATAGGCATAGTCGGAAGCTTTTTGGGCTAAGTCAGCAAACTCCTCCCAGGTTAACTCATCTTTTCCTGCGGCTTCCGTGGCAAAGCCACTTAGATATTGGGCAAAAATCATTCCACTATTGCCATAAGCATTGGAAATGGCCGTATCTGAGATGGAGGAAAGTGCGGTATGAACCTTCACATCCCGCTTGGCATTGGCAAGGATACTGCGCATGGTCATGGCCAGATTGGTTCCTGTATCGCTGTCAGCAACAGGAAATACATTGATTTTATTAAGTTCCTGTTCTTTATTAATTAAATTGCTTGCACCTGAAATAAATAAATCATAAATGGTGTAGCCATCGATTTTTGTAGTTATCAAGAATAAGTCCCCCGTTATTTCCTAAAATTTGAAAAAAGACAAGTATTTGTCTATAAAAAAAGATTTTCATCTCATATATTCAGTCTATTTGAAAGCTGTTTGACTGTCAAACAAAAGAAATATAAAAATTGAATAAATGATTCAAATAAGTGAAATTCTGTGCTACTATAGAACCAGTAGGTTTATGAAAACCAAGTTTATGAGGGATCAGAAAATATGAAAAAAGTAATTATTATAGGTGTTTCAGGAGGCTCTGCTTCTGGGAAAACCACAGTGGCAAACAGAATCAAGAAAGTTTGCAAAGATAGTGTGGAGCTGATCAGTCATGATTTTTATTATTTACCCCACGATGATCTTCCTTTTGAGGAACGTGCAAAACTAAACTATGATCATCCCACTGCTTTTGATACCCAAAAGTTAATTCAGGATATCAAGGATTTAAAAGAAATGAAGTCCATCGAAAGACCGGTGTATTCTTATACGGAACATACCAGATTAAAGGAAACAGTTACCGTTAATCCAGCCAAAGTAATTATTGTAGAAGGATTTATGATTTTCGAAAATTCAGAATTACGGGATCTTATGGATATCAAAATCTTTGTGGATGCGGATGCTGACGAACGCCTAATTCGAAGAATCATGCGAGATGTAAATGAACGGGGCAGAAGCCTGGAATCGGTTATTACCCAGTACATTAGCACCGTTAAACCCATGCATGAACAGTTTGTAGAACCTTATAAAAAGTATGTGGATGTGATTATCCCAAGAGGTGGTCTGAATGATGTTGCCATCGATATGTTAATTCATCGAATTAAAGCAATCTTAAAAGAAGAGTAAACTGCGAAAAACGCCAAATTTGTGGCGTTTTTTTTGTGAATTATTTTCGTAAAAAGGGAATTGCCCACAGGCAAGTTAAATGGTAATCTTATAAGGTAAAAAGAAGCCCAGCTGAGAAAAACTCTGCCTGGTTATTATTTTGTCTGGGCTGGAAAACGTTTTCTGAATATGTGGGAGGACTTTTCAGAAAAATAGAAGGAAAGGCTAGGTTTATGAAGATGACAATTAAAAAGAAACTTATTTTTTCATTTACATTTTTGGTTTTGGTAATCACCACAATTAGTCTGGTGTCGGTTTATTTTTTAAAGGAAGTAAATCTGACAACAGCCCAGGTAACAGATGAAGTAATGCCACAGCTGGAGATTATTAATAGTTTAAGTTATGAGACAACACTTTATCGTTATCAGGAATATGAGCATATGGTGACAACCGATATGGAAGCCATGCTGGCATTAGAAGATAGCATGGAAGCCTTAAGCAAAAACATTAAGAAAAATATGACAGCGTATTCAACCTATGTAGATGATGGAAGGGTAGAACAGATGCTAGGCTATTGGGATACCTATACAGCCGTTCACCAGGATATGTTAAAGGCAAGTCGTCTCTTAGATGCCAAAGCTGCCAGAAAAATCATCGACGGTGAAAGCAAAGCTGCCTATGATGAAATAGCAGTCATGGTAAAAGTTCTTAAGGAAGAAGCCCTTCAAGGTAGTGTGCAAATCAAGGACGAGGGAAGCAAAACCTATCGAACCATACGAGATGTACTTTTGGTGGTGATGGGGGTATCCATTCTTATCAGTATTCTGATGGCCTTGTCCATCGTTATCAGTATTGTAAAACCCATTGGTCTACTTCGCAGAAAACTAAAAGATCTGGTTGAACAGGGTGGAGATTTAACACAAACCATAGAAATCAAGCACCGAGATGAGATTGGTGCCTTAGCGATGACGGTCAATCAGTTTATTGAAAATATTCGTACCATTATTTTAGAGGTTAATCACTGTGCGCTTGGAGTGGAAGAATCATCTGCCCAGGTATCCAAACATCTTGTGACCTTAGGGACTCAAGTTGAGTTGTCTTCTGGAATCATTGAGGAATTATCAGCAGGGATGCAAGAGACAGCAGCCACCACAGAAGAAATCCATGCTTCCAGTTCCGGAATTGAACAGGCCGCAAAACGTATGGCTGAACGCTCTCAGGATGGAACCATCAGTGCTTCTGAAATTCGAAAAAAAGCAGAAAAGTTAAAGGAAAAAGCAGTTGCTTCTGAAACCAGTGCAGAGCAATTATATCAGACCACCAGAGAAAAACTGGAAGTAGCCCTTGCAAAATCAGAAGCCATCAATAGTATTCATGTATTATCGGAAGGGATTTTATCAATCTCTGATCAGACTAATTTATTAGCCTTAAACGCAGCGATCGAAGCGGCAAGAGCAGGAGAAGCTGGAAAAGGATTTGCAGTGGTTGCAGATGAGATCCGTCATTTGTCTGAAAATTCCAAAAATTCAGTCAATGAAATCCAAAAGGTAACCAAGGAAGTAATAGTGGCGGTGCAAGATATGATTCATGGATCAAAAACTATGATGGATTTTTTTGACCAGAAAGTAATGAAGGATTACCAAGACATGGTTCAGACCGGCGAATCTTATGGAGCCGATGGAATCTTTGTAGACGAACTTGTAGGTGATTTTAATTCCAGCAGTGAAGAACTGGCAGATACTATAGATGGCATAATCAAAGCCATCGCTGAGGTTGCCGTTACTGTAAATCAAGGTGCAGGTGACACCCAGGAAATGGCAGAAAAGATGGTTGCCATGGTAGAAATGCTAAAAGAAGTAAAAGTTCAGATGGATATTAGTATGAAAAATTCTGAATTACTGAAACTGGCGGTTACTAAGTTTACGGTGTAAGTTAAATATATAAAAGTAAGGCCCTTCCTTCCAAGTTTGAATTTATGGAAAGAGGGGCCTTTTTGTGTGATAACATTAGGAGGCTGTGAAGTACCAATCAGAACGTATTGATTTTAACTTAGTAAGTTCCGAGCGATCACTACAAATCTCCCGTTTGTTTCTGGAATCAAATCGTATATGGATTGCTTTTCTATAATCTGAATCTGCAGAAAATTCTTTCAACTGGAAACTTGCCTGATAGCGGTTCAAGATTTCCATTGTTTGCATCAGACCTATTCCACTGCCACCATTCTTTAATCTTGTGGTAAATCTAGATTTCCCAATGTTTTTTAATACTTCATAATCAAAATAATACCCCGTATCATAGACAGATAGAAATAAAATGTCTTCTTGGAAACCAAGTTCCACATAAACTGAAGAATTTTCGTTATTTGATGCAGCATGTACGGCGTTTTCTCCCAGATCTGCAAGTAAGGTTCTTAAATCATTTTGATGACAGGGAGTATCGGATAGTGAAAACGGTTCCGTGGTGATAGCAACCCGAAATACAATCTTTTCATTCATAGCTCTTAAATGGAGATATTTCATCACATAATCGATGGATGCAATCCCTGTTTTTTGAAGAGTGTCATCACCTTTATTTTGATAGTTTAAGGTGTAATTTCTATCATGCATGAAATGATGTAGTTCCTGAAGCAACTGGTCAGATTTGGAATCTTTATTCTGAAGATATAAATCTTCTACAGCAGTCATAAAGGCTGGGATTAACTTATTATCTTTATGAATCATTTTAGACAAATTATCTACATCCTTTTTTAGTGCAAGAATTTCGTCTTCTTTTGAATGGAGGAGTAGTTCTAGCTGATCACGTTCTTGCGCGTGAAGAGTGTTGAGGTAGGTTTGCTTGATGTTTTTTTTGATTTCGAAGTAAACGACGAAGCTGCTAAGAGTGATGATGAGGAATATAGTCATAACAATGTCATAAGAAACATGTATTTCATTAAAAGACATAAGTATTAGGATAACTAAGCACAAAAGCACAAGAATATTGATATCATAGCTTTTTTCGATATTTGGAATTCCAGAACGAAATCTTTTGATTCTAAAAAATAATAAAATAGCTATAATTTCGATTATTCCAACGGAACAAATCGTAATTATCTCTAGGGTTGTTCTTGTAAATTTTGTTGAGAAAATAAAAAATGTTATAGGAGAAATAAACAGAGTAGAAAAAATAAAAAATAAACATCCAAGAGCAGACGATATAATGCTGGAGTAAATTCGCAAACGAAAATCTTTTTTGATTAAAATGCTACAAAAAGTAAATAAACAAAGGGTTAGGATTAGCGTTGGAGGAATATTATGGTTTTCATATAAATAATAATGAACTATGGAAAATATTAAAGAGACCAATAAGGAAATATAAAAATTACTACGTTTGATGGATAAATTCAAAATTTTGAAATAAAGAAGTGTGGAACTTATGAAGATAACATAAAAATGTAGCACTAATAGTAGCATAAAGATCCTCCAGCACGGACAAAAAATAACGAAAAGTAACAAATTATATAGACAAAAAGTAATATATAAATTCTCCTAATTTTTTTATTATTATAAAAAAATTAGGAGGTGCCAAATGAGTGATTTAATAGATTTTATTATTAGTATAATTAATCCTAAAACTAAAGGATAAATTTTTTAGATATGTCTTGCTTTATTAACATAATAGCATTGAAATTCCAAAAGCGAAGGAGTACCATTCGCTTGTCGTATAATTGCAGTATAATGTGTTGTCAAAAGATTGATATCCTGTCTTGTCCATGCATTATTGATAGCATTCTGCATGGCCCTTGTTACACTGGCTTTTGATTTCTTAAAAAGAGTAGCCACGTGATCTGTCATAGTATCCAAATCTGCAGTTGCTCCATAACAAATGGATTCCACCAGATAGTTATAGCCTTTCACTTTGGGGTTGATACCAATGAAATTAAGTTCCTTCTCAATAAAGGCGTGAATCCGGATTGATTTATGGTCCGGGGATTCTAAATTATGCCCTAATTCAGCAAGTTTATTTCGTTTATCAAATAAAGTAGCTTTCATTGTATCAATAAACTCCAAAGCGGAAAGAGAAGTATAGTTTAACTCATATTTACACATGATAAAATCGGCCCCCAATTTACGGACTGCTTCATGTGTTGTTTCGCTGGAATTATTAGTAGTAATTAAGAAAAAGGGTTTCATTACCATGTTCTGTTCTTGGATTGCTTTTAAAACAGCTAGTCCATTCCCACCACCACGATGTAATTCTAAATCAAGAATCACAACATCGGGATACAAATTAAGAATCTGATGAATTGCCTGATCGGATTCATTGCATGTGTCAAGAAGGTAAAAAGCATTAAATTGCACAATGAAACGTTGAAATTCATTTGTGATTCTGGTGTCATCTTCTACTAGTAAAATTTTTAGTTTATCATCCATGTCGTTCATCCCTTTGCTGTTTTATGTAATGTAATATAAGTATAATTGCAATTTTAGGTAAGTGCAATGCTTTTTTCGGACAAAAAGAAACAAATTTGACGAAATATTGTGACAAGAAGTAACAGATTTTGCGGTGGACTTGTATTAATCTTTTTTATGTTAAGAAATATTGGTTATATACCAATAATAAAAAGAGAAAAGAGAATTAGCAATGAAAGTTAGAAAAATTTCTAAAGTATTTATGGGAACAGCACTTCTTATGGCATTAACGTTTGCGTCTTTAGCACCATCATCAAATGTAGAGGCACATGAGACTCTTTATGGTCCATCAAGAGAGACTACAATATGGGTAAAGGGAGCAAGGTTACGTGCTACTGGTAGTACAACCGGAACAGTATTAGGACTTATGTATGTCGATGAAAAAATTATTGTATATACTCAAATGTTAGGAGAAGATACAGAATTTAATTATATTCACAGATTAAAACCTGATATGTGGGGATATACAGATCATCATAATTATAATTAAGTTACGTTTACTATAACGTGTCCAACGAGCAAGTAATGCTGATTTTATAGTTGGAATATTAATTCAATCATATTAGAAAATGCAGTCTTATTGGTATTCTTAGACCAATAAGACTGCATTTTAATAAGATGATATTTGCTACTTATATAATTTCTAAGCATTGATTAAATGACAGAACTGTTATACAATATAAAATGAATTGGAATACATAAACCAAGAATAGCAAAAACAAAAAATTGCAAGGGAGTATTAACATATGACAATAAAACTACCAAAATTTTTTTTGACATTACTTTTAATTTTTTCAATAACAGGATGTACAAATCAGTCAAACGAAAGCAAATCAAAAGATAACCAACAAGAGCTATCTACTTCAACAGAGGAAGTGTTACAATCAGTGACTTCAACTGAAGCAACAGGTGAGAACCAAATCATAGAAGTGGAAGCTATTCAATATAAGGTATCTAATGTGTCATCTAGTGTTCTCTACGAAGGTAGTGACATAAGGAAATCTTGTTTTGCATTGGGGGGGAGTAAACTTTTTTTGGTTGGAATCAGTCCAGAAAATGATTATTTCTTGGGAACCATGGAGCAAGAGGCTTCGATATTTGAAACACTATCAATAGAAATACCTTCTGATATGCGAATTATTAACATGTATGTAGATAATCAAAATAAGTGTTATACCAAGTGGATTAGTACCGAAAAGACTATAGTTGATGATCAGGAATTTGATATTCCAACCGATGAGAAAACATGGTTGGTGGTTGTAAATTCAACGGGTGAAATTGAAAAGAAACTTGATATATCAGAACTTATGCCTGCTGAAGCAGCACGCTCTTATAATCTCTGCGTTGATTTACAGGGCAATTACTACATGGATCACGAAAATGAGATAATTAAAATAAATTCTACGGGAACACAGATGGAACGAATTACTTGTGAGGGAAGCGTGGCTGAAATAGGGTGCGGAAAGTCGGGTGTTATCTACTGCTCATACTATAATGCCAATAATGAAATCATACTTGGGCGCATTGAAGAGCAAACAGTTGTGGATGTAGAAGCAGTACTTGAGAATCCAAATATCAACATGTATTGTATTATGTCAGGAACCGATTCCGAATTATTAATCTATGATCCAAGAACTGGAGTTTATACCTACAACATAGAATCGAATGTAATTGAAAATAGGATTTATATAGAGAATCTTCCAATCTCAGGAGAAGAAGTTGGTGGATACGGTTTTCTTGGAGATGGTCGCTTATGTATTTATGGTATACAAGAAGAAAAATTCATTTTTTACTATATTCCAGCTGGGAAATAGAAAACTGTTTTGTTTATTTTATAAGGAGAAATATATTGAAAAAAACAATAACTGCTATACTCATAGTCGCACTTCTTATCACATCCTGCGGATTTAAAAACAACAAAAAGGTAGAAAAGTCAAATGTTGAGAAATTAATGTCAGTATCAGATACAACAACTTTAATTCTAGCGACATTTAATGATGATAATGACCTGTTAAAACAAGTTGAACTGTTTAATCAGACAAACGAAGATTATCAGATTGAAATCAAATTATATGAAAGATCATCAGAGCCAGCAGAAGATGGACTTTTAAAGATTCAGCGAGAAATTATTTCGGGAAATGGCCCAGATATAATTGATTTTGGATATAGCTACTCTACTAGTGACGTGGTAGCAGAGTATACAGAAGATTTGTATCCCTATTTACTAGAAGAAGCTGATTTCAACCAAGAAGCCTATTTTATGAATATTTTTGATGCATTTTCATATAAGAATAACTTGTATGCCATGCCTACAAGTTTTGTCTTAAGCACTTTTGCAGGGAAAAAAGAGGTTTTAGATAATCTTGACCATTGGAATATCAATCAGATGATGGATTTATATGAAAAACAGGAGGAAGGCATGTTACTTTATCCTAGTGAGACTAAAATGGATGTTTTTGCAACCATTCTTTCTGGGAATATTGATTCATTTATTGACTGGGAAACAGGGGTCTGCAGTTTTGACAGCGAAGCATTTCGGAAACTTTTAACTTTTTGCAATCTGTTTCCAGATAAATTAAATATTGATAATGATTTTTCTGTTAAACAAACTTTTTTAGATGGAAAAGCAATGATATGTCCAGCGGCAATCTGTAAAGTGTATGATATATGCCATAATGAAAATCTTTTTGATGATTCGGAAATCAGTTATATTGGCTTTCCAACAGAAGGTGATTCTGGAACGGTAATAACTCAAGGAAATCATATGCTAGCAATTAGCATGGGTAGTAATTATAAAGAAGCTTCTTGGGATTTTATTTATAGCTTTTTGAAGAAAGATTATCAACAAAATCTTTCACATGGGTTATCTTTGTCAAGAGAGATTGTTAAAGAACAATTAGCAGATAATTTAGAACCAGAGTATTTCACTAGTACAGATGGTAGTCAGAAAAAAATAATAAAAGAACAAGTTCGATTTGATGGGGATTTGGCAATTGATTTATATAATATACCCCAAGAACAAGCAGACAAATTACTTTCCATCATTGAAAATGCAGATATCACAAGTTCGCCAGATTATATTATTTATAATCCCTTGTGTGAGGAAGCGGCAGCTTATTTTGCTGGAGAAAAAACAGTAGAAGAAGTAGTTGCAATCATACAAAATAGAGCAACCATTTATGTCAATGAAAAGGTGAATTGACACATCATTACCGTAGAGAGGAGTTAGTATGAGCATAGCATTATGGATCGCAATAGGAGCAGCTATCTTATGTGCAATAGTTACAATCACAATTGCAGTAGGAAATAATAAGAAAAAATAATATTGTTGAGACAGATGAAGATAATGTAGAGATTGCTAAATTAGCAGAAGTAAATACACAAGCTCAAGTTGTCGAATATGATGGAGAAATACATTTTGCAAATATATGTATTTCCGATGGAGAAAATTTAATTTTATATCAATCGTCTGAATATGGTGAAGCGGGCTTTTATAAAATGAAAGTAGGCCAAAGTGAAGTGGAAAGAATTGAGTTAGACATTCCAGAATATTTAGATGTTACAAAAATGACAACAGATATGTATGGAAATATTTATTTGCTTCTAACAGGTAATACAGAATTTTTAAGTGAAGAAAATACGGCAAAGCATGAGATTTGGATACTGAATGATAAGTTTGAAGTTTCTTCGATACTTGATATTAGCGATTCGACTGAGGGTGAAAAGTTAATGCCCTACCAGTTTTTAGTAGATCAAAATGTGTCTTATTTTATACAATGGGGATATGGTTCTTTTAAGGGAATTCTCCTAGACAAACAGGGAAAACTCATTGCAAAAATAAATAATACCGTTTTAGAAATTGATGAGCTGCAAACTGCTGGACTAGGTCAAGATGGGTCTGTATATATGTGTTATAGAAAAGATGAACATATCTACATTAGTAGATTAAATATGGAAAGTGGAATATTAGAGAATCAAGAGCAAAATACTTTATTTGATCAAGATGAACTTGTGCTATCTATTGGAGCTGGAACAGACATACAATTACTAATTTATAATACAAATAGTGGAATATGGGTATATGATCAAGAAGAGAATTATCTTGAAAATAGAGTTGCTATGAATGAGAGTGATACCCCATTTGATACTTATATATTGATACGTAAATTTTTACCTGATGGCAGGTTATTATTAATTGAAAATATTACAAACACAAATGGAGAATTAGGGAAACGAATTTTAAAATATATTTCCGCTGGAAAATAGTGATGGTTATTTAGAATAGAACGTAAAAATAAGCATCAAGCATTGTGGAAATGACAAGAATGTTATACTATAAAACAATAGTTGTAATACTTTGAAATCGAATAGTACTACGCATTTTAAATAGGAGGACGATTAAATGAATACTATTCTGAATTTTAAGAACCTTATGAATTGTAATAAAGCTTTCAGTAACTTTATATTTTTTTTAATGATGATAGTAGCTATTTTTGTATTTTATATATTTGGAAAGAATATAGGCGAAGCAGCATACTATATTTCAATAAAATAGAAATATCATTTTTGTTTTTACAAAATTAATAAATCTGAAAGTGGGTTGAATATGAATACAATGTTGGTTATTTCGGGAATATGGATTGCTATATTACCTAGAATGAAGTGGTATTCGCTTGAACTTAAGAAGTTGAATATTGGATACTATTGCATTGGACTGTATATGGTATTGTTAGGGCTGCTGAGTATAATTGAGATGAAAATATATGACGAGTTCTTTGTGCTTGCATTCATTTCTTCTGCACTACTTGAAATCAGTACAATTATATTGAGATTAAAAGGTGAAAAAAACATTTTAGATATAGCAGCAATCGTAGTGAGTGCTGTTTTGTTAATAGGTGCTTTATCAATAGCGATAATAGATATAGATGGATTGATATCGTCGATTACGGCTATAACAGGGGCTTTGTTGTTGCTATCAATTTCGTATAAGTCGGTTATTACAAAAATAAAAATCTAAATTCGATATCGCAGCAGTTATTTACTACGATTGGAGGCAATATGAAACAGGAACGTAATAAAATATTACCCATCATTCAAATTTTGACAGGCATTATCACAATCATTATTGGAATAACTACACTATATTTTAAGTTTGAGGCTTTGATAATTATATGTATGTTGCTATGTGTTTTAAATTCGCTTACTGCAGTAACAACAATAATATTAGTAAAAAAATCCTAAAATAAAATTTAAACACAAAACGGAGGAAAAAAATGTTGAAAAATAATGTAATTAGTTTTGAAAATGTTTTGAAAAGCTTTCTAACCTTTGCTATATCAGGCTTCTGCTTTTATGTATTTAATGGCAATGCAACCGTATTATCTATTTCTATTATACTGATGATAGTTGGAAGAGTTTTTTTAAGTGAAATAAAGAGAGCAGATTCTATTGGTAAACCTAAGCTAATTGGGTTACTAACCCAGGCTTGTCATTTTACATTATACTTTTTTTCACTGATGTTTATTAGTCATTTGATGCAATTTGCAAAGAAATATCAAATGGAGAACAATCAAATTTTATACATAGGAAATATTGCACTTGTACTATTTTTTTCATTCCTTACATTAGTCTATTTTATATTTAGTTTCATGAAGGTGGATTTGAAAAAGTATGATTGATATTCAGAAAATAACAAAATCCTATGGAAGCAAAACAATCATCAATAATTGGCAGTTTCATTTTGAAAACGGCAAAATCTATGGGTTGATAGGACGGAATGGAGTCGGAAAAACAACTCTCATGAAGTGCATATGTGGATTATTAGAATCGGATGAAGTGAAGCTGAAAACAGACCAAGGTGATGTTTCGAAGATAGATTATTTGACCAGAGATATGTATTATGTATCTGCTGAGGCAACCTACTATAATGACTTAACCTTATATGAACATTTATGGCTTGTATGTAAGGTAGAGAAGTATAAGAAGACGGAAGCCATTGAAAAAATTCATGAGTTATTGACAACATTTAAAATGGAAGAACATTTATATTTCTTTCCACATGCAATGTCAAAAGGTACATTGCAAAGGATGATGCTTATGATTGCATTTCTAAAAAAATCAAAGAATATCCTATTGGATGAACCATTTAATGGCTTAGATCCAATTCAGCTAGAACAATCTTTGAATTTTTGTAAAGGACTTAAACAAGATGCTTGCATTATCATTTCAAGTCATGATATTGAGTCACTTGAGACGGTTTGTGACTATTTTCTGATATTTACCAAGGATGGAATTGTATTGGTTGATGATAAAATTGATCGTCAAATGGTGAATGCTATGATTGGAGAAAGCTATGATTAGAGCGTTTTCCCTATTAGCCCTTGAAAAATATAGAAGATGCAAACATTTTATTATGGAGAAGCCTTTTTTATTTTTAGGCCTACTGAGTTCCGTTATTTTTATCGTAGCAAATGCAGTATGGACTTCCTATCAGTTTGGTCATCTGTTTAAGGAGGCCATGATTGTTTATGGCTGTATGGGTTATTTGATGATTAAAATTATCAGCCCAACACAAGGAATGACCATCGATTACCAACTGATCGAATTAAAAGTAGTATCCCTTGAGGAATACAAATTTTTGCTGAGTCTGAAATTGTTAGGAGGAAGCTTGCTTCTATCGTTGCTTTGCATTACCTCCTATACAAAGATGGTTGGGATCCTATGTATCTTAAATGCAATGGTTAATCTATGGATTTTTTTACGAAATCGATGGAACAGCCGAATCTATGATTTGCTAATTAGCCTGTTGGTTGTCATTTGTATTATATATGAAGCTATTATTCTCACGGGACTTGCATTGACTATTGTTTTGTACATATATATCACAATGAAGCGAGTAAATTATGAATCCATTCTTTCGCTTTATAAACTCATGTATAAGATAGGTCAGCAGAGATACAATGGTGTTAACTTCTCAAATAGTGAAAGCCAGGAAATTCAAACGAGTGCGGAAACGCTGATTGGTAAGGCGAAGGAAAAAAATACCAATTGGTGTGAAGACTTCTATGATAACACGAGAATATTTTTTTGGAAAAAAGAAATCGCCCGTTTAAGGGCGAACCTTAATCTGATTCTTACTTCGTTTCTAATTTGCATGGTAATTTCCATGAGTATTTTTTTCATACCAGTAGAATATAGTATGTTTTCATTTCTTATTTTATCAGCCATTGCGATGAATTTTGATTTACAGATGAATCAGTCGGAAGCACATCTTCTGCAAAGAGGCTTTCTTGGTAAATATGTTCTAACTGACATAATAAAAAGTAAATTTGTTGCCTACTCTATGGTAAATTTCTTCTTTCTACTTCCATCAGTTTTTCTTGGATTCAAGTGGTTGTTGATTGCAGCGATTACATCGGTGTTGATTGCGCTATTTTGTTTGTATAAGTGTTTTAGGGTAAAAAGAAGTCGAAGATAGGAAGGGTAAATTGTTAAATCAATTGAAATTAGTAGACATTTTGGAGGAACTCAATGATTCAATTACATAAAGTAAGTTGTAGATTTGATAAGAACTATATTTTGAAGGATTTGGATTTAGACTTAGCACCAAATACAATCCATACAGTGGTAGCTCCCAATGGAACGGGCAAAACAACGCTTTTTGGATTGCTTGCGGACTTAAACATTCCAACCTCTGGAACCATCGACTATCAGAACGGGTTTTCCAAGAAAGACGTTGTGTTATTGTTGGCAGGAGATAAAAATTTATACATGAAGAATACGGTAAAAGAGAATGTATATTTCTTTGGAATATTGAGAGGCTTAAGCAAAAAAGATATTGAGAAGAATATTACTTTTTATAAAAAAATATTTCCTCAATATGATGAATTTCAAGATAAACTAACGGAAATTTTATCCTATGGGCAAAAAAGAATTGTGGCATTATTTAGCGCAATTGTATCGGAGTCAAAGTGCATTATTTTAGATGAGGCAGCAGAGGGATTGGATATCTCGAATCTACAGGTTTTGAAAGAACTTTTACAGGAAGCAAAAAAAGACAGAATCATAATTCTGGCTTCACATGACTTTTATTTTTGTTCAGAAATTTCGAATCAGATTTACTATTTGAAGGAAGGTCAGATTATCTCAAAGGGTTCTAATCTTACAAGAGATCAATTGTTTGAAGAGTATCAGAAATTATTTGGATAGAAATAGAGGATGAGGAGAGCAGAATGACTAAGGTACATGAATTAAGTGGAAGTGTTATAAAAAAGGCAAATGCCTTTTTTTATGAAATTAATATGGAGGTAAAAACCTCTCTTAGATATCGATTTTCCTTCGTTTCAGATTTAATTTTTTTCGTTATTTTTATGGCAGTTTTAATATCAGGAAATGTGGGCATGTCTTTTGGTGTCAAATATGATTATGAAAATTATAAAGTGTTGACGCTCGTTGGATATTTGGCTTGGACAGTATCTGTAGAAGCCATGTCTTCTAGTACCAGCAAAGTTTCTATGGAATTAACGAGAGGTACTTTTTACAGGAAGTTGAATTCAATATGCAGCATTCAATTGTTGTTGCTTGCAAATATGATCTCTTCATTGTTGGCAGAAATAATTGTTTTTGTGGGTCTTTTGCTGCTCGCAGGCTTTTTATGGCAGATAGTAATTCCTTTTCATTTGAGTATCCTACTGGCATTCGCATTTTGTACGTTGGGCATGTATGGACTGGGTTTGTTATTAAGTGGTATGGCAATTCACCTGAAGCGAATTGGATCCGTTATGTTATTAGTTCAGACTGGTTTGCTATTTATCACAGATACGATTCCCACAAGTGAGGCAGTAACAAATATCACCAAACTGATTCCCCTAACATGCTGTAACAGAGTCATTCGTTTATGTTTATCAGGAAAAAGTTATTTCATGGAATTTATATGGCTTATTGTGATTAGTGTTCTTTGGTTTGCTATTGGAAATCTGTTGTTTAAAGTATTTGTTACCAGAGCTAAAAAAAGAGGAAATTTGTTACACTATTAAGAAGGATATATTTTCTAGTTGATATTTTTTACGATGATTTTAAATCAATAGTGAAAGGAGGATAAACAATGTTAAATATGACACTTGCACTATATTTAAATTTTATTACGATTCTTTTGCAAAATATATTCTATATTTTAGGAATTATTGTTTTTGTAGTTTACTTAAAGAATCAGAAAAGGAAATAGTAAAAACTATAATGAAAGCCCATGTCTCTACTCACGTAGAACCATGGGCTTTCTCTTATTTTTTTTACGATATCCCTTTAGTATTTGAAGTGCGTGATGAACTACGATAATGTAAATGGATACCCAAAATACCAATACAAGGGGTATAGCTATTAAATAAATGATAGTTATGAGTAAGGAGCTGATTATATTCATCTTTAGTATGTTTCCTTTCACTTGTAAGAAGTAAATAGTTACAAATTCATCATACTGTATAACGGCAGTGTTGTAAAGTGTTTTCGTACTACGATATATAACTATGAATTCCAGAATATAGTCGCAAGTTAATTTTCGGTAGGACTACCAAAACCATCTTCACCGACAGAAAATCAGAAATTTTTATCGGTATGAATCAACAACAAGCTTAAAAGACAAAAACAAGAGATAAGCAAGCTGAAAAGGGGTATTTCGGCAGGAGGTTGTCTTTTTCAAGGGGTGAAGTGTCTGTACCGACAATGGAGGCTGATTGCATGACCAAAAGACTAATGCCTACAGGTTGTAAACCAATATAATTTTCGGTAGGACTACCAAAACCATCTTCACCGACAGAAAATCAGAAATTTTTATCGGTATGAATCAACAACAA
>CANRGO010000003.1 GCA_947630125.1 uncultured Lachnospiraceae bacterium | reverse complement strand
TGGAGCTGTGTTTGTATTTAAGGCTGCTCTTGTAAAATGTAATACGATAATGATTCTGGTAAATGAGGTAAGCATGACCAACATAATGGGAGCAAGTGATATGGCTGTTAAAGTAATTAAAATACGTAGAGATCCCGCTATCTCACCATTTCCATCATCGTAGGTAATCGTTAAATTATTTGCCACATTAAGTTCCGCTAATTCTTCTGGAGTTTCACTGGTTCCAGGCTGATTGATAATCGTACTTGGAGTGGTTGAACCGGTTGTAGTTTCTGCACTTGCATAAATCGTTTTATTTTGTAACATAAATAATATGCCCACCATAAATAGTAGGCATAAAAATCGACTTATTCTTGTTTTTAAAATTTGTTTCATCATTTTCATCTTAGTCCTTTGATTTTAGGTTTTTCATTTTTTCAAGAATATCTTTGAACTGAAGATTTCCGGTCTCAGTTATTTCCATGTGTTGAACTTCACTTTCCTCTAACTCCGTGAGCATTGTTACCGTGTCTTTACACACTGCAATAACCAGATATTTGTTTCCGGCTCTGACAATTTGAATATATTTATTGTTTGTTAAACGATGAACTTCAATGGATTCCAAATTTTTACCTTTTCCGGAAATCTTTTGATAATTTGCAATCCATTTGGTCGTCACATATGTAATTCCTAAAACCAGAACAAACAAAACAATCACAGTAAAGAACTGTGCAATTGCATTGAGGCTGTCAATTTTAGTCAAAAGCATCTTATCCCACTACTTTCTTCACTGCCTCCAGAACACGATCAGCCTGAAATGGTTTAACGATAAAATCCTTGGCACCTGCCTGAATGGATTCAATAACCATCGCCTGTTGTCCCATAGCAGAACACATGATAACCAGTGCACTTGGGTCTGCTTCCTTTATTTTCTTTAATGCCTGTATTCCATCCATTTCTGGCATAGTAATGTCCATCAAAACAAGATCTGGTTTTACTTCACCATACTTCTCAATTGCTTTGAGTCCATTTTCTGCTTCTCCTGCAATATTGTAACCATTTTTTGTTAAAATATCCTTAATCATCATACGCATGAAAGCTGCATCATCACATATTAATATCCTTTTCGCCATGTTCTTATACTCCCTTTTATTTAATAACTTCAGTTACACGAACTCCAAAACTCTCTTCAATTACTACTACTTCACCTTTTGCAACAAACTTACCATTGACCAGAACATCAATTGGTTCACCAGCAATTTTATCTAATTCAATAATGGTTCCTGGTGCAAATTCTAATATATCAGAAATCAATTTTGATGTTCTTCCTAATTCTACCGTTACTTCCAGTGGTACATCTCTTATCAGCCCAATATTTTCCTGGCTATACATCATCGTCTGATCATTTGAGAAGTTTTGGAACTGAGCTGGCTGAATATTCATATTCGGCATACCCTGGGGCATTCCCTGAGCGTAGCCCATATTCGTTTGAGGCATTCCTTGGGGGTAGCCCATATTCATCTGAGGCATTCCCTGTCCATAGCCCATATTCATTCCCTGGGGCATTCCCATATTCATCTGAGGCATTCCCTGGGCATAGCCCATATTCATTTGAGGCATTCCCTGAGGCATTCCACCTTGTGATGATCCTGTATCCATAGAGAACGGATTGTTTTCTGGGGCTTTTTCTTTGTTCTCTACTTTCGGTGATTGCTGATCGATAAAAGTATGATAAATATTTCTCGCAAAATCAAGAGGATATAATTGCATAATATTACTGTCAACCAAATCTTCAATTTGCATTTTAAAAGAAATCTTAACAAAATTACCCTGTAAGAAATCTGCAATATCACCACCAGCTTTAAAATCATTTAAATCAATTAAAGTTGCTTCTGGTGGACTGATATCAATCGTATTACCAAGCATTGAAGATAAAGAAGTTGCCGCTGATCCCATCATTTGATTCATTGCTTCTGAAATCGCGCTTAGATGTAGTTCACCTAGTTCTCCTCCTATGTTGGTCCCATCTCCACCCATCATTAAATCTGTAATAACTTTAACATCATGTTCTTTCATCACCAAAATATTAGTGCCTGCCAAACCAGTTGTATATCTGATTTGAATAAAAACACAAGGTTTTTCATAATCTTTAACTAAACTATCCCAAGTAGACATGGTAACAACTGGCGTTGTTATGTTGACTTTTCTATTAACAAGGGAATAAAGAGTTGTTGCTGAGGTTCCCATGCTTATATTTGCAACTTCACCAACTGCATCTTTCTCTATATCACTTAATCCATCTACCATTCCACTGTCTTGTGAACTGGAATCCGCATCATTTTGTGATGCTCCCAAATCCATACCACTTAATAATGCATTTATTTCATCTTGTGATAACATTCCATCCATGGGTCTATATCTCCTCTCTAAATACTGAAGTCACCCGAACTGCATATTTATCTTTGTTTGCACCGGGAACCGCAGTAAATTTTTTTATATTTCCTACATAGACCTCTAATTCTGTGTCCAATCGTGAGTCCAGACGAATAATATCTCCAACCTGTAAATTCACCATGTCATTTACTGATACACTGCTTTTACCAAGTAGTGCTTTGACTGGTACATCAACTTTTCGGATTAAAGTTTCAATATAATCCTCAAAACTTTCATCCACTCTTTCCTGCATATTTGAAAACCAAAATTTTGTGTTTAATTTATCCATAATGGTTTCAAGTGTAAAATAAGGAAGACAAATATTCATAAAACCATCCACATCGCCTATTTTCATATTCAAAGTAATAATTGCAATCATATCATTTGGTGAAATAACTTGCGCAAACTGCGGATTTGTTTCTATTCTTTCCATAATTGGATTGATATCAATTACATTTTTCCATGGTTCTCTTAATAACTGCATGCAAGTAATCATAATTTTTTGAATAATTGACATTTCAATCTCAGAAAAATCACGATTTTTTTCCAACGGGGTTCCTTGTCCACCTAGCATACGATCTATCATCGCATACCCAAGATTTGATGACAACTCAATGATAACAGAGCCTCCCAGAGGTGAAAAATTAATAATTCCCAATATAACAGGATTGGAAAGAGCATTGGTAAACTCCGAAAATGTTACCGTTTCAGAACTAGCTACTCCAACCTGGATATTTTTTCTTAAGTAGACCGGCAAGTTTGTGGATAATAATCTTCCATAATGCTCAAAAATGATCTCTAAAGTACGAAGATGCTCCTTTGAGAATTTGGCAGGACGCTTAAAATCATAATTTTTAACCTGCTTTTCGTTTTTCCCACGCATCTCATCTGCGTCCAGTTCACCTGTACTTAAAGCAGCAAGCAAACTGTCTATTTCATTTTGAGACAAAACCTCTCCCAAGAGGCTCACCTCCTATCTTCCATATATTTTTTATTGAAATACAATGTTGCTAAATGCGATGTCAAAAATAAACTCTGATTCAAACTTTGCCTGAATCTGTTTCAGTAAATCCGCTCTAATAATACTATAATCTTCATCATTTTTCAGATCTTCTAGTGTATACTTGCTAAATGTGTTGTTAATAACACCTTTAATGATACCTTCTTTTTCACTAATTGTCTCTCCATACGTTTTATAACTTTCATCCTTCATATTCATGGATAACGTTATGGAAACCAGTGCAAAATGATCACTAGCATCTGCACTTTTCTTTAATGTGATGGTCATTTCCTCTGATAGATCATATGGCTTTGTATCTACCATAGAGACCACTATTTTTTCCTTTTCTTCTGTACCATTATCAAGTTCTATCTCAAGAACACTTGCAATATCGGTAACAATTGCTGCTGTTTTCTTGTTGGTGTTTGTAATGCCAAACATCATGATTGCCGTAAGAATTACATTAACAAGTAATAATGCAAGTATGATAACGGATATAAGATTTTTTTTCATGCCTCTCTCCTATTTTTCCCCTATTTTTTTAAATACCAGACTTATTGGTATGAGCTTAGCATATGATATATTTTAATTTCTACCCGACGATTAATTGCTCTTCCCGCTTCCGTTGAATTGTCAGCAATTGGTACATATTCACCACGACCCGAATGTTTCAATTTGGCAGGATCCAAATTGCTGTTGAACAGCAGGTAATCAAATACGGCGAGAGCTCGAAAACTACTTAATTCATTATTGTTCGCAAACTGTGCATTACTAATAGGCACATTATCTGTATGACCTTCAATTTCAATAATACTCTTTCCATATTTTTCGAGTATCATACCCACTTTATCTAAGGTAGAATAAGCTGCTTTTTTTATATCTGCGCTTCCTGATGCAAATACAAAAGTACCTTTCAGTGTAAGACTAACATATTCTGAAGTGAAGTCAATATCAATTTCTCCGTCAAGGTTATTTTCCGTAACTGCTTCTGCTACCTTTTCTGCAAGCTCTTCCGATTCTTGGAGCTTCTTTGCTTCTAATGTATCAATAAGTTCCTGTACTTGTTCGGTATTTGTATTGGTTATTACATCACTTGTATTATCAATGGAATCATCATTGGTAACATCACCTTCTGCTGCTTTTCCCATGGAGTTAAAATACTGATCCAATTCATTTAACTGACTTACGCCATTTCCAATCAGTACCCCTTCACCTAAAGCTGTAGACCCATCCGAAAAAATACCAAATGTATCAGAGAAAGACGCAACAACTAATTCGTATTTTTCCACATCAACTGTTGACATAGAAAACAAAAGTACAAAAAAACAGAGAAGCAGATTCATCAAATCACCGAACGTTGCCATCCAGGCAGGTGCGCCTGGTGCTGGTGCATCTTCCTTACGCTTCGGCATCTGCTTCACCTCCTTCTTCCTGTCCTCCACGTTCGCTAGGAGCAAGGAAGGATTTTAGTTTCTCTTCAATAACACGTGGGTTTTCTCCAGCCTGGATAGACAGTAGACCTTCCACCATTATTTCTTTCAGCATAATTTCCATATTGTTATTTCGTTTTAATTTGTTTGCAACAGGTGCACATATCCAGTTTGCTAACATGGAACCATAAAATGTAGTGATTAAAGCAATTGCCATAGCCGGTCCAATCGATGCTGCATCCGACATATTCTGAAGCATATTAACAAGACCAATCAAAGTTCCAATCATACCCCATGCAGGGCCCATGGCACCTAAGGTATCCCAAAAATTAATTTTTACTTTATGCCTTGTGTCTATACTAACAAGCTCTGTTTCCATAATTGCTCTTACAAGTTCTGGATCCGTTCCATCTACAATCAGCAAAATCCCTTTTTTTAAAAAATTATCATTGATATTTCCAGCTGCCTCTTCAAGGGAAAGCAATCCTTCTTTTCTGGCAACATTTGATAATTCAATGATTTTCTGTATCATTTCAGGGGTGTTAAAAACAGGGGATTTGATGATAAGCCCAAAGCTTTTTAATCCACCAATAAAATCACTCATTGTATTTGAAGCAAGAACTACACTGAAAGCACCTCCAAAGGTAATAAGGATAGATTGAAAGTCGTAAAAGTTTACAATAGCACTTACACCATTCCACATAATGGCTAAAAGCACCAACCCTATACTAAGAGCCACTCCAATAATTGACGCTAAATCCACAAATCTCACCTATTTTCACATTATGTCGTAAAAATATCCTTTCTATAAGATTTTACTAAATTTTTAATATCTTGTCTACTTTCTTTTATAATTAATTTTCTCCCTGTGGTTAATGTAACTATAGTGTCCGGAGTTTCCTCTACGATTTCTATTAAATCAGAATTAATTAAAATTTTCTCGTTATTTATCTTTGTCACTTCAATCATCTGTTTCTCCCCATCTTAAACGAAACATGTAGATTAGGGAACTACTTTCATAGTTCCCCAACATTCTTGTTATTGTTTTATAAAATAATACTTACTTTAGCTTCGAATTATCGTTTCAGATTAACCAATTCTTCTAGCAAACTGTCTGATGTTGTAATAATTCTACTATTCGCCTGGAATCCACGTTGTGTTGTTATCATTTCTGTAAATTCTGATGATAAATCTACGTTACTCATTTCCAAAACACCAGTTGACATATATCCACCGTTACCAGAGATATCTGTACCAATACCATCAAAATCCCCTGAGTTTAATGTTGCTGAATATAAATTGTCACCTTCTTTTGCTAGTCCAGAGGCATTCGAAAATTCAGCCACCGCAATCTGTCCTAACAAACGGCTTTGACCATTGTCGTAAGAAGCATAAATCATACCATTATTCTGTATTGAAATACCCGACAACTCACCTAATTTACGACCAGCACCTAACCCATTTAAATCTCCACTGGTTGCACCAATGGTAGATGTTCCATTATTATTATACAAAGTGGATGTTGTCATATTAACAAAAATATCTCCAAAGTTCAGCAAACTTTTCACAGCGCCGGTACCATCTGTATAACTATCTTGAAAATTCATTGTAATCCCTTTGGTATCACCATTAATCGATGTGAAACCACCATTATCCGTATTGTACTGTAAAATACCACCATATATTTGCTTTGATGTTACTGTCAGTGCACCAGTTGCTGGATCAATTGTTCCTTCCAAATCTTGAGCACTTAAAGAATTTCCAAATATTTCCTGTAAATCTCCAAGATTTGTGGCAATTGCTCCCGAAGGTGTTACCAACCCCTGGACTGTAGCAAGTGCTACCGTCTGATTTCCACTTGGATATGTGCTGGTGTCTGGGTTACCAGCAGCATCAAAGTATGAAATTGTATAGCCTGTAGCTGAATTATAAACAACACTTGTGCTTCCTGTTGCTGATGTGCTTGGTGCAGGGCTAAAACTATCACTAACCCCAACCGTACTTGTTGTTCCCATGTTTACTATATCTGTTAAAGGTACTCCATAAAAATCTGTTAAGGATTCACCTTCAGAGTTTAATACATTATCCAATTGCATATAATACTGGCCAGGTGTTGTAGTTTCATGGACACTCATTTTTGCAGTATAACTATATCCGAGATTATCATAAAAACTTAAGTTTACAACTTTTCCCGCTTCTGTACTCACATTCGTGTCGTTTTTATCCAAAATACCAGATATATATCCTTGGGTTGTTGCAGCCGGTGGATAAGTCAAGTTGTCTTCACTCATAACACGAAGTGCTTTCACAGTGTCTTGTTTAATTGTCTGGGTAGCTTCATCTACCCCCCAACCCATAACATTAAATCCGTTGCTACTCATTGCTAGATTTCCCAATCCATCTACATAAAACGAACCATCTCTAGTAAAAAAATTGTTATTACCATCACTCACTACAAAAAAACTATTTCCGGTAATTTTAATATCAAATGGATTTCCGGTTGTCTGTGTTGCTCCTGCCGAAGTAATCGATGTTGATATTGCTCCTGATTTAACACCAAGTCCTATCTGTTTTGCATTTACACCAGCTGTTCCAGTTGTGGCATTTGCTCCTGATGCTTTTTGTGTTGTTTGATACATAAGTTCACTAAAAGTAATTGAACTTGATTTATAAGCAACGGTATTTACGTTTGCGATGTTATTACCTATAACATCCATCTTAATCTGGTGTGTTTTTAAACCTGATACACCAGCATATAATGATCTCATCATAATGAAATGACCTCCTGTTGTTTTGCATTGACTGCCAATTCCTTCTGTCATTCAGGAATTATAGCTCCCATAAGGTCCAGCTATATAATTACGGCTCCATCAATATTGGTAAAAATATTTGTACTTGTTTCTCTTTGATCCATAGCTGTTATCACTGTGTTGCTTGGGACATTCACAATAAATGCCAATTGATCCATTAAAACCAGCGATTCCTGGATTCCTTTTTCTCCTGCTTTACCAGTTCCCTCTTTTAATCTTTCCATCTGTTCATTGGTTAATTGAATATTTCTCTCCGCCAGCCTGCTCGATGCATGCTTGGAAAATTTAAGCTCTGAAACTTGATTATTTTTTTGTGACTTCTCAGCTAAAATATCCTGAAATGATAACCCCTGCGAGTTGGTTTGATTTGAAAGTGGTACCTTTTTCTGGTTTAAGTACTGTTCTTGTACTTGCAGATTTGATAGAAATGGACTGTTTTGTATCTTCATAATTACCTCCATGCATCCATGCATTCATCCATCTATTTGTTACCCTTCAATTAATTCAAGTTCTTTTAGTTTTGCTACATAATTATTTATTGTTGTTTTTAATTCTGTTGATACAAAAGTTTTTTGGTATGTGCTTAAACTTTCATACTTTGCTGCAATTTCATCAACTGCTGTTTTGTTACTGGTTGTTAAATTTGCTATCGCTGGCAATTTACTAACTGCTGTTTTAAGTTCACTTGCCAGATTATAAGCTGTTAAATATTCTCCATCTACGATGGTATCCAAATCATCAATTGAATAAAGTTCTTCTCCAATTGAAAGGAATGCTTCTCCATTCTCAATCACCACATAATCCACTTTTCCATTTACGAATTCTGTATTACCAGTTGTTTCGCTGGTGACTTTCATGATTACTTCTTTTCCTACTAAAGAAGATGCTCTTGCAATATCTGTACTAGAACTCATATTTTGCATTTCTTCTAGGGAAGAGAATGTTGCAAACTGAGAAATATACTCCGTATTCGAGGTTGGTTGCAGTGGGTCTTGATACTTCATCTGAGCCACTAAAAGCTGTAAAAAAGCATCTTTGTCAAGGCTGCTACCATTTGATTTTTCCGCTTTTTGTGTACTGCTGGACGATGTTGAATTAACTACTTTTCCATCTACAATATTTGCTACTAAACTCATAGTTCTCCTTTCTTAAGGTGATTTATACTCTTTATGCAGTAAAATCTACTGTATTTCCATTTTCTTCCATCATTTGAACTGCCATCTGTTCGTCATTGGTTAGCAAACTGAGTTCTGCTTCTGTTAAATTTGTTAAATTAATTCTACGTGCCTGTTTTTTCTGTCCACTTGCTTGTTCTTCATTGCCAGAGTCTCGTTGTCCAAGATTTCTTTCAAAGGAATGCGCCGACACACTAACTTCAACGCTTTCGACTTTCAAACCTTGTTCTTGTAAAGATTCTTTCAACTGAATCATATGGGTTTCCATAGCTTCTTTTACAATTTCATTTTGAACTGTAATATGTGCAGTTATAACGCCTTCCTTTGATGCTACTTGTAGGTTAACATTGCCCAAATTAGCTGGGTTTAATTGCATTTCAAGTGTTGTCACTTCAGGTTTCATCTGAAATTTAACTGCCTCTGTTACCTGCTTCATTAAGTCAAGTTGATTTGCTTGCTTTAACAAATCTGCAGTAGTCTGATTTTGAACTTCCCCAAACTTTATAGCTTCTCCAGTCAAAATACTTTCCTGGGAAACATAATTTTGAGGATTCTCCTGCATATTTTCTTGCCCTGACTGTCTAGAATCGCGTTGACTCATTTCAGTTTTTTGTGCAAAATCAATTTCGCTTTCCTCTTTACCAGTCACCCCATCTGTTTGATCAGTTTCCAGCAAGTCCGCTTCTTCAACTACTTTTGTTTCGTCTTCATTATTTAAGGTCATTTTTTCAGATTGTTGTGTTTCTTCAGTCATTGACAAATCTTCTACTGTCTTGAACTCCAAAGAATTTTCAGTCCCAGAATTATATTTTGAATTCTGTTCTTTTTGAATCACATCATGATCGGAATTTAACATATCCATAAGTTCTTCTGGCAAAAGATCAAATTCTTTCAACAATGTACTATGAAAAGCATCAACAACCTTCATTAACTCTGTAAATTTCTCGTACAGTTCACCATTTGTTACCAAACTAAGCATATCTGTTTCACCTGAAAGACTCATAAATAAAGTTGATAATTTTTCTGGATTTAGTAAATCTTGCATAGATATTGATAGCGCTTCCATGGCTTCCATTATCTCATGTTCACTAATTCCAAGAACTTCAGAAAGCTTTTTCATAAGCTTTTCACTACTTAACCGTATTTCCTCATTCAACTGATCCGATTCTTTTGTTCCAATTTTGTTTGAAACTGTCTTGTCTTTGTTCAATTGTTCTTTTTTATTTTGTGACTTCCAATCAGTTTCTACTTCATCTTTGCTTCTTTTCAGACTAAGCTTTTCACCCTCTGGTGAGTTGTTCTTCTGATTTTCTCGAACATATTTCGTCTGTTCCATTACTTGTGTAAAATTTTCTGATAAAAAAGTTACAGTTTGCTTTCCCTTCATACTATTGGAAAACTGTAACCCATTGACACCTTTGTCTACTATAGGTGTACTCGTCATACTCTTATCCTCCTTTCTTAAGTTTTCAATGTACAAAACTGTTTACCCTTTATGTATCGGTTTCTATGATAAGAAACTTAAGAGTCTGGATTCATTATTTTTGTGAGTTTTGCCGCTATCACTGGATCCATCGCTCCCAGGATATCGCCTCTGTTGGCAGCTTCCATTAAACCTAAAATTTCAGCTGCCAATTCTAAATCATCTGTCATTTCCTCAAAAATACCTGCCGCAGCCTTAGGCTTCATAGTAGAATATGCCAGTGCATACTCTTTCGCTTCCGTGCTTGCTTCTAACTGTTGCACTACTTGTTTATATAAATATTCAGCGGTAGTTGGGTCCATGACTTCGTAATATTTTTGATATTCTTCAGCTCCAGGTCCCTTTTCTGCATAGATTACTTCTTCATAGAATTCCGTCTTTATCCTTTGAAACTCCACTTGATTATCTTCGAATGTTTTAAGCCTGGATACTTCTGCTTTTAAAGTAGCTAATTCTTCTGTCGCAGATAGATTTTCAGCCTGAGCCTGCGTTAGTTCTTGTTCCAATAATTTGATTTGTTCAACCGCATCCTTCAAATTAGAATAACCATAATAAGCCTCTTCATTATCCGTTTCCGTTGTTTTATCTCCCGGAAGTATATATTGAACTATGGGAACATCCTTTAAAATAGGTTTCAAAACATTACTTCCAAAACCGCCAACATCAAGTTTTACCAAAACTGCTAATATTCCCAACCAAAATAAAACAATGAAAAATATCATAATAAAAGTAGAAATTGTTCCCCCCTCATTATCATCCGATAATTCCGCCTCATGCAGAGCAATCTCTTTCGCACGCTTTTTTGCTTCTTTGCGATTATTTTTTTGCTCTTCTTTCAGCTTTTTCTTTTCATCTTTTATTTTCTTTTTTTCAGCTTCTAACTGTTTATCCTGTTTCGCCATTTATTCATCCTCTTTTTGTCCATAACGATAACTGGTAAGTTCATCGATTTCTTTACTTTCCTGACTGTTAAGATCTTTTAAAAAACCTTCAAACGCTTTTTCTTTTAATGTTTCATGAGATTTTCTTTCTTGCATTACGTTTGTTAGCTTGATACGTTTATCTTCCAAATTTCGTTCCGCTATGGTTACCTGAAGAATCTGTTTATGGATAATTTCCTCCATGGAACGAACAGCTCCTCGATTTTCTATAATATCCTGTACAACCAAGGTCTTAATTAGAAGTTCTCTGCCTTCCATCTCATATTGCTCTTTGCGTTGTCTTAATTGATCCAAAATATCTTCTTCTTGATTTAAACGAATTTTTGCTTGCGCATACTCCATCTTCGCCTGGCTTTCGAGTTTTTCTTTAATATCAAGAATGTTTTGCATCCGATATTTAAACTTTGCCATAAAAACTCCTTTTATTCAAATAAACCCTCCAGTAAACGTAGCGTCTGTTCATAATCAAATTTTTCATCCGTATCCTGTCTTAAAAATTGATTCACCTGTTCTATTTTCGTAATAGCAAAGTCTATTCCAGGATTGCTTCCAGGTTTATATGCTCCAATATTAATCAAATCTTCCGCTTCCGAATAAGTTGCCAGTACATTTTTCAGTTTTCCGGCAGCCTGCTTATGGTTTTTCTCTACAATGCTATTCATACATCTCGAAATACTTTGCAAAACATCGATTGCAGGGTAATGATTCTTATGTACTAATTTACGACTCAACATAATATGTCCATCTAATATACTTCTTGCTGTATCAGTTATCGGTTCATTAAAGTCATCTCCATCAACCAAAACAGTATACAAACCTGTAATGGAACCTTTTTCATCTCTGCCTGCTCGTTCTAATAGTTTGGGCATTTCAGAATAAACACTAGGTGGATACCCTCTTGTAACGGGTGGTTCTCCACTTGCCAGGCCAATTTCTCTTTGTGCCATAGAAAAACGTGTCAAAGAATCCATCATCAGCAAAACGTTTTTTCCTTTATCACGAAAATATTCTGCAATTGCTGTTGCAGTTTTTGCTGCTTTATTTCTTTCGAGCGCAGGTTTATCAGAGGTTGCAACCACCACAACAGAACGTCGCATCCCCTCTTCCCCCAAATCACGCTCTATAAATTCTTTTACTTCTCGACCACGTTCACCGATTAATGCAATGACATTAATATCCGCTTTTGTATTTCGTGCAAACATCCCCATTAAAGTAGATTTACCCACTCCAGACCCTGCAAAAATACCAATCCTCTGTCCTTTACCAACTGTCATAAGTCCATCTACGGCTTTCACACCAAGGGTTAAAACTTCGTCAATCAAAACTCTATCCATAGCATCTGGTGGTGGTGATTCTACAGAGTATGTAATTCCACTTTCCATATAACTATGATCAAAGGGTCTTCCAAGTCCATCCAGAATTCTTCCAAGAAGAAAGTCGCCCACTTGAACCGTCAAAGGCGCTCCCATATTTTCTACAATACTCCCAAGACCAATTCCTCCTGTCACCTCATATGGCATTAATAAAGTTTTGTTATCTCGAAATCCAACTACTTCCGCCATGATTGGTGTACCTTCATTGACCGGGTAAATATTACACAAATCTCCTAATTTTGAATCAGGTCCTGCCGATTCAATCGTCAGACCTACAACATTTAGAACTTTTCCCTTTTTTTTATAAAAATTTTCTTTTGAAAGGTCCTGGTATTTTTTATGATTAATTTGTATATCCAATAATTTCACCAGCCTTTTAGTTTTTATTTTTCATAGGAAAGAATCTTTAATTTTCGATTTAACTCTTCTAGCTGAGTTCCCAAGCCACAATCAAAGATTCCACCTGTTGTTTCAATAATGCAGTCATTTTTTGAAAGGGTAAAATCTTCTACAATTTCAACTTTTACACTGGTTGAACCTGTTGCCTCTTGAATTTGTTTTTTTTGCATGCTTACATATGCAAAATCTTCTTTAGAAACGTGAATCAAAAAATCTCTGACCCCTTCAATTTTTTGAATTGTACTTGTAATAATATGCAAAATAATACTACGATAATGTTTTAAATCAACTTGAAATACCGTTTCGTATACACCTGACAATATATCCACAAGTTCTGCTTCCATATGTTCAAGTTGATTTGCATATTGCTGTTTTAAAAGTTGTTCTTTTTGCATCAATGCTTCTTCTTTTACCTGGAATTCTTGCATTCCTCTTTGAAATCCAGCCTCGTAACCTTCTGCTTCACCCTTTTTGCGTCCATCTTCCATTGCATTGTGGAAAATAGTTTCCGATTCAGCCTTGGCTTTCTTTCGCATTTCTTCTATTTCTTGAAGAGCTTCTGACCTCAGTTCCTCAGGGCTTGGCCCCATATAAATTTCTTTTGGCTCTTCTTCTAGCAGTTGCTCAACATGATAGGCATCTAGTCCTTCTGTAAACCCATCTGCAAAATTTTGATTTTTTTGCTGTGCCAATGAGATGCTGAGTGCTTCCAGCTTATCAGAAACTAATTTGTTGGTGTCGATAACTCTCTTTTCTTGACCTTTTACTGTAACACATCCCGATTTGAATAAATTACTAGACAACGATTTCGTCACCTCCACCTCTGGAAATTACGATTTCTGCTGAATCTTCTAACTTACGTATGATATTTACAATTTTTTGCTGAGCTTCTTCAACATCCTTCATACGAACAGGACCCATAAACTCCATATCTTCTTTGATCATCAGTGCCAAACGTTTTGACAAGTTAGCAAATATAGCATTCTGCACTTGTTCATTGGCACCTTTTAATGCAATTGCCAGATCGTTGTTGTCAACATCCCTGAGTACACGTTGTATTGCCCTATTATCAAGAAGCAAGACATCTTCAAATACAAACATTTTCTTTCGAATTTCATCAGCCAATTCAGGTTCTTCAATTTCAAGTGTTTCCATGATATGTTTTTCTGTTCCACGGTCAACCGTATTAAGAATTTCAACCACAGCATCAACACCACCAATGATATTGTAATCCTGATTAACCAGTGAAGCCAATTTGGATTCTAAAATCTTCTCGACTTCCTTGATTACATCTGGACTTGTGCGATCCATCAATGCAATCCTCTTTGCAACATCTGATTGTCTGTCTGGTGGTAGGGATGCAATTATGCCAGCTGCTTGTGCAGAGGAAAGGTAAGAAAGAATTAAGGCAATCGTCTGAGGATGTTCATCCTGAATAAAGTTTAACAACTGTGATGCATCCGTTTTACGAACAAACTCAAATGGTTTAACCTGAAGGGATGCTGTAAGTTTTCCAATTACATCCATTGCCTTTTCTGCTCCAAGCGCTTTTTCCAAAAGTTCCTTAGCATAACCAATTCCCCCTTCAGCAATATACTGCTGTGCAAGACAAATATCATAAAACTCATCGATAACATCTTGTTTCATTTTAGGGGTGATACTTCGAGTGTTTGCAATTTCAAGGGTTAATTCTTCTATTTCTTCTTCTTTTAAATGTTGGAAAATTGTCGAAGATTTTTCAGGTCCAAGTGCAATTAATAAGATTGCTGCTTTTTGTATTCCTGGTATGTTCTGTGAATCTGAATTTCGTGCCATAGTTTCCTCTCAATCCGCCATTATGGGCCCATCTATGATCAAACAACCCATTAATGCCAGCCTTCTGTGAGCCAGTTACGTAATAAGTTCGCTACTGCCTCAGGATTATCATCAACAAATTTTTCAATCATTTTTCTGGTTTTGGATTTTTCTTCTAATTCAATATCTTCAAGTTCTGGTTCTGGTGTAGATTGAAGTAATCCTTCTACAGAAAGCTCCACTTCTCGTTCTGTAGACCTTTCCCCTTTCATACTTCTAAGGACAACAAAACCTAAAAGGCCAAGAATAATCACAATTAAAGCAACCTGAATTACATCTGTGGCGTTCACATCCAAACCTTCCTTGTCTTCAAAAAACACTTCTTCATATGCTACCATACTAATGTTCTCGGAAGGAATGCCTGTAGCCTTTGATACTAGATCAATAATATCTTCATCTACTTCTAACTTTGTTTGTACATTATTAGCCAGTTTATAGTCTTCCCATGTTACTCCATCTAGCAGCCCTTGCCTCTCAGCATCTTCTTCCTTTACGATTTTATAAGAGGTTGCTGCAACGGAAATACTGGAATCTGTATATTGAACCAATCCCGGTGGAATCGTCTGTGTTTTTACCACTTCATCTGGCAGATAGTAAATGTCCTGTTCTGAAACAGTAGAACTACTATTTTCAGAATCTTGATACACTACGGTTGTCTCATCGTTAGAATCTGTTCCTGGCACTCCACCAGAAGATCCCGTACTCTCAGATTCATAGATACTTTCACTTGCTTTTACATTGTCTTCATTTGTATACGTGTGTTCTACCAACTGTGAGGAGGAAAAATCTACAATCAGATTACTTGCCACCTCTACATTTCCATAAAGAGGTGTTCCAATCAATACATTTTTAATTTTTCCAGCCATTATCTGATTTAACTGTTGTGTTAGGACCATCTGACTACTTGCATTTCCAGACGCACTAAAGCTATCTTCTCCTGAAAACCATTGGGTACCATCCTGATCGATGATTGTGATATTTCGAGTATCCTGATTTCCCAATCCTGTGGCAATGAACTTTGCCATTCCAGCTGCCATATCTTGAGTGAAAACTCCATCAATATAGAGTAGAACTGCTGCTGAAGCTTCTTCGTTCTGAGATATCAGAGTACCGTCATCCTCTGGCAAATCCAAATCAACACTTGCCTCTTTTACTGCGGTAAAAGTAGCAAGATCCTTCTCCATAGCACTCTCCAGATACAACTTATATTTTTTAACTTTATCAGCTTCTGTTGTGCTAAATCCACCTTCAAATACCGTAGACAAATCATAGGTTGTTGTTAAGATTTCACTGGAACCCAAAAGAATTCTCGCATCAGCCAGTTGGGTACTGATTACTTCATACTCCAACCCATCATCAGAAACACGATAGGTTATTTCATTGGCTTCTAATAGTTCTTTCACCTGGCTGGATTCTTTTTGTGATTGGCAAACTGTAACAAGTGTATATTTAGGCTGTGAAAGAATGGTAATCAAAATACCAAACACCAGTATTAATACTGCCGCTATCACAATTATGATTGTTTTTTGTTTTGATGTAAATTTCTTCCACCACTCCAGAACCTTATCCAGAATTTTTCTTATTCTTTCCATCATGTGAAAAATACTCCTTACTTACCAACTTTCATTTGGTAATTACTCTACCTTAAGACGTAAAGAACAGATATAGTTTTCACTATATCTGCATATTCATAATTTCTTTGTAAGCTTCTAACATTTTGTCTCGTACAGTCACTGTATATTGTAACGCAGTACTTGCCTTTTGTAATGCAACCGTCAAATCGTGGGTGCTATCCGTTTCTCCCAGTGCCAATTTAATTTCTTCATTTTCTGCGTCTGATATGTAGCTATTGGTACGATTCAGACTGTCAATTGCAGAATTAAAAACTGAGCTAAATATGTTTTCATTTTCTGTTGTTGCTGATGCCGTTTTAGCAAGACCGCTGTTTTTTACAACAGAATTCACTGCGTCTGAACTAACATTAAGCAATGATGTTATATCCATAAAAACAACCTTCCCTTTCTATTATTTCTGTTATTCTTAACGACCAATTTCAAACCCTTTCATAGCCATGGCTTTACTGGCTGTAAAGGCTGTTGCATTGGCTTCATAGGAACGACTGGCATCTATTAAATTCGTCATTTCTGTAACAATATTAACGTTTGGATATGTTACATATCCATTCTCGTCTGCATCTGGATGCGAAGGATCATACACCATATTCATATCTGTCTCAGAGTCTTCGTATACGCCTGATACTTTGACTCCATGTCCAGAGTAATTATCTCTTGCATTGTTTAAAACTCTGCTGAATGGTGTTTGTGTATCTTTCTCAGCAAATGTAACCACTTTCCTTACATAAGGAGAACCGTCCTCAGTTCTTGTGGTGTTTGCATTGGCAACATTTTCTGAAATAATGTCCATTCGATATCTTTGAGCCGTCATACCCGATGCATTGATATTAAATGCTGAAAAAACACTCATAATTATAACCATACCCTTTCTTAAAGCAAGTGTAAAAACTTCATCTTTATTAACCTATTCCTATTTACTTCATAACCATTTTCAAATTCGTAAATTCTTGATTTATGCTTGCTATTAAACCATTATACTTAATCTGATTTGATGCTAACATGGTATTTTCCGTATCAATATCTACATTATTTCCATCTAATCTATAACTATAACCTTCATAATCTGTATAGGTTCTTGCTTCTAGTCTTCTGGAATTTTTTTCATTTAGATGCGCCACTTTATCATCCATCGTATTATAACCTGGATTCGCCAAAGCTCGTTCCAGTTCCTTTTCAAAGGTAATATCCTGTCTCTTGTATCCTGGAGTATCAACATTTGCAATGTTATTCGCAATCGCTTCATTACGAAGCCAGGAAGCATCTGCTGCTTTATCCAAAACATTAATATAATTGAAAACATTTGAATTAATCATAAGTCTCTCCCTTATCCTTTTGAAAGTTCACCCACTCTATTTCATTATAAATTATTTGATAAAAAACACAAGGTTTTTTTATGAAATAATTACTTTATATAGTGTTGCTTTCTTTTCAATCCACAATATATCAGTGTTTTCCACAAACAAAAAATAAAAAAGGACCTACTGACCATCGGTTCAATAAATCCTTTTATCTACACAAATCCATTTTCTTGTTTTATTTTCTATTTAGATATCGGCATGTTAGCAAAAAGAATTAATAGTAAAAAATTATTTTCTTCCTGCTTGTTCTTTCAGTTTTTCAATTTCACTATAAACTGCATCATTTACAACTTTGATATAAGTCCCCTTCATTCCTGAAGATCTTGACTCAATCACACCTGCAGACTCAAATTTTCTTAGTGCATTCACAATTACAGAACGGGTTATTCCAACTCTGTCAGCAATTTTACTTGCCACTAAAATACCTTCCATTCCATTTAATTCATCAAAAATATAGGTGATAGCTTCCATCTCTGAATAGGAAAGAGTCCCTATGGCTGATTTAACCACTGCTAACTTACGAATTTCTTCTGCACTCTCTTCATTTACAGCGCGAAGCATTTCCAATCCAACAACAGTTGTTCCATATTCGCAAAGTATAATATCATCAATATCATACTGCTCTTCACTTTTATAAATAAAGAGAGTTCCCAGTCGTTCTCCAGCAATTTCTATGGGTGTTACCACTGCCTGAAATTTCTTTACATCTGTTGTTTCAAATCCCAATGTAGCAAGGTTTACATTTTCTTTGGTAGAAAGTACTCCTAGCAATCGTTCGTTTAACATAGAATCAACATAACCACCAACTTTATCCACAATCAGTTCTTCAATTTCTTCTTGCCCATCTGCTGTGCCAACTCCAAGCACTTTTCCTTTTTTACTGATGACTAATACATTAGAACCTAATATCTCGCGCATAACCTTACAAATGTCATTAAAAACAACTTTGCTTGAATTGTTATTATGCAGCAATTTGCCTATCTTTCTCGTCTTGTCTAATAATTGTACACTACTCATCTAAACCTCTCCTTATTTTCAATAGCCCATCTAATAGAAATAATTAATTTATTCTAACACAAGAATTATAAGCAATCAACATAACAAATGCGAAAAAATAAAAAAATAGCATGAATTTCATTAAAAATTCACACTATTTTTTCAATTTAATCCAAATTCACTTCTTTTGTTAGGATGTGACCACAATTTTCATCCATGCACACTAGCTTATTTCCCTTTTCAACCATTAAGGAACCACATTCTGGACACTTGTCTTTAGAAGGCTTTTGCCATGACATAAAATCGCATTCTGGATAATCAATACATCCATAATATTTTCTGCCTTTTTTTGTTTTTTTCACAACAAGATCTTTTTCACATTTCGGACAGGAAATTCCAATCTTTTCAAAATAAGGTTTTGTAGTTTTACAATCCGGAAATCCAGGGCAGGCAAGAAAGCGTCCATGGGGACCATATTTAATAACCATATTTTTACCACAGTTTTCACAAATTTCTTCTGAAACCTCATCTGCAATCGTAACCTGAGATAAATCTAGTTCTGCATTTTTTACAGCCTCATCTAAGTCTGGATAAAAATTAGAAATAACAGTTTTATAATTTACCACGCCTTCTTCAACTTTATCTAATAAACCTTCCATATATGCTGTAAAATTTAAATCTACAATACTAGGAAAGGCTTCCTTCATCATCTGATTCACAACTTCGCCAAGTTCTGTAACATATAAATTTTTATTTTCTTTCACAATATATCGTCTGGCAAGAATCGTTGTAATGGTCGGTGAGTATGTACTAGGTCTTCCAATTCCAAGTTCTTCTAAGGCACGAACCAAAGAGGCCTCTGTAAAATGAGCAGGTGGTTGTGTAAAATGTTGCTTTTCTTCGATTTCCTGCAGTTTTAACTTCATTCCCTTTTCTAAATCTTTCAAAAGAGTGTTTTGTTCTTCCTTCACATCATCTGCTTCTGTGTATACACTCATAAATCCATCAAAAAGTACTTTGGATGCAGAAACATGAAAACGATACTCCCCACCATCAATACGTATTGATGTAGTTTCGTACTTTGCCGATTTCATACGGCTTGCAACAAAACGCTTCCAGATAAGTTGATAAAGACGAAATAAATCCCTGGACAAATAATCCTTAACTTCAAAAGGTGTCCTAGCAATATCAGTTGGACGAATTGCTTCATGGGCATCCTGTATCTTCTGTTCTGTTTTCTTTTCTTTTGGAGTTTCAGCAGCATATGCTTCACCATAAGTTTGTTCTATATACTCTTTTGCTAAAATCTCAGCCTCTTCTGACACACGCACAGAATCTGTTCTCAAATAAGTGATAAGACCAACCGTTCCATGATTTTTCAAATCAATTCCTTCATATAACTGCTGAGCAAGACGCATTGTTTTCTGAGTTGAAAAATTCAAAACTTTACTAGCTTCCTGTTGCAGCGATGATGTTATAAAAGGCTTCGGTGGATTTTTAACTCGCTCACTTTTTTTAACTTCTGAAATTTTAAATTTTGCTTTTTTTAAGTTTGATACAATAGATTCAACTTGTTCTTTGGATTTTATTGTAATCTTCTCACTGGGAGTCCCATGAAATTTAGCAATCAATGGTTTTTTTTCGCCAGGTAATTCAAAAGAAGCATCAATACTCCAATATTCTTCCGGAATGAATGCATTGATTTCTTCTTCTCTATCGCTAATGATTCTAAGAGCCACACTTTGCACACGACCTGCACTTAAACCTCTTTTCACCTTAGCCCATAGCAAAGGAGAAATTCGATATCCAACCATTCGATCTAAAATTCTTCTGGCCTGTTGTGCATCAACCAAATCCATGTCTAATTCTCTAGCATTTTTTAATGAATCTTTTACGGCATTCTGAGTGATTTCATTAAAGGTGATGCGATAGACTTTCTTATCTTCAAGCTTCAACGCTTTTAGTAAGTGCCAAGAAATTGCTTCTCCTTCACGGTCAGGGTCAGTTGCAAGAAATATTTTTTCGGATTTTTTGACCATTTTTCTCAAATTTGCCAAAATATCCCCTTTACCTCTTATTGTAATGTACTTGGGTTCATAATAATTTTCTATATCAATTCCCATTTGACTTTTGGGTAAGTCTCTTACATGTCCATTACTTGCAGCAACTTCATAATTTGCACCCAGGAATTTTTTAATTGTTTTCACTTTGGCTGGTGATTCCACGATTACCAAATATTTCGCCATTTAAAGGTCCCCACTTTACATTTTTTACTTTTTAAGTTTACGTTTCAAGTAACGTGTGAAACGTTACACCAATTCCACAAATGTGTCAAGTAAAAATAATAAATTTACATTTTTTTACAATATTTTGTACATTTTTTACAAAAATTATAGGCATTTTGTCTTACTGTTTCAAAAAATATAATCCTTGCTTACAATAAATCAATTCCATTAACTGTAATTCCAGCAACTCTTGAAACAATGTTGATAGAGACTCACATAGGCTTTTTTCACTTAGTAATTGATACAAATCTTCAACAATCAGAGGCTTTAATTCTAGTTCCTCCAAAATTTGAAGTTGACTTACATTCTTTACTTGTGCATGTCTATCAAAATTACTTGTTTTTCGATGCAAGTTTTTTATAATACCCTTCTTATGATATTCCGCTTTATCCGGGAAAAGTTCAAATAATCTCTCCAAAAATACATTTGGATCATATGCAATTTGTGCGCCTTGATCAATCAACTTATTACAACCAAAACTAAGTGCATCCAGCACTCTTCCCGGAACAGCAAAGACCTCTCGCCCTTGTTCCAACGCCATATCTACCGTAATCAAAGTTCCACTTTTAGATTTCGCTTCAATCACAAGAACAACATCACTTAAACCACTGATGATACGATTTCGCATGGCAAAAAACTGAGGTTTGGGTTTATAATATGGAGGTAATTCGGATAGAATCCCGCATTGTTCATTTTCTAAAATCATATGATATAAATCTATATTCTCTGATGGATAGCAGACTTCCACACCTGAACCCAATACTGCAAAAGTGGAACTCTTAAGCTTTAAACATTTCCTTTGACTAATCCCATCAATGCCGTACGCCATGCCACTAATGACCTGTATTTGCTTGGATGCCAATGCTTCTACAAACTCTTCTGCTACTGCCTTGCCGTAATTCGAACAATTTCTTGCCCCAATTACGGCAACCCGTATGGCTTTCGAATTCGGTAACTTTCCCTTCACATAAATACCCATTGGAGGATCTGGAATCGTTCTCAGTTCCTCCGGATACTCCATGTGTCGAATAGATAAAAAACGTATGGATTTTTGTTGGATAGTTTCATAGTTTTTTTCAACATTCCAGCTTTCACGGCTCTTCTCAAAACTTAGCAGTTGTTGTTTGGTAAGAAACATTTCAATTTTACTGATCTTTGCCTGATATAGTTCCTGTTCTGTAATAAATTCCTCCAAAAGTTTCTCTCTGGTTTTATTACCAATTTCTTCTATATTATGTAACCAATATCCATACATTTCATCTTTTTTATTATTATAAAGCATTCACATCCCCACCTCTCTTTTGAATACTGTTTGAATCACGATACGCAACAGCTTCCGCCAAATGACTGCAACTAATACTATCACTACCATCTAGATCCGCAATTGTTCGTGCTACTTTTATAATTTTATGATATGCCCTTAGTGACAATTGCATTTTATGATAGATTCGTTCTAATAATTGCTCCTCTTTCAGCCCAAGTGAACAATACTGTTTTAACATGCTTGAATCCAGCTCACCATTTAAATGAATATGTTCGTTTCGATATCGATGATACTGCCTCTCTCTGGCAAGCATAACCTGATCTTTTATATCCTTGCTGGACTCTCCCCGTTTCGCATCCTTTAGTGATGCTAGATCCATACGATTTGTATCCGCAAAAATATCAATTCGATCAATGATTGGACCGGAAATTCTACCTTGATATTTTCGAATATCAGCTTTCGTACAGTTACATCGGTTTTGATCTGGATAATAGCCGCAGACACAGGGATTCATGGCTGCAACAAAAATATATTCACATGGGTAAATGAAATTTCCAGAAAATCGTGTGATATGTATTCTTCTTTCTTCCAATGGTTGACGTAACAGATCCAGAATTCCAATGGAAAATTCTGGTAATTCATCCAGAAATAAAACCCCTCTATGAGCGAGGGTTACAACCCCTGGTTTTGGTATTCTTCCACCACCAATAAGTCCTTGTGGACTTATCGAATGATGTGGGTTTAAAAATGGTCGTTTTGTAATCAACGTTTTTTCCCCTCTTAGCAAACCTGAAACACTGTAAATTTTAGATACTTCCAAACATTCTTCTTCTGTTAAATCCGGCAAGATTGATGGAATTCGCTTTGCTATCATTGTCTTCCCAGAGCCAGGGGGACCTATCATAAGCATATGGTGAAATCCAGCTGCAGATATTAAGGCTGCCCGTTTTATAGATTCCTGTCCATAAACATCTGAAAAATCAACTTCCTCCTGTTGTATATTTTTATGAAAGCATTGATTTATTCGCTGCTTATTTTTATTCTGATTTCTTTTCAAAATTCCTTGCTGCTCTTCTTTTGATGCATTGAGGTATTCTATTACTTCTTGCAAATTCGCAACCCCAAGAATTCTTACCCCTTTTGCCACCGAAGCCTCCTCATAATTCGATTCAGGCACTATCATAAGCGTAATCTTGTTGCGAATTGCTTCCAGAGCGATTGGCAGAACTCCATTCATTTCTTTTAATTCACCAGAAAGACCAAGTTCACCTAGGAACAAAATATTTTCAAGGGCATATTTTTTTATTACACCCATATTATTTAAAATTCCTATTGCAATTGGCAAGTCATAACCGGTACCTTCCTTGCGCATATTTGCGGGTGAAATATTTACAACCACCTTAACTGGCCCCATTTGATATCCAGTGTTTTTGAGCGCAACCCGAACCCTTTCCTTTGCCTCTTTTACTTCATGATTCAAAGAGCCAACTAATTCAAAACCAGGCATTCCATGGGCACTATCCACTTCCACCTTAGCTAAGTAACTTTCTATTCCAAGATAGGAACCTGTTATAACGCTTGTATACATAATTTAACTCCTTTTTATTGTATTATTGTTGTTTTTTCCAGCATAAAGTCATATGCTTAAATTAGCGAAAATATTTTATAAACTCATGTAACTTAGTCACAGAATGATTGTTTAAAAAACCTTATAATTATCTGTATTTGTTTTTTTATTTTAAAAACTAGAAATGAAAAGGCCAGAAACGGCGGAATGGAGGATAATGTGAAAGAAAAGCAAAAGGTACTCATTATTGGGGGAGTTGCAGGTGGTGCTTCTGCAGCCGCAAGACTACGTAGACTTGATGAACAGGCAGAAATTATTATGTTTGAAAAGGGAGAATACATCTCTTTTGCAAATTGTGGACTTCCTTATTATATAGGCGGTGAAATTAAAGAAAAATCAGCTTTGACACTTCAAACACCACAAAGTTTTAAGGCTAGATTTAATGTTGATGTAAGAATCCAATCCGAGGTAATTGATATTCATCCCGACAAGAAAACGGTAAGCGTACGTAACATCCAAAAAAACGAAACCTATGTTGAAACATATGATAAATTGATTCTATCCATGGGAGCTGATGCAATTAAACCCAATATAGAAGGGATTCAATCCGACAAAGTCTTTACTCTTCGCAATATTCCAGACACCTATCGAATCAAAGAATATATCGAGCATAAAAAACCAAAAAGCGCTATTGTTGTTGGTGGCGGTTTTATTGGTGTTGAAATGGCTGAAAATTTACACGAAGCAGGACTACATGTTACTCTAGTCGAAATGGCTGATCAGGTTATTGCTCCCATTGATTATGATATGGCTAGCGATGTACATCGTCATATCGAAAGCAAAGGAGTTCGGTTATCTCTTGGTAATGCCGTTCGCTCTATTGTGGATTTAGATACTTCCTTAAAAATATCCCTAAACAGCGGCGAAATAGAAGCCGATATGCTCATTATGGCAATTGGAGTGAAACCAGATACCAAACTGGCTAAAGATGCAGGTATCTTATTAAATGAACGTGGTTCAATTATCGTGGACGATTCTATGGTTACCAATTTCCCAGATATTTATGCTGTTGGTGATGCTGTTGAGATAACAGACTTTGTTACCAATACAAAAGGCTTTATCCCATTAGCTGGACCTGCTAACAAACAAGGTCGCATTGCAGCCGATCATATTTGCGGTCTCCCAAGCACCTATAAAAAAACCCAGGGTTCTTCCATCTTAAAAGTATTTGATCTAACGGTTGCGTCCACTGGAATCAACGAAAAGAAAGCACGTCAATTAGGACTTGATTATGATAAATCCTTTACCTACTCTGCCAATCATGCCAGCTACTATCCTGGAGCAGTAAATATGAGTATTAAGGTGCTTTTTGAAAAAAATACCGGTAGAATTTTAGGTGCACAGGTTGTTGGATATGATGGTAGCGATAAGCGCTGTGATGTGTTTGCAACTGCCATTCGCGCCAATATGACTGCTCAAGATTTGTGTGATTTAGAATTATGCTATGCTCCTCCTTATGGTTCAGCAAAAGATCCCGTTAACATGGCAGGATATGTGATTCAAAACATCATTACTGGCAAAGTACAAAATTTTCACTGGCATGATGTAAAAGATCTTCCGCGAGATGAAAGTGTAACCTTACTAGACATCCGCACATCCCTAGAGTATGAAAATGGACATATCAATGGTTTTATTAATATCCCACTGGATCACATACGTTCCAGAATATACGAATTGGATAAAAACAAAACAGTTTATGTTACCTGTCAAGTAGGTCTTCGTGGTTATGTTGCTGCACGAATTTTAATGCAAAACGGTTTTCAGGTATACAATCTCAGCGGTGGCTATCGACTTTATAATTCCATCTATGGTGATCATGGACCAGAACCTACTCAAAAAGGACTTAATCCAGAAACACAATTACCGGAAGATTCAAATGAGTCTAATAAAGAAATAAAAACCATAAAACTTGATGCCTGTGGACTATCATGTCCTGGTCCAATTGTAAAATTATCCTCTTGCTTGCAAGAAGCAACAACAGGTGACATTATTGAAATCTCTACAACCGATCCAGCTTTTGCAAGTGATTTAGAAGGTTTTTGCAGAAGAACAGGTAATGTATTAATACATTCTGAAAGCAAAAAAGGTATTAGCATCGCCCAAATTAAAAAAGGATTACAACCTATGCAATCTGGCAACTGTGCACCCAAAGACGGAAAAAATATCATAGTTTTTTCGGGCGATTTGGATAAAGCGATTGCTTCCTTCATCATTGCAAATGCTGCTGCTGCCATGGGAAGAAAAGTAACGATGTTTTTTACTTTCTGGGGATTAAATATCCTTCGAAATCCCCAAAAAGTGAACATCAAAAAGAACTTCATTTCAAAAATGTTCGGTTTCATGATGCCAAGAGGATCAAAAAAATTATCTTTAAGCAAAATGAATATGGGTGGAATGGGTGCTAAAATGATACGTGCCGTTATGCAAAATAAAAATATTGACAGTTTAGAATCACTCATTCAAACTGCTCAGGCTAATGGTGTTGAATTAATTGCATGTTCGATGAGTATGGATGTTATGGGAATACAAATGGAAGAATTACTAGATGGTGTGAGTTTTGCTGGAGCTGCTGCAATGCTTGCAAATGCAGAAGAATCAGATATGTCTTTGTTTATTTAAGAAGAATAGGAAGAAGATTGCGGTCGGTTACTCCGACCGCATTTTTTTATATTTTCAGAGCCATTCCATCTGGATCCTGCGCAAACTGAACCGCCATATCTCTCTGAATTTTTTGTTCTAAATATAATTGCATAATAGCATCATCCATGGTAATCATTCCAAGTTTACGATTGGTTTGCATAACTGAAGTAAGCTGATGAGATTTACCTTCTCGAATAAGGTTACGAACAGCATGATTACTATGCATTACTTCAAAAGCAGCAACACGCTCCGTTCCATCAAAGGTTGGAATTAGTTGTTGAGATATTACCGCTTCCAGTACGTTGGCTAACTGTACTCGTATTTGTTGTTGCTGATGAGGCGGAAACACATCAATTACACGATCCACAGTACTAGCTGCTCCAATCGTATGCAACGTCGAAAGCACGAGATGTCCTGTTTCTGCAGCTGTTATTGCAACACTAATTGTTTCAAAATCTCTCATTTCACCAACCAAAATTACATCTGGATCTTCACGAAGCGCCGCTCTAAGTGCATTTGCATAATTCATGGAATCAAGACCTATTTCTCTTTGATTAACCATAGATTTTTTATGTTGATGTAAATATTCGATTGGATCTTCCAAAGTGATAACATGGGATTCTCTTGTACTATTAATTTTTTCGATAATAGCAGCTAAAGTAGTTGATTTACCACTTCCTGTAGGCCCTGTAACAAGTACAAGTCCTCGTTTTCTCTGAGACAACTCAATGACTGATTCTGGAACTCCCAACTCTTCCGGAGATGGAACAATGGTTCCAACCAAACGAAAAGCAAGGGCAGCTGAACCTCTTTGTTTATAGGCATTCACTCGATATCTTCCTAAATTTTGTATCGAAAATGACATGTCGTATTCGCCACGTTCTTCGAACTTGTCTCTTTGAGAAGGGGTCATGATTTCAAGAATTACTTCAAGGGTATCTGCTGGAAGCATTTTGGGATAATTCATGGTAATCAATTTTCCATTTACTCTCATTTTAGGTGGTATTCCGACTGTAATATGCACATCAGAAGCCCCTGCCATCTTGGCAACTCTTAATACTTCTTCAATTGAAAGCATCCTGTATCCTCTTTTCCCAATTATACTGATTACTTTTTCTGTTAAAAGTCTTTTCCTATTGTGTACTCTTCATCTTCTTCAACAGGAATAAAATCTTCTTGAACCAAAATACCATAACTTTGTAATGTTTTCGTATCCATAATATATCGATTATCAAGTGTCTTCATAATATCAACAATTTCTATATCTCCATATATAAATTCATTACTCAAATCCATGATTTGATTATTTTTGAAGCAAAGAACAACAGGTTTTAAAACATTTTCATCATTTCCTTGAATAACCAAAGCTTTTTCTCCAGTATTAAGCTCTACGCTGGTACCCGCTCCTAAAAACTGAATTGAATTTATCAAAGCATCTACTACTCTCTCGTCAAAAATTTCTGGATTGTCCATTAAAAACTTAAGTGTTGCAACCTCTGATTGTGGTTCACGGTCCAGTTGCATTGCCGTCATTGTATCAAAAGTCTCTGCAACCATAAGAATTTTTGCACCCAGAACTGGTTTTGCATCCAAACTTCTTCCTAGGTAAAAATCTCGCAATATTCGTTCAGCCTGCATACAATTTCTTCGAATTCCAGGATTTGCAGCAAAAGCCTCTCCTACCAAATCAAAGCCACTAACTTCGGCAATTTTGACCATTTCCTTATCTTGTTGTGATAAAACAGCTCTTTCTTGAATTTTCTTTGAAACAGTCAATTTTCCAACATCATGTACAAGCGCTGTTATTACAATTTCTAACTGTTCTTCTAATTTAACATTTAACTTATGTGTTATAAGCGCTGTAAGAATTGAAACATTTAGTGTATGTAAAAAAGTATAATCTTCCAAACTTCTCAGGTTCTGAACAAAATTAATTTTCTTATCCTGTCGCCCATAACTATGAATTATTTTTCCAGCCAAGTCTTTCACTTTACCAGATTTCTTTGTCATTACCAATTTCAACAGTTCTTCTTTTATCGCAAAGGATGTCATAGTCTGAAACCGCTCAAATTCCAAGTCTGCCGCTGTCATAGGCGGAACAGGTTCTGCTGGTTCTAATACATAGATTCCTAATAATCCAAAATTCTTAATACTGGAAATCCCCTGTGTTGTTAATTTGGAATTCCGCTCATATAACATAACTCCATTTTTATTGTAAATTGGTCTTGCCAATCTCATACCTGTCTTCAAATTCTCTGACTTAACAAATAGCATAATTGTCCCCCTGCAATATTAAAAACGCTAGTAATATTATACAAATAACCTTCCGAAAAAGCAATGTAATTATATTATTTCAGAAAATACCGAAACACATAATTACTTAGATCAAAGCCTCTTTGGCTTAAGGTTAAATGCTGATGATAATCATCTAGGCACAGCAAACCCTCTTTCATTAATTGTTTGATTTCTTTTCCATATACATCATATAAACTTACCTTAAAATTACTCTCAAATTCATTTAGAGAAATCCCCTTAGTCAAACGAAGCCCTAAGAACATAAACTCTTCCATCTGCTCTTGTTTTGTTAACTCCTGCTCTTCATATCTACTAAAATCTTCCTCTAAATATTGATTTAAATCATTGGTATTTTTAAATCTTTTTTCAGCAAGAAAAGAGGATGCTCCTAGACCCAACCCTAAATATTCCTTCCGTCTCCAGTATACCTCATTATGCAGGCACTCATGCCCTGTCTTTGCATAATTGGAAATTTCATAGCGATAATATCCCTTTTCAAACAACATATTTTTCGTTAACTCATAAAGTGAACGGTCAGTTTCTTCATCCAAATACTCATAATGATCGTAAAAATAGGTTCCTTCCTCCAATATCAAGCTATACGCAGATATATGCTCCACCTCTGGTTCTAAGTTTAATATCTTTTCCAAAGTATCCTTATATTGTTCTAACGTCTGATTTGGAAGTGCTGACATAATATCCACATTCACATTTTGAAAACCAATGCTTCTTGCCATCTGATAGGTCTTTTGAAAATCTTCATATGTATGGATTCGACCTAATAATTTTAATTCTTGATTATTCGCAGACTGAAGTCCAATACTAATTCGGTTGATTCCAGCTTGATAATATGCACTTAATTTTTCTCTAGTAACTGTTCCCGGATTTATCTCCATGGAGATTTCCATTTCCGTATGTTCGCAATGTATCGGAACATTAAAATGCATCTTAACCGCATCCATAATTTGACAAAGTTGTTTTCCATTTAATAGTGACGGGGTTCCACCACCAAAAAATATGGTTTTCAGTTCATAGTCCTTAAACAATAGTGCTTTTTTTTCTATTTCTTTGATCAGTGTTATCACATATCGATTTATATGTTCCTGGTCTGATTCAAAAGATAGAAAATCACAATATAAACATTTCTTCACACAAAAAGGAATGTGCAGATAAAGACTAAGCTGCCGTTTTTCACAGCAGCTTGTATCCTTTTCCAATTGTTCTATTAACATTTTATTTTTTTTCATCCAGTTTCAACACACTCATGAACGCTTCCTGTGGAATTTCAACATTTCCAACCTGGCGCATTCTCTTCTTTCCTTCTTTCTGTTTCTCCAACAGTTTCTTCTTTCTTGTAATATCTCCACCATAACATTTTGCCAAAACATCTTTTCTCATGGCTTTTACAGTTTCTCTGGAAATTACCTTACTTCCAATTGCTGCCTGGATAGGAATCTCAAACAAATGTCTAGGGATTTCATCTTTCAATCGTTCACACATTCTTCTTCCACGTTCATACGCAGTTTCTTTATGTACAATAAAAGAAAGTGCATCCACGGTTTCACGATTAATCAAGATATCAAGTTTTACAAGCTCTGATACTTCATATCCCTTAAGTTCATAATCAAAGGATGCATATCCCTTTGACCTTGATTTTAAGGCATCAAAAAAATCATAAATAATCTCATTCAATGGTAATTCATAACGAAGAATCGCACGATTTTCCATGTAATCAATGCCAAGATAACGTCCTCTACGTTCTTGACACAACTCCATAATCGACCCTATATATTCCGAAGTAAGCATTATTTCTGCACTTACAATTGGTTCTTCCATATGTTCAATTTCTGTTGGATCAGGTAAATTAGAGGGATTTGTAAGTTCTATCATATCACCATTATGTTTGAAAACCTTATAAATTACACCAGGTGCTGTGGTTACCAAATCTAAATTATATTCTCTCTCCAGTCGCTCCTGAATGATTTCTAAATGAAGTAAACCTAAAAATCCACAACGGAAGCCAAAACCAAGCGCCATAGAAGTCTCTGGTTCGTAATGAAGGGATGCGTCATTTAGCTGAAGTTTTTCTAATGCATCTCTTAAATCAGGATATTTTGCTCCATCTGCAGGATATAGCCCACAATAAACCATGGAATTTACTTTTTTATATCCAGGAAGAGGTTTGCTGCAAGGATTAAGAGCAGATGTAACCGTATCTCCCACATTCGTGTCTTTCACATTTTTGATTGAAGCCGTGATATAACCAACCATTCCTGCTTCCAACTGTTCTGTTTGTAAAAATTGTCCCGCTCCAAAATAACCAACTTCAACAACATCCGCAACTGCTCCTGTTGCCATCATTTTGATTTTGGTTCCTTTTTTCACAGTTCCTTCCATGATTCTACAAAATATAATAACACCTTTATAAGAGTCATATAATGAATCAAAAATCAATGCCTGTAAAGGTTTTTCACGATTACCGGTTGGTGCTGGAATTTTTGCAACAATTTGTTCCAAAACATCTTCAATTCCAATTCCATTTTTTGCTGAAATCAAAGGAGCGTCTGAAGCATCCAGACCAATTACATCTTCAATTTCTTCCTTCACTCGTTCTGGTTCTGCACTGGGCAAATCTATTTTATTAATTACTGGAAATACTTCCAAATTATGATCCAAGGCAAGATAAACATTGGCTAATGTCTGCGCTTCAATTCCTTGGGCGGCATCAACCACAAGAATCGCACCATCACAGGCTGCAAGGCTTCTACTTACCTCGTAGTTAAAGTCAACATGGCCCGGTGTATCAATCAGGTTAAACACATACTCTTCCCCGTTCTTGGCCTTATAAACAGTTCTGACTGCCTGTGCTTTAATTGTAATTCCACGTTCTCTTTCCAAATCCATATTATCAAGAACCTGGGCCTGCATCTCTCTTTGTGTCAGTAATCCTGTTTTTTCAATGATACGATCAGCAAGTGTTGATTTGCCGTGATCAATGTGTGCAACTATACAAAAATTTCTTATTCTACTCTGGTCAATGGACATAGCCTGTTAATACTCCTTTTATCAAATAAAAATATACTTTTTTCTCGTTTTTTTATTGTCTTTTTATGCGTTGTTAGTATATCATATAAAAAGGCTCTATGTCTAGAAAGTTCTAGCTTCATTTCTTTTATAAATATAAGGAAAATAGCAAAAAACTATTGACATAACGAAATGTATCTACTATTATAATATGCGTATGTTCCTTTAAAACGTCCGTGTCCGGCTTTACAAGGAAATAAGAACTTAATCACAATTTTAGGAAATAGGAGGTGTTCGTCTTGGCTAACATCAAATCTGCGAAAAAGAGAATTTTAGTTAATAAAACAAAAGCTGATAGAAATAAAGCAATCAAGTCTTCTGTTAAAACAGCTGTTAAAAAAGTTATCGTTGCTATTGATGCAAATGATAAAGAAGCTGCTAAAGCTGCTTTATTAAATGCAACTTCAATCATTGATAAAGCTACTTCAAAAGGAGTTTATCACAAAAACTATGCTTCTAGAAAAGTATCTCGTTTAAACAAAGCTGTAAATGCTATGGCTTAATGATTTCCATATAATACAAAACAACTCATAACCGTCATTATGAGTTGTTTTTTTATTGCCTATTTATCCTTTAGCGTCTTCCGCCACCGCCACCATGGGAGTGTCCTCCGCTAGATATGTGACCGCCACCTCCGCCTTGTCTTCCGCCTCCTGATGATGTTTCTATCACTCTTGTTGTAATATGTTTTGTCAGAAAAATATCCTGAACTTGATTTAGATTTGGCTTTCCACCATTTACATAAGTTGTCGCAACCGTTGTTTTTCTTCCATTATTCTGAATAAGAAATACCGCTGTATAAATAGCTGTTATCAGCAACGCAACTAAGACAATGATATAGGAAGGTATAGAAAGGCCTGATAAAGCTCCTGCACTCATGTCTTTCCCCAATTGCTTCACATAATTTTCATATGCCTGATAGGGGCTGACAGATAACCCATCTAGAATCACCTGATTCATGTGCTCAATCATTTCATTGCTATAACGATCCATCACCTTTCCCGAAGTAGAAAACCAATAATACTGGTAACCGTCAGCTTCACGAAACCAATTATCTACAAAAATCGCACCATCACCATAAGGTTTATCAAAACCAAAAATTTGATTGTCATAAAAATTATCTGCATAAATCATAATATAATCTTCGATGTATGCCTCATATCCCCTATCTTTATCTGCCTGCTCTTTCAAAGATTTATTTTCTGTAACTAGTACAATGTCGCAACCAATCTTTCGTTCAGTTTCTTTTATCAATTCACGAAGAGCATTTTCTTCTTCATCACTTAATTTATCTGCATAATCAAAAACACGTTCTGTAGTCAGAGTCTGATCATTCATTCTTATAAATTCTTCATTTTTTACCAAAAGACGAAGTCCCAAAAAGACAAACAAAAGAACTGCAATCACAATGAGAAAGAAACGAAAGTAATGTATATATTGTTTCATGAAAACACCTCCATAATTCCACGAATCAAAAATCCAATGCTTAACAGAAAGACAAAAAGACTTCCACTATACAGCAATACTTTAGAAATGGAGATTGGACTTTTTCCAATTACTTTTCCGGTTTGCCCATTCACATGAAATTGAAAGGTTTTTGAGCGAAAACGAAAGTCATAAATCCAAACTGGAAGCAGTGCATAGTGTATTTTATCTTCCATCAAATGAATATCCTTATGTAGCGTTGTTACCGATGAATACCCTTGTATGGTTTCCTGCAGTAAGGTTTCAGAATCCCTGCCCGCTTTATCCATTGCTCTGTTTTTCATTTCCTCGGCTGTTTTATTGTAAAATTCGCTGAAAAAACCAGACATATATTTTTCCTGAAAAGCTTCTAAGGACTGGTACTGATAAGGTTCCATTAAATCCATGACAGAATCATTCATTTTGATGGATGCATCCACTGGAATTTTATCAAAGTCTATGGTCATATTTCTTTGGATCGAATAAATACTTGTCTCTGTATGTTCTTTATTTCCAGTTCTCCATACACGAACCTTAGATCCTTTTCCTTCAAAGTCAACCTGTGACGTATAATCATATAAAAAAAATGGTACATAGGAGCCTTCCATTTTTGATAAAGAAGCTTCTGATAAAAAAGCCAGTGGTGTGAAAATACGTTTTTTAAATTCCTGCTTTAATTTCTCTTTTGCTTCAGCTCTTGAAACCTGAAACGGTAATATCAGATGTGGCAAATACACTCCACTTACTTTTTCATCTAAAATAAAATAAACACCACAATGCTCACACTTATAAGCAGAAGTAAATTCCTCTAGTTTCAATGGGGCCCCACAATTCGCACATTGCTCCAAGGAATTCTGCGGTGTAGGATTCTGGCTTTCCAGGCTGTCACAATGGCTACAATGCATCGCCTTTTTTTCAGGACTATAGATCACATTACCACCACAATTATTGCATTTATAAATCATTCAATCCACTTCCTTTCCTATTTAAATGAGCACAGACAGCAAATACACAAGTGCTGAATTCCAATAAATGGTTACTTCATTTGTAGAATAACTTCCTTCATCATCCACATAGCAACATGGGGCTGCCTGATCCTTTAGAAATTCTACCGCTGCAGGATCATTCAGACCTCGATCTGGACCACCTACCAACATACCTTCCATTGCCTTTTTCACTGCTGAAGAAGGTCTGTGGTGTGGGTATTTTGGTGATAAAAAACCAAATCCAGTTATATAACAATATCCGCATGGATTTTTCCCTAGCAAATAATGTAGCTGACTTCTTGCATAATTTAAGTATTTGACATTCTTTGTAATTCTGTAAGCATCAAATAAATGATTGCCATTTTCTGCTGCATACATATTGCTGCCCCAAATATAATCGTTTTCAGAAAAAGAAACTCCATAGGGTTCTATCGCTATTTTTTCCTCAAGTTCATCTGCCTTTTTGATCATTTGTTTTTGAATTTCTTCCCGTAAATTTTCATCTACCGGGAATTTTTCCGTTGTGAGATAAGCCTGATTCCCAAAACTTCCAACTTCCTCCCATCCATAACCATGAAGAACTTCCTTTTTGGCCAATGTTTCAAAGTCTTCTCGATATTGTGATTCTCCAAACGCCTTATATAATGCTACAGCAGCCCAGTATTTTTCATCAATATCTTTTCCATCACCATATTCTCCTGTTACAACACCCTCTGGATTCTTAAACCCTTCTGGCATATGCATGTCCTTCAATGCATCATAGGATGCTTTCGAAGCTTGTTTTAAACGCTGCGAAAAGGTTTCGTCAAAAGGCTCATAAAATACAACTGCCATTGCTGTCGTTGCAGCAAAGGTTGCAGTGGCTGTAATCGAAGGCTCCGTAACAACTAATTCTTCTTGTTCTTCCTCAGGCATTATAAACCCACAAAAACTGGCACAGGTTACTTTATGATAAACTTGTCCGTTAGTCTGATTTTGCATAGAAAGCATCCACTCCAATTCATAGCGAACCTCACTCAACAAATCCGGAATCTGTAATTTGCTTTCTGGTATTCTTAAATTTATAGCTGAAATTTTCTGTGTTTCTTCAAATGCTAACAATAAATCAGCAACCGTCACCGCTGCTGCAACGATATATCGACCATAATCACCTGCATCATGCCAACCACCATTTACAGAAATCCTTTGATTTGTTCCATAGATACGAGCAGGCTGATCGTGACAACTTCTATGCTGAAACTCATCTGCACATTCTACTGGAATACTTTCTCCACATCGTTGAAGGTAAAAAAAGCGCAAAGATTTTATTAACAACTCCTCATAGCAATTTTTCTTAACTACAAACGGAAAATACCCTTCCATACCTTCTAAAATTAATTGATATACACCTTCTTCTTTCACATGAGTGAGGTCACATATAAAATCCTTTTCACGTGTAAGTGGATGAATAGAAAATTTACTTAATATTCCCTGTTCTATGAGCTGTTCATCTTTTTTTAATTGATATCTTAGAGAAGTTGGATCTTTTATAATCAATGTCTTTTCAAATTCTGGTTCATACCCTACTTGATTTCCTCTAATCTTCTTGTTTATCGTACTCATAAACTTCCCCCTTGTTATGAAATTTCATATAATAAATGACCATTCTCCTTCAGCCATTGTTTTTTTTCTTTATAATCTGGCATAATTTTCTCAACCAAATCCCAAAATTCTTTCGAATGATTCATATGAGTTAAATGGCACAACTCGTGAACTATTACATAGTCTAAAACCTGTGGTGGTGCCAGCATCAGTCTCCAGTTAAAGGATAAGGTGTGATTGCTGCTACAACTTCCCCACCTGGTTTTTTGCTCCCTGATTGATACAGTTTGATAACTTCCACCCATTTGCTTACTATAATATTCCACTCTCTGAGGAATATAAATTTTTGCTGCTTTCCGATATCGTTTTTCTAAAGCCGCTTTATGCATAGGATCTATGGTTCCAGTTTCCTCTTGCTTTTTCTTACGCAACTCATAACGTTCTTTTTGCAGACTTTGTTTTTCAAAGATCCACTCTTTCTTCTCCATAAGCCATTTCTTTAAAAAGGTTTCTGATATACGTAAGGGTGTGCGAAGGATTAAACTTCCATCATCTTTTACTTCCATGCTATAGCTTTTGCGATTGCTTCGAATAAGCAGAAACGTAATGTTTTGATCTGCTATATAAATTGAATATTCTTCTTCTATCTTAGTTGCTTTCTTCTTCATATTGACTACCTTTAATATGCAAAAGGTTGAATTTTCATTCAACCTTTTTGCAAACCTTTTAAGCACCTACCGCTTGTAGGTGCATATATTTTTTTTCAAAATCGGAGATTGGAAGGGGACCATCATACAAAAAACCTTGTATGATACTGCAACCATACTCTTTGAGCATTTTTTCTTCTTCTCTGGTTTCCACGCCTTCACAGACAATGCCAAGACCAACTTCGTTTAAAATGCTAATCAAACCCTTAATTATGGTTTTACCGCGAACAGCTTGCAAACCATCACGCAAAAACCCTTTGTCTAATTTAATAACATCAACTGGTAGAATACCAATCAGATTCAAAGAGGAGTAACCAGCTCCAAAATCATCCATACTCACTTTGTATCCACTTTCCTTTAGTTCACATATTTTTTCAAAGATATGTTTTGCATTTTCAAAAAATATGTTTTCTGTAATTTCCAAAATAGGAATAAAAACACTAGGTGGAATGATTGTTCCATCCGTATCTCGCAATCTTGCTAAGGCTTCCATTCCTACTAATTTACCGCTGCTTACATCAATTTTAGGTTGCATATATACTAAAATATCTTTATTCTCCAGAGCCTTTTCAAAAATTGGTAGAATTTTGGATTCTTCACAATATTTTTGATTCAAACTCTCTGTATATACTAAAATGGGACAGTTAAAATTCCCTTTATTTTGTTTTCTGGCAGATTGGGCTTTATCAAGAGCCAAAACAATATCTTTATCTCCATGGGCTAACGCATATAGTCCAACATTCATATGTAAGGTTACAAGAGAAAAATGTTGTTTGAATCTCTGTATAAAAGTTTGATGGCGACTGGCAATTTGATTTACAACCTCATTTACATCATGACTATCTTCCAAAAGCAGTAAAAAGTGATCTGAATGAGTTCTCGTAGCACATACGATATGTTCACCAAAGCAACATTCTCTTGCAAAACCTGAAAGAAACCGATCTCCCTCAAGCAATCCATAAATATTATTGATATATCGAAAATTACTAATATCAATTGCTACCGCATAAAATTGACCAGATCCAACAACCAAAGCACGCCTTGCCTGGCAGATAAAATCATCATATCCCATTAAACCTGTTCTCTTGTCCGTTTTCATGCTGTTCTCCTTGGTGTAAGTACAGTTTTGCCCACATCTTATGTTTTCAGAATTATTCTGGGTGTACTACTAAATACAACTGTTCTCATTATACCAAATTTATGAAAAACCACAAGTGGCTATACAATATTTAGTGGTATATTTCTAACTATTTCGAAGTTCTTGATGCATTTAGAACTGACAAAATAAAAAATAGTACAGCAGTGCATGCTAAAACAGCTAAATGTAAGGAATAACTTGCTGTATAATCACCGTATTGAAATTGAACACCGAGTGTATTTTTTACTTCCTCAACGTATTCAACGGGTACATCTTTAAAAACCTCCTGAATCGGAACTTCCATAAAAAGCTGACGCAACATAACTGCTGAATGGGACACTGGGAAAAACTTGATGATCCATTGTACCGTCTCGGGTAATTGACCAATAGGCATGTAAATTCCAGTCAAAAATCCGATAAGAGAACCCAGCACTGTACTGGCTGTACCAAATGCTCCATTACTTTGAAAAAAGCTTACTAGAAAAAATAATAAGGATGTAGATGCAAGAACCGATAATGCAATAGTTCCAAGTACTTTTAAGGTCGTTACGAAATCCAAAAAAGCACCACCTGCATATACAATATAAAGTTGTCCAAGGATAAATGCAACCATAGACATAATCAACCCAACCACATAAGCACTTAGCATATATCCACCAACAATCTGGTATCGTTTAATTGGTGCTGCATTAAAATCCTTCATGATCTTATTTGATTTATCTTCTACCATGGTTCCAAAGGCTCCCATAGTAGTCGTAATTGAAGTCACAGCAACTACACCTGCCATAATCCAAGCAGCCATCATTGGTTTTACTCCTTCAAGCCCGTCAAAGCCAGATCCCCATGCTTCACCTAAAAAAAGTAAATAAAGACCTATAATAATAAATACCCCTAACAATGAAAAAAATACATTCCCTTTTTCTCTAAAAAATAATTTAATGTTTCTATTTGCTATATTTAACATTTCACATAATCCCCCTTCATCAATTTTCAAAACCTTCTCCACCTGTAATATTTAAAAATGCATCCTCCATACTGCCATGAACCACTTCAAAGTTTTCAATAAAGTCCCGTCCATCGCATAAGATTGGAAGTGATTCTAGGGTGCTTTTTAATGTTGTTATATAAAGGTCTTGTTTTTTTTCATAATGCAGCTGATATTGTTCGAACAAACGTTCCAATCCTTTCTTCGCAGATTCCTGATCTTTTGGTTTAATCCGAAGACTATCGGTGCTGTAGGCATCACGAAGTTCATATGGTGTTCCTTTTACTGCTATTTTCCCTTTTTGTATGATGATGATATAATCCGCAGTTGCCGCCTCTTCCATATAATGGGTTGTTAAAAACACTGTCATGCCTGTTGATTTTTGTAAATTTGTGATAGTTTTCCAAACCCCCTCTTTTGTTTTCGGATCCAGACCAGTAGTTGGTTCATCTAAAAACAAAATTTTAGGTGTGTTCACAAGTGCTCTTGCAATGTCTGCTCGTCTACGTTGTCCACCAGATAGTTTCCCATATGGTCGATCTATAAAATCCATAACATCTGCATTCAAGGCTGCGGTTCGAACTGCATTATGAAGTTCTTCTTTATCCATACCATAGAATTTTGCTCTTGTTATAAGATTTTCTCGAACGGTCAATAGTTTATCCAAAAGATTATCTTGAAATACAACTCCAATCTTATTTCGAATTTCATCATTTTCTTTTCCTAATACATGCCCATCGATGATAACTTCACCTTGGTCTGGTTTTAACAAGGTACAAATGATATCAATTGTTGTAGATTTACCAGCTCCGTTTTGTCCCAAAAAAGCAAACAACTTCCCCTGTTCCACATAAAAATCAATTCCTTGTACTGCTTTTACATCTTTATAACTTTTGTGCAGGTCTTTTACTTCAATAATTTTTCCCATGTTCCAATCCTTTCTTTTTTTGTAACTGCTTATTATGTTTGATTTCTTTCAAATTATCATATTCTCACAAGTATGCAAAGGCTTCAATCGCTAAGATGACAAAATAAAAAGGTAAGATGTCAAAAAGAAGGAGCAATCCAAATTGTCTGCATCTTTTTGACTTCTTACCCTTGTCTTTTACTTTTGATTCTTTTGCCTCTCTAATTTTTTATTAATGGAATCCGCACTTCTTTTTGCAGTAGATAACATAATAAAGTATGTTGTTGTAAACACAGGGAGAATTACTGGAGTAATATACCAGATAGAAATCCACTGAAATGGCATCATTCCTAGTAAACTACCTAAGAAAAAAACGCTAACATAACAACAGAGTAACCTTATCGTAAAATCTAATAAGATTGGCAGTTCTCGGATCTTTTTCTCATATAAATTAAGCAATTCATTGCATACCCCTATGGTTACTGTCATCAAGAATAAAATAAGAACAAATCCCGATGTGATTGGAGGTACAATATTCAATTGTTCACAAATAGAAAAAACAAGTATAGTTCCTGTAAAGCTAACAGAAATTGATGTAATGGAATCTTTCATATTTTAACTCCTATCATTTGAATTTTTCTTTAAATTCTCTTATATAATGCTTTGATACTAATACTTTTTCAAGATTTAAAAGTTTTACTTCCAGTCTTCCATTTAATTGTGCTTTTACTTCAATTACTTTTTCAGCATTTAAAATACAACTCTTACTGATTCTGACAAATGTAGTTTCCTTTAAAAGTTGTTCTAATTCGTATAGCTTTTTATCACATTGATATACATCCTTTTCAACATAGAGATATGTTTTATTCTCCACACTATCAAAATAAAATATCTGTTCCAATGGAATCATAGAAGCAACTCCATCTTTCGTGCCTGTAACAGAAAAGGAAAAAAGTCGAATTTGCTCAATAAGCCGACTTAGACGTTCATCCATTAAATTGCAGGTGATTTTTATTTCTGTTTCTTTACAATCCAATGACTGTTCAATTAGCAGTTTCAAAAAAGAACCTCCCTTAAAATCAAATTATCCTTTGGAACACTATATAATACAATTTTTGTAACAAATTCTTATCTTTTAAATAATACTGCTCAATTATATTTTTAACCAGTAGAAAATTCTCAATTTCTTGCTGATCTGGTTCAGAGTTACCATAACGAACCTTTAAATAGGAACCTTGAAGATTTGTTATTCGATTCATAGAAAGTTCAAATGTTTCCTGTAGCATACGAAAAATTGAAACGGATGTCTCGTTTTGCAGCTTGTTACCAGTTTCTAACTCCAGTAATTTTAAAATTTGCAAGAAAACATAGAATGACTTTCCTTTTGCAGATGCTTTTTCATATCTCCTCTCCTTCAAAATTTTTATAAGGCATATATAAAACAATGCCGAAGCAATTATAAATAGACAAAGATATAACATAATCCAAAGAATCCAATAATATGTCTTGCTATTTTCTACAAGCAGTTTATCGTCGGTAATCACAGGACTTGTCTCAGATGGACGATAATCATAACTCGGTGTTTTGTTGATGAGTTTACTACCATCTTCTCGAAGCTGATATCTCGTTTCCCGATTAGCACCCGTTGGTTCAAAGGGTATCCATCCCACACCAGCGATATAAACTTCACACCATGCATGCGCATTTTTAGATGGAATTTCATATGTTTGAAATCCATTCACAACTTGATAGTCAAAGTAAAAACCTTCTACATATCGAGTAGGAATATCAAGTAGCCGCAGCATGACAGCCATACTTGTCGCAAAATAGGTACAATACCCTTCTTTTGATGAAAAAAGCAGAAATTCTGTTACTTCTTTTCCTTGCTCTGGTATCACAGGGTTTCTTGTATAAGGAAATTGGTTCAGATACATTTCAATTGCTTTTGCTTTCTCATATTCAGTCTTATAATTTTTTGTTATCTCAATCGCAAGTTCTTTTACTTTAGGACTAATTCCATCTGGTAATATGGTATAAACTTCATGGATCTTTCTATTACGTTTTTCTAACCTTTCTGTTATGTTATCCCCATGTATACCCTCAAGCATAGAAATCGATGCGGTTTGAAATACCGTTTCCATATAGGCTGTTACTTCTTCAAAACTCCCATATGAGGGAGTCTGGTTTATTAATAGTTTAACCATATCTTCCTGTTCATAATCAAGTAGAATAAATTTTGTTTTATAGTTAACACCTTTTCTGTATATTTTTTCAAACATAACCTCTGTTCCTAAGGTATCTGTTTTGAATTTATCTGGAAAAATCAAAGCATATGTTTTTAATGGATAAAAAACTGTTTTTGTCTTTAGATTTTGACAAATCAAATCAAGTGTATGGGTAATCATAAACTTTTCAATTTGTTCTTTGTTATATCCAGACTGATAGAGAAGGTTGTATGTTTCAAATAAATCCAACTCCATTTCATCTTCCGTAAGAAAACTTTCACTACTTTTTGTCCACCCATCCATTTGATAAGTATCATACACGGAACCAATCAGATATACATTTTGTCTTGAACGTTTTCCATTTACATTCATTGCAATTTGGTCACTTTCCAAAACACGCCCTTTGATATCACCCGAGTCAGAATAGCCTGCAAACGCAAGATTATAAGAACCTGACTCTCCAAATCCAAGCCTTAAATTACTCCACATCTCATCTGCTAAATCTGTAACAGAAGAAACAACGCTACGTACAAACGTCCACCTGATTGGTTCCTTTTGAACAGGTAATAGAACAATCAAAAGACATATCAAACATAAAAACGGAAGTAAAAACATTGCTGTATCTTGCTTTTTATGTTTTAGCCATTCCAGAACAATGGAAAGATTGATTAAAATAAAGGCAAACATAAAAAATAGAGTTATTTTACTTAGATTTATCTGTAGTATCGAAAACAAAGGAAGTAATATCACATAAACGGCAGCAACACTCATACGAAACAAGAAAAAGCGAAAAACAAGAAAACCAAAAATAGAAAAGCAGAATGTTGTAAAAATTCCAAGAAGGGAAGCTACCCAGATTGTATTCTCACCTGTATATGTTCCAAACCCATAATCTATGGTTTTTAACACAAGAACTAGTAAAGATTCCCTCATAATACGTAATAACAAAAAAAATAATAAAAGCATACCAAAAAAGAGAAGGTATGTTAATGGATTTCTATAATTCTCCTTTACAAAACGAACCAGCATAATCCAAAATATCCCACCAAATAATATTCCAAACCAGGGAATTCCTATGGTTAAACTATCATTTAATAAAAAAGAAAGTGATAAAATCAAAATGATTAACTCTATCCACAGATAAAAGTCCGTTAAGGATTTAAAGAAAACTAACTTCTGTTTCATAATACGATCCCTACCTTTCTATCTGGAATTCAAACCATATGTTTGCAATAAATCTTCCTCCATCCAGATATCATAAACTTCAATCCCCGCTTCCTCCATTGCTTTTAACATAATCCAAGCATAATCTTCTCTACTCTTACGAATATAAAAGAAAGATAGCCTGAGTCCCAATTTACGAAGACGTAAAATTTCAGCACAAGATATTTTATCAAGAAACGAAGTAATCAAAAGATAGGAATCCTGCAACCCATGTGCCTGAATCCATTCTAAAAGCAGCGTAGTTCCAAAATCTTTTGCCTGAAAGGACAGTTCACTACAGTGTTGATAAAAATCGTCAAAATTTCGTTTGGTTTTTATTTCTTTGTTTTGAACATTTTTTTCCTGATACAAAACCTGTAGGGGAACCCTTTCTTGAAAAAAAAGACGTGATATCCCAATAGTCAATTCTATAATCTTATCTTCTACAATTAAATTCACTTCATCAAACTCACTAACAGGGTGTAAATCAAAGAAAAGCAGGGTGTCAGGTTTTTCTATATCCAATATTTTTTTACTCAGTAACTCTTGCTTTTTTGCAGATGCTTTCCAATGTATTAGCTTTCTTGAATCTGAATTTTGATACTTTCTAAGTTCCATCTCATAGACTGGGTCCTGTGGATGAAAAGAATTTTTTGTATTAAGTTGATCCTGGATAAAATTTTGCAATTTTAATTTGTCTAAAGGAACAATCCTAGGACTTACAATCATACGCAACCGATTCCTAATGGGATAGGTGATTTTAAATAAATATAAAAAGTCCTGTATTTCTACGCTTTTGGCCCCAATTTCATAGATTCCACGATAATCACCACATACAGTCCCAGATAATACTTTGGATGTTTTTGGTCCAAGACAAAGATCACGCTCTTCTGATTCCTGTTTAATATGAGATTTATCATCAAAAAAGGTTACCTTGATACTGGTAAACGTAAACAAATCCTCATTTGCCAAAACAAAACGATAAGGTATTAACTCTCGCTTCACCAGTTTAACTTTTCCTATTGTTTGATGTATTTTAAAACGAAAATTTACATATAAGGTATAGAGAATACAAAAAACAGGTAGCAAGAGTACTAGATAAAATAATAGATAAGGAATATTTCCACCATAAAATGATGCAAAAGTGCCAGTTCCAATTAGTATTGCAATATAAATTATCCGCCTTGATAACATTGTAACACCACTCCCTTTCGTCCTTTTTACATGGAAACAGAAATATCTGGTAAGACCGGTATTTTCACAATTTTCATAAGATCTTCCACAATTTTCACAGGATCGGTATTTTGAATTCTACCTTCACTCGATACCAGCAATCGATGAGGGAGCATATGTGGTAATAAACAAAGGATATCCTCAGGTATTACAAATCCTCTTCCTTCAAGATATGCATAGGCTTTTGCTGCTTCCATCACCATAATCGAGGCTCTTGGGCTAGCTCCTAATGTAAGTTGCAATGTTTTTCTTGTTCTTGTAATAAAATCCACAATATATTGAATCAAATCATCGTGAATATAGACAGACCTTACTTCTTCTTGAATAGCAAGAACTTCCTGCTCTGAAATTTCTCGCTGTTCTGAAAAATTTTGTTGTTGTTTCTTTCCTTCTTTTTTTTGCAATAGTTTTATTTCATCTTCAAAGTTTGGGTATCCTATGGAAAGCTTCATCATAAATCGATCCAGCTGGGCTTCTGGAAGGTTATAGGTTCCAATATGTTCGATGGGGTTTTGTGTGGCGATCACCATAAAAGGTTTTTTCAATGGATAGGTTGTTCCATCAACCGTAACCTGATTTTCCTGCATGGCTTCTAATAAACTGGCCTGTGTCTTTGGAGAGGTTCTGTTGATTTCATCAGCTAATATAATATGATTCATGATAGCCCCTTTTACAAATTCAAATTCTCCCTTTTGCATATTGTAAACGGATAATCCTGTAATATCACTAGGCAACGTATCTGGAGTGAATTGAATTCTTTGAAACCCGCACTGAATAGCTCTTGCAAGTTCTTTTGCAATGGTAGTTTTTCCAACTCCAGGTACATCCTCTAATAAAACATGCCCCCCTGAAAATAATGCTACCAACAATAATTTTAATACCTTTCTCTTTCCAATTACAGTTTCTTCCATTTGATCCAGCATATGATCAATCTGCTTTTTATAAGTATTCATCCAAAGACCCCTTTTCCCAATTAGATTCAACTACTTCTAGTATTATAATACATATGCAAAAAAAATACCGCACAAAGTGCGGCATTTTTTATAAAGTTTCAGAACGTTCTTTAATATTTTTATGAAAATTAATAATGCAATGTTCATACTCTTCATTCATACAGGAAGACTTAATCATAAAATCTGCAGTTGCCTTGTTATTTGCAATCGGAATATCATATACCTGCGCAATTCGTAACAATGCTTTTACATCAGGATCATGGGGTTGTGATGTTAATGGATCTGAGAAAAAGATTACAAAATCAATTTTTCCTTCCACTATCTTTGCTCCTATTTGTTGATCTCCGCCAAGAGGACCACTATTATAGCCTTTTACAGGTAAACCTGTTTTATCTGTAATCATACGAGCTGTGGTTCCTGTTCCACAAAGAAAATGGGTTGATAAAATTTCTTTATGATCATTACACCAGGTTATTAAATCCGCTTTCTTGTTATCATGTGCAATAAGAGCAATGTTTTTTTGTTTACCAATTGTTAATGTAATAAAATCCTGATTCATCTGATAAAACCTTCTCTTTCTTTTCAATTTCTAGCGATTACTCTTGTCGTAAGGGATACCTTCCGCCTTTGGTGCTCTAGATTTCTTTGATGTAAATATTAACGCTATCATTGTTGCGATATAAGGCAACATCTTATAATAGGTCTGATTAATATCCAGATTGTTTAAAAATGGAATTAGTGCCACCGAATATGCCAATGTTCTTAAAAATGCAAAAAATACAGCAGCAACCATGATTCTACCAGGCTTCCATTGCCCAAATATCATAACCGCTAATGCAAGGAACCCGAAACCAGCAACACCCGTATGTCCATTTACATTACCATCCATAACTCCAACAGAATAGAAAAATCCTCCTATTCCACCAAGAAAACCTGATAAACCAACGCCCATATAACGCATAAAATATACGTTAATACCAACAGAATCTGCCGCATGAGGATGTTCCCCACAAGCTCTTAATCGAATACCAAAACGTGTGGTGTAAAAAATAATCATTGCGATCGCCAGGAAAAGAAAACCAATGTATACCGTTATATAGGTTTTTTGAAAAAACAAATCCCCAAGAACAGGTATTTTTGACAACACGGGAACTTCTTTAATATAAAAATTAACATTGGTTGTTATCCCATCACTGTTAAAAGTCATTTTTGCAAATAATAGAATGAACGCAGGCACTAACATATTAAGTGCAGTACCAACAATTGTCTGGTCCGCTCTCATATTAATTGCAGCGAAAGATAACAACAGAGAATACAAGATTCCACCAATGGCAGCAACCAGCATTGCAATCAAGAGAATTACCTGTCCATTTATCGAAAATGTTTGAAGTCCATATACCGTTAAGCAACCGAAAAATGCACCAAATAACATAATTCCTTCTAATGCAATATTAATAATTCCACTTCGTTCACTAAACATACCACCTAGGGCAACCAAAAGCAGAGGGATTGCTACTGGCAAAGTATTTTGAATTAAGTAATAAAAAGTATCCATCCTTATTTGCCTCCCTTCTTATGATCCTTGGTTGTACGGTTTTCGGCATCCTTTGTATGAACTTTATTAGCCATATTATGTAATATTTTTGCCAAGGTGTTTTTCATCAACATGGAAAATGCTGAAAAATAAATAATGACTGCAATAACCACATCAATAATTTCTGGTTTGTAACCAAACATCGTAGCAAGGGTACCCCCTCTTTGAATATAGGAAATAAATAATGCGGAAAAAATAATACCGATAGGACTAGAATTACCGAGCAGTGCAACTGCAATTCCATTAAAACCATTGGCTGCGATAACACTAATTGGTTCATATGTCATACTACTTCCTGCAATAGAAGAAGGTGCAAGTATTGCAAATGCTCCACCCAGCCCGGCCAAACCACCAGCTATTACCATAGTTAGTATAATATTTCTTTTCCCATTCATTCCTGCATACTGGCTGGCATGTTTGTTAAAGCCAGTTGCCTTTAATTCAAAGCCAAAAATTGTTTTATTTAAAACTACGAAAAGTAAAACCGCAATTACAATTGCTATTACAATTGCAAAATTCACATTTGAACCAGTAATTCCAAGTGATGGAATCTGTGCAGATGCAGGCAGATACTGAGTTCTAGTTTTAGAAGAAACATACATTACTGCATTTCCTTGAATCCACATATCTACCAGGTACATACCAATATAATTAAACATAATGGAAGTAATAACTTCATTTACATTCAGGGTTGCTTTCAAAAGTCCTGGGATAATTCCCCACAACATACCGCCAACCATGCCCGCTATGATACAGGCAATCCAATGTATGGATGTTGGTAACTCCCACATAAATGCCACATAGAGGGAGAAAAACATACCCATGGTGTACTGACCCGACGCACCAATATTAAACAATCCCATTTTAAAAGCAAAACCAACTGCTAAACCTGTCATTAAAATAGGAGTTGCAAAATATAATACATCACCTAAACGAGAAGCACCACCAAGCAGAATTTCAAGAAAGCCAGGTACTGAATTAAAAGGGCTAGCAAGCAACATAACAAGAAAACCAAACAACAGTCCCATACCAATTGCCAGAAGTGTTGCAGTAAACGCAGACCCTCCTTTACTTGATGTAAGTGTATGGATTCTATCTTTCAGGCTTGGAGAAGTTTTATTTTTTTGCATATGAATTCTCCTTTGTATTATTTCTTTTTGCACCAGACATATATAGTCCCAGTTCTTGTGGAGTTACTTCATTGGATTTAAACTCTCCAACTATTTCACCCTCATACATAACCAAAATTCGGTCACTTACATTTAAAACCTCATCTAATTCCAGAGAAACCAGTAACACTGCTTTTCCTGCGTCTCTTGTAGCCACTAATTGTTTATGAACAAATTCTATCGCGCCTACATCCAATCCTCTGGTAGGTTGAACCGCAACCAGTAATTCATGTTTCTTATCAAGTTCTCTTGCCAATATTGCTTTTTGCTGATTTCCACCTGACATGGTTCGAACGATGGTTACAGGCCCCTGACCACTTCTTACATCGAATTGTCCACTTAATGTTTCACAATATGTACGAACCTGTGGCTTTTTGATAAAGCCTTTCTTTTGGAAAACTGGTTCGAAATATCTTTGAAGAACTGTATTTTCTTCTAAACTATAGTCAAGCACCAAACCATGTTTGTGTCGATCTTCCGGAATATGACTCATACCAGTTTTGGATCTGACTCTAATAGGAGCTTTTGTAATATTTTTACCACAAAGCAATACTTCCCCTTGATTAATCTTATCAAGCCCAGTAATTGCAGAAACAAGCTCTGTCTGACCATTTCCATCAATTCCAGCAAGACAAACAATTTCTCCAGCTCTTACCTTAAAACTAACATCTGATACGGAATTTTTTTTGCTTATTTTTGATGCAACGGTAACTTGATCTACGGATAAAATAACTTCTCCAGCTTCTTGTTCTTTTTTATCCACCACAAAGTTAACATCTCGTCCAACCATCATACGTGATAGTTCTTCTTTATTTGTTTCCTTTATATCTACGGTACCAATATATTTTCCTTTTCGTAAAACAGTACAACGATCGGCAACCGACATAATCTCATTTAATTTATGAGTGATAAATAAGATTGATTTTCCTTCTTTTGAAAAACCTCTCATAATTTCCATTAATTCATCGATTTCCTGAGGAGTTAGGACAGCTGTTGGTTCATCAAAAATTAGAATGTCATTATCCCGGTATAACATTTTCAAAATTTCAACCCGCTGTTGCATTCCCACAGAAATCTTTTCAATATATGCATCCGGATCAACTTGTAATCCGTACTTTTCACTTAATGCTATAACTTTATCTCTGGCTTCTTTTTTTTGCAGAAAGCCCATACGATTTGGTTCCACACCTAGAATGATATTTTCTAGAACTGTAAAAATCTCTACTAATTTAAAATGTTGATGCACCATACCAATACCAAGTTCATTGGCATCTTTTGGTCCATTGATTTGCACCACTTCTCCATTTTTTTTAATTTCACCCTTTTCTGGCTGATATAAACCAAAGAGCACACTCATTAAAGTCGATTTACCTGCTCCATTTTCTCCTAACAGTGCATGTATTTCGCCTTTTTTTAGTTTTAGTGTAATGTCATCATTTGCTTTAATACCTGGAAACTCTTTTGTGATGTGAAGCATTTCAATAATATAATTTTCCATATCTACCTCACTGCTATGATTTGATTTTTTAAAGGAAATAAGGAGGAAAGTGATTTGCTTTCCCCCTTATAAAACTCTGAATCCTATTAACTGTCTTTTCTAAAGATTACTGTCTTGCTTCCACAGTAACTTTTACTAAAGAAAGACCAGCGGTTAATTCTTCTGCTGTTGCATAACCATTAGGATCTGCAACGGTTAAGCTACGAACTGGTACAACTGAACCATCTACAAGTTTTGCAAACACTGCATCATACTGTGCTTCATCAAAAGCAGTAAATCTGTCAAATGCATTTCCATTTTCCTCACCAATTATTTCAGTTGGAAGACCAACACCAGAATTCGCTGCATTAAAGTAAGTAGTTGTTCCTGAATAAGCATCCCAGCCTTTTGTTTTATAGATTGCGTCAAGAACTGCCTGAACAGAAGCACCAAGTCCTTTGGTAGCTGAAGTGATAACGGTTTCACTGTCATATCTTTGATCCACGTCAACACCAATTACTTTGGTTCCAGCTTCTGCTGCTGCAGACATAACACTCTTGCCTACAGAACCACCACAAGCAAAGATAACTTCAGTTCCTTCTTGATACATGGTTTTTGCAGTTGCTTTATTAGTATCTGTTTCAGCAAAATCGCCTGTGTAATGATAGGTAACAGTGATTGCACCATCAGCAAGACCAAGTTCAGCTGCTGCAGCTTCCGCTCCCTGAAGGTAGCCATAACCAAAAGCCTGAACTGCTGGAACTGCCATACCACCCATAAAACCAAGTTTGGTCATGCCATCTTTTACTGCTGCATATCCTGCAAGGTAACCAGACTGTTCTTCTGCATACATAATACTAGCTACATTATCATTGGTTTTAAAGTCTGAGTAATCTGCTGTATGTGGTGCTCCATCTAACAAAATAAACTTCACATCTGGATACTTTGTCTGCGCTTCATATACTGCCACTTCAAATAAATAACCAGGTGTTATAACAACTTTTGCTCCACCCTGAATCGCCATTTCGATCTGTGCAAGATAACCCGCATCAGAAGCTTCTTCTGGTTTGTAATATTTGTGGGTGATATCATTTGCTAATGCATATGCTTCTAACCCATCCCATGCACCCTGGTTAAAAGACTTATCATCGATATTTCCCTTATCGGTAATCAGAGCAATTTCATAACCACTCTGTGCACCACAGCCCGCTAATAGTCCGATGGACATCACTGCTGCTAATAAAAGTACTAATTTCTTTTTCATAAAACCGAATCCTCCTTGTTTTTGTTCAGTTTGAACTGATAGATAAATTATATCACGTCTTAATAAATTATCAAGAAAATTCACAAAAAATGGTCTGATACATTTCTGCATCAGACCCCATTTTATAACGCTTTATCACACTACTGCAACATATCAAACCGTCGGCCTTCCCCTTCAGCTTCTGTAAATAGGACACCTCTTCTCATGGTGTTTCCAGCAGCTGTTACCTGATTCACCTGAAAAATATCCCCTCTTGTGGTTATTACATCTGTCACCAACAGGGTATTCTGGTCAATATAGACTTCATCTACATCTTTACTGTTTATTTTTACCTGACTAAAAGGATTAAAATTCTTTCCATTGATAATCAGATTGCCTAACTGGTCTTTCTCGATGGATGATATGGTAACATCCTTTACACCCATCTTTAGGGCAACTCTTTCATATGGTAATTCTCCACCATACACATACTGATTACCATAAAGCATATCATATTGTAAGATTTCTAAATCTGTTTGATAGTTTTCGGTATCTTCTCTTCTTTGATGATATTTCATCAAAGTTCCTACATGTATATCTAATTTGTCTAAAACAAAGGCTGATAATTGATAGGTTGTAACGGGTCGATCTGTAATCTCCAAATCCATATTATCCCAAATCACATATTCTGTTTCAAACAAACTACCATTATCCAGATCACTCTCCTCAAATCCCAGTGATGGCAAATGATCTCCAAACAGAACCAAAACAGTATCTTCAGGATATTCTTCCAAGGCTTTCACTAGTTCTCCAATAAACTGATCTGTTTCGTAATTCTGATTCACAAAATATTCAACTGAGTTTCTCCATCCTTCATCATCTGTCCCGCTGACTTCAATCACAGGATTTTCAAGAATTGGTTCTGTAGGATATCCGCCATGAGCTTGAACAGTTATGGTATAGACAAAATCTTTCTTATCGGTAGACTTTAAGCAATCCATAATAGCATCTTTTAATGTTGCATCTTTTGCCCAACCTAGAGGGGTATATTCTGGTAAATATAGTATTTCTTCTGACGAAAAGGTTTCTATTCCCAAATTGGCAAAGACCAGCTTACGCCCATAAAAACTTGCTTCATTGTTATGAATTGCATGGGTATTATATCCTATATCAAGCAGGTTAAATGCCACACTTTCAGCAACATTATTACGAATAATTGTTTTATACGGATATTCTCCTGGACCAAAATATCTCAGGTTCATACCAGTAAGCACTTCAAATTCTGTATTTGCTGTTCCAGCTCCAACTACTGGTACTGTTAGATAGCCTGAAGTATATTCTCTTTTTAGCTGTCTAAAATTTGGTATCGGATCTTCTGAATACTTAACACCCTTGATGTGCGTTGGATCAAAGAACGATTCTAGCTGTATAAAAATAACATTTGGAGTCTTTTTAATATCAAAATTATCCGTTCCATCGAATTGTAATATTTCACGAATATCTTTTTCACTATAGTTATTTGGCGTATCAATTCCTTTTGCCAGTACGGTACACCAAAAGCAATAAGGAAATCCATAATCCATATAAGCATTAGCAATATTTCCAAAGTAACTGGATACTATTTTATATTCTACGCCAAACTTTACGCCTGGTGCCAAGGATAAAAACAGTGCCGTCACACAAATTAGATATTTTCTCCACTTAATCTTCCCTTGTATTTTGGGGCCTTTAAAAAAGGTATAAATGTAAAGAACAACCACCAGCGCTGCAAGAATAGTAGCAAGTATCATCTGATCAACGGACATATACTTTGTAATTAAAGTCATAGCATTAAACACAAGTTTGATGTCTGTGCCTGTAAATGGGGTTGTCCGGTAAGATAAAACTCCACCATTTGCAAGGCCTCCGATTAGCCAGATTCCACCAATTATCATCGTTGCAAATAGTCTACGTTTGAAAAAGTAAGCCAAATTTAAGGTTACATAAATAATAAAACTATTAAACAAAAATACATCAAAACTATGAATGATATATTGAAATGATTCAACAAATGAAAAACGACTGATTGCTTCTATTGCAAAATCCAAAAACATTGCAACAAGAATAAAAAACAATACAGAATACCGCTCCATGAAAATCAAAAATTTTGCAGGCTTTTTAGGTATAACAATCTCATCTTCAAGCCATTCATCCATTTCAGATTCATCATCGAAGGACAAACTATTGTCATCAAATTCATCCAAGCCCTGATTTTTTTTCTTTTTCTGGAATAAGCCAGTCAATTTTTTTTTTTTGGGTTCTTTTTTATTATCTTTCTTTTTAAAAACTTTCACTTTTAATCTCCAATTCCAGTTTGAACTAGCCCCACCCTCGTTCAAGCTACATTGTTTAATCTACCACAGTTTTAGAAAAGTGCAAGCATTTTTTTCGTATTCATTAATTCTTAATGTTTCTATCTGGGCTAAAGAAAGCAATTTTCCATGGAAAGATTTTTATAACGGTCATCTCGTTCTTTCACGGTCAACGCTCCTATGTCATGTAATGCGCTAGCAATAACCAAATCACTTAACTGCTCTTCATTTAAACCATCACCTCTCACCTCTCACAAGAGTTCGCCCAAACTAGGCGAACACAAAAAACTCCCCATCAATATTCCATGGGGAGTTTTTATGTTATATGAAACCATGATGTAATTATCACCATGGAACCTGTACGATAAAACCTTTAAAACTTTGTTTTACTTTATATTTTATACTTTGCTAAATCCAATTGGAAACTCTTAATCATTTCTTCAAACACTGAAATCTGTTCCGTAAGTTCTGAAATCTGTTCTACATAAACCGTTACATTAGAATTTGCTTCCTGAGTGGCTGCTGAATTTTCCTGAGCAATCGCAGCAAGATTCTGGATATTATCAAACAAGGAGGCTATCTGATCTGCTTCTTTTTTCAAATCACGAGAACTCTTAATCATCATTTGAGATACAACCGTAAGTCTTTCATTTGATAAGCTACTGACTTCTACTGCTGATTTTAGTTTTTTATTTTCATTTTCTAAAACATCATACTGCACATCAATGCCTTCTACAACAGTTCCAATGCTTCCAACAAACGAATTCAAACTTCCATTAATCTGTTCTACAGCGCTATTGGTCTGCTCGGAAAGTTTACGAACCTCCTCAGCAACAACTGCAAATCCCTTACCAGCTTCACCCGCTCTTGCAGCTTCTATCGAAGCATTCAATGCCAACAAATTAATTTGTCTAGCAATCGCAGAAACTAAGGAAACAATCTGTGTGATATTATCTGCATTTTCTTTTAATAAATTACTATCGTTTTTGATGGTTGAGAATCTTTGTAACATTTCATTAATTTCATATGCTGTGTTTGCAACATTCTGAAAACTGGATTCAATACCAGATACAGCATCTTCAATTTTGGTTTGATTGTTCTCACTATCTTTGGATACTTCTGTGAGATTTAGAATGCTATCATTTAATACAGATACAACTCGTTCCGTATCCTCAGCCTGGGTTATTGCTGCAATGGAGACTTCATCAAGCACTTCCTTAATATCATCAGACGTGTCTTGCATGGTATTTGCAATTGTTGCCACTGCATTATTAAAGGTATACATTTCATCTGTTACTGCATTGAAATCAATAAAATCTTTTTGAACAGTCTGTTTTAACTGATTGATTTCATCCATAAGTTCTTCATACTCATCAGAAGATTTTAAAAAGAAAGATTCTACATAATTACCAGAAGCGAGATTTTGAATTTCCCTTTTAATATCCTTATAGGGACGATTAATCAATGTGGCACTTAGAACAGATGCTACAAATGCAGCTAAAAACAATATGCCAGTCTGAATGGGATTAGCGGTTATAATAAAACCTACAATAGCAAGGACAATACTGTTTAATAATGCTGTTTTAAATGCGATTTTCTTAAATATTCCAAGTGATAAGAGTTTACTTAAACCATATTGTTTAATAAATCGTATTTCTTTTTCAAAAGTAAGCTTCATCTGTACTTCGTTTGTTTTCTTTTCTACAACCTCAATCTGAATATTTTCTTTAAAGTGGTGAGATACTCCCTGTAAGAGTCCCATTAAATAATCTTCTAATCCACGTTTTGAACGATAGGTAAATAAAATGGAGTGAGAACTTAAGGGTTGAACATCTAAAATAGGAGGTGTTGCTCCGCGAAAACGCTTCATAACAATAACATGGACATCATTCATGGACTTCAAGAACTGAAATGCAGATTCATGTCTAAAGAAACCAGGATAATTTTTTGAAAATGTTTTAATATTTTCCTGACCCATAGTCCCCCAAATTTCCTTGTGGTTTTTACCAACAGCATCTCCTATATAGTTTACAATCCCTGTTGCTACTTTATCTTCTACATCTTCAAATGGTGTAAATACATGATCTGCACTTACTTTATTTGCTTCCATTGCCTTATTTACTAAATTATCGCCGAATAACTTACGGCTGGATTCTATCCATGATGATACAACTGTTCCTTTCATATTAACCTCCTGATTGTAACGTACAAAGGAATTCTAGCATGTTTTTAAGACTGTCACAATCAGTTTTTTTGACTTTAGATAAAGTTTAGAAACATTCGATCAATCTTGCTATTGAACATCGTTTAAAGGTAATTCCTTTAATGCGGTAAAACGTTTGATTCTCTCATCAAAGTCTTGATCATAATGAACCATAGATTCTTTCTATACATATTTTGCATAGGTTAAGGCTATTTGAGCCCGCCTATAACAATCTAGATAACTTCCACTTTTTTCTGTTGCTTCTGCTGTAGCTGCGTAATATTCTAATAAATGCTTCTGTTGTGTTCTCTTTTCATGAAACAACAGGTATATAATCTCATTTTTACGTATGTAAACCTCCTCCATACCCTGTTTTTCCTGTATCCATAGAACAAATTCGTTCCCACTTACTCTGGCTGCCTTTTCATCACTTCTAAGAATTGCTTTTAAATGATTTCCAATATCAGAAAGCAAATAATTCCCCTCATCATTGCCATAAACTGCATTAATCATATTAATATTTTTCAGACTTAAAATCAAAATTAAACCATTCTTCCCTGTTTCTGTTCCAAGATTTGACAGATAATCCATAAGGTAATAATAATTGGGTAAATCAGTCAGATTATCATAATATGCCAACTTATGGGTTAGCTTAACCGATTCTTCCAACTCTTCAATTTTTTCCACCAAATAAACTTTGATACTATTTACTGATATATAAAAATTAAAAACAAACAAAAAAGGATGCTTCTATTCAACACAAAGCACCCTTTCCATTTATTCTTAAAACTACTATGTTTCTATTCTTTTACTCCACCAAGCGCAACACCTGCAATGATATACTTAGAAAGCATAAAATAAACTATAAATAACGGAAGAACCGTTAAAGAAAGTCCCAAATAAATGGTACCAAACTCTGTTTTGTAGATATCTCCCCTAAGTAAACTTACCATAATAGGCATGGTATATTTGTCACTATCTGTCAATAAAATAAGTGGCATAAATAAGTTATTCCAACTACCTACAAAGGCAAATATTGCTTGAGTTGCGATGGCAGGTTTCATAATCGGTAATATAATCCGATTAAAGATATGAAACTCACCTGCTCCATCGATTCTAGCCGAATTTACAATGTCAATCGAGAGTGTTGCAAGCAAATACTGGCGCATAAAAAATACCGTTGTTGGTGCAGCAATTGCTGGCAAAATTAGCGGAAGAAAATTATTTGTCATATGAATGGAATACATAAACTGGTAGAAACCAATACTGGTAACCTGTGCTGGTATCATCATAATTACCATAATAAAAGTAAAAAATGGTTGTCGGAATCTCCAGTTATATACTACTAATGCATAAGCTGTTAAAGATGAAAAATAAACAGTACAAATTGTTACTCCACCCGAAATTATCATGGAATTGGTAAAACCTTTGATTGGATTAAAGCTTTTTCCAACTAAAATTTTCAAATTATCAAATAATGAGTCAGAAGGAAAAAAGGCAATCGCACTTTGCTGTATTTCAAAGGTATTTCTTGTTGCGTTTATAAACATAATCCAAAATGGAGCAATGCTTAGTAAAACTAAGAATCCGCATACTATATAAATCATGAATTTATAAGCTCTACGTGGCAAGGAATTTGTTTTATCCATTTACACATCCCTCCCCATTTTTTTATTCTCTTTTAAAGCTTTTTTAAACTCTCTCTGCTGTATTCGAATTTCTTTTTCCAGCTTTGCTGCATGTTTATCTCTCATAATATAGAAGACAAAACCAGAAAGTACCGCAATAATAAAGAACATAAGCAAGCTGGCTGCGGATGCTCTATTATACATATAACTACCACTAAACGCCTGATTATATATAAAGACACTTGTAGTCAGTGTAGCATTATCTGGTCCACCAAGTAAAAATAGTCTTGGAATGTCAAACATTTGGAGACCACCAATCAAGCTTGTTATGAGTGTATAGATTAATATCGTACGAAGATTTGGTAATGTGACAAAAAAGAATGTTTGAAATCCATTCGCTCCATCAATGTCAGAAGCTTCGAATAATTCTGGATTCATCCCAAGAACACCCGATATTAAAACAATCATGGTGTACCCATACCACATCCAGAACTGAATAAATGCAACGATTCCTTTTGCAGTCCATCCCTGCACTAAGAAGTTTGATGGTTCATCAATTATGCCAAGTGATTGCAATAGAGAATTCACTGGTCCCATTGGATATCCAAAAAAACTATTGAAAAGAATCGCTATGGTTGCTGCCGTGATGATATTTGGCATATAAAACATAACTTTAAAAACTCCCTGCCCTTTAATTTTTCGTCTGTTATTTGTAAACCAGGCCGTTAAAATTAATGCAAGTAAAATTTGTGGGATAAAATTTAATATCCAGATAATAAAAGTATTTGATAATGACTTTTGAAATGATGGATTGTTTAAAATCAATTCAAAATTCCCAAATGGATTATCTAAAAATTGAAAATCAGTCTTTCCTAACCCCTTTAAATCCGTAAATCCAATGATAGCAGTATAGATAGTGGGATATAAAGAAAATACTAGGAACGCAAGTACAAAAGGTATGCAAAAAATATACCCGTATTTCGCGTAGTTAACACCTTTTCGTTTCAACAGCGTCCACCTCCGGTTTCTATTTATAAAGTTGGGGGCGTAAGGAAAACGTCCTCCGCCCCTGAAAATTACTTTATTAGGCTTTCTTACTCTACAATTACGTCAAGATTATCTGCTACATTCTGTTTGAATGCTGCAATTGCATCTTCTCTCGATTTATTTCCTGCTGTATATTCACGTACTTGATCACGGAAATAAGTATTGATTGTTTCATCATATTGAGTTTGATTTTTACCAGATGCGCTTTCACCAGCTGGAACAAACACGTCAAACATGTCCTGTCCGCCTAAGAATGAAAGTGTTCCGTCAGATTTTTTCATAACAGTTCCAGAAGCAACGGTATCTTTTGTTCCACCTTCTCCATAAAGAGTTCCATTTGCCCAATAGTACTGTAATCCTGTTTCTGAAGAGTCTAAGGTAATCCATTCAATAATATCGCCTACTGCTGCTTTAATTTTTGTATCTTTATTTGCAATAACCCAAGTACCACCCCAGAAGAATCCAACTGGTGATTCACAAACTGCCCAATCTCCATAAGTTCCTTCTCCAGGTTGTTCTCCACCTGAATTTCCAGCCATAACATAGTTAATTAACCAAGCTGGTCCAAAGAAACCAAAGATTTTCTGTGCTCCTGCATCTTTCATATCAGCGAACCAAGCATCTTGCCAGTCTCTGGTGTCATTGTGATATCCATTTTCTTTTAATTTCATTGATAAATCAAGGAATTCTTCACGTTTTGGATCAATTACTAATTTGCCATCTTCAATCCAGCCTTTGTCAGAACTGTTTTCAATTGCATGCCAGATATCACCATCTCCTGAAACGATTCCATAACCTTTTTCTTTTAACTCAGCTGCTGCAGCATAGAATTTATCCCATCCTGGTCCGATTTTATCTTTGATTACAGCTGGGTCATCTGTTCCCCAAACATCTTTGGCGATTGAGCGGCGATAAATATAAGCGCCACCTGTTGCCTGATATCCAAGTCCAACAAGATTGCCATCAGGGTTTGTTCCAATTTCAACTGTATATGGAGCAATTTCTGATTCTACAAGTAAGGTATCAACATCAATTCCTAAATCTTTGTAGCTAGCAGCGTATTGGGAAGCATCTCCCTTTGTGTACTTCAAAACGAAAGCCGCTTCTGCACAGAAAATATCAGGTGCATCTGCTCCGCCACCTGCTAAAGCCTGATCAAGTGCTGGCTGATAAGCGCCATCTGTGGTAGCAATAATTGTTGTTTTGATTTCATAAGGAAAATCTGGATGTAATTCCTTATACTTTTCAATCATTTTTGGAACTTCATCTGTGAAACTCCAGATATTAATAACTTTTACATCTGGATCATTGGTTACTTCTGCAACCGGTGTTTCTGTGTTAAGTTCTGGTGCTACTTCTTCTTCTGTTTCTGTTTCTGTGCTTGTTTCTGTTTCAGTTTCAGTTGAAGCAGTTTCTGTTTCTGATGCGCCACACCCCATAAATGTCATTGACATTAGCAGCACACATACAAGTAATAATGCAGTAAAACGTTTCATGATAATCCTCCTCTTTTTTAGTTAAACTTAAATAGCTAACAATAGGATTATATATAATTTCACTATTACAGACTTTACAGTTTTTGCTATGTTGTTATCAAAAATTGCTAAAATACCCTCATAAATGTACAATATAGTCAAAAATCACTTAACACTTACGAAATTCATTATTATTTTAAACAAAGAATAAAATATTTTACTTATTTTTTTGTATATATTATATATTTTGCACACAAAATGCAATACCAAAAGCTGTGTAGTTTTATGCAAAAAAAAAACCTCCTGAATGAGATTTCTTTTTTAACTTTAAACATATTTTTTGTCAGTATATAAGATATGATTTACGAGCCAATTATTTAAAAATTTCAAAATTTCTGATATTGCCCTGTCTTGATCTTTTTCAATTTCATTCCAATCCAGATTATTTAGCTTTTCAATAAACTCTTGATGTTCCAACTTATGAGAAAAGAACATTTTATGAGAAATACTTTGCATATACTTCTCCTCACTGTCAAAATGAAATATTGTATACTCTTTCAAATCACCTAGAATTTTTACGATATAGTCAAACTTATCAGGTACAAATTCATCTTTGGATAATTGATATGCCTCCTCTGCAATTTCAAATAAACGTTTGTGTTCTAAATCCATTTCTTCTACTCCTAAATAATACTCATCCTTCATTTCAAACATTCTGTCTTCTCCTAACGTTATTTTTTATAAGATCATGCATCCTGAAAAAGAATCATGCCACCTTTTTTTTGAAAACCAGTATTCCATAAATCTTCAAGTACATACCATCGAGCTTTCCCATAGGTTGATATTTTCACCTGAAAACCTTCCCCAATTTCCCGAAACCCAAGGATTAAAAACCAATGCCAGGTAAGATGTCTAAAATTAGGATTTTTATGATGTAACAATAAATATGGAATGGGATGGCCCTTTATAATTTGATCTTTAATAACAAGTTTTGCATTATTTATCTGATAATCACCCGAAAATTCCGATACTGAAAGTCCAACGATCATTTGTTCTCGTAAATACTTTTGAAAACCTTCCACATAAATACTTAATTTTGCAATTCCTCCAATTCTTGGTTTCAAATAAGGTTTCATTGTATTTGTAAATTCAATAAAATCTTCTTTTGATATGACTTGAGTTGAATAGGGATAAATCTGTCCAGTAATTGCCTTAAATCTATTTTGATACTTCTTATAATATATTCCACTTTCACAAGCTGTAACTGCCGCACAACCACCAAAATACATCATTTTGTCTGTTAACCAGTCTTGATTGCCGCCGTAAGAATTCTCAATTTGAAAAAAATCAAGTTCTTTTACATTAAATTCTTCCTTATCCTTCATACTTTCACCTGTCTACTTTCAACTATATCCTGCCCTGATGAAATTATGATTATTCTAGCACATCCAAGGTTTGTCAACAATGAGTTTATACTCTTTTCATAAACGTAAAATCCTAGTAAGAAATCTGAAAATAAGTATTTACAAAAAACCACTTGTCAACTGTCTTGTCACCTGTTATTATGTAGCAGAACTAATAAATTTAATTGAGGAGTAAAATTATGAAAACTATGAACACCAAAAAATTTACAACCATTGCATTACTTGTTGCACTGGCAATTGTCATTCCTTATGCTGTCTTTTTTAAAGTCATTATTCCACCATTTACCGCTACGATAGGTTCTCATGTTCCCATGTTTATTTCCATGTTCTTAGGACCAAAAGCAGCTATTTTTATTGGGCTTGGATCAGCACTTGGCTTCACTATGAATTTAGGTCCCTTAGTAGGTGCAAGAGCATTTATGCATGTTTTTGTTGGATTAATCGGTGCTCTTTTAATTAAGAAAAAAGTACCTTATCACATTGTCGTTTTAATCACAGCACCAATACACGGATTATTAGAAGTTCTTGTTGTTACACCATTTGTTGATTTTAATGCCTATTCCTTATTTATCGTAACTGGAGTTGGTACGATTCTTCATCACTTCGTAGATTCTGTTATTGCAGGATTACTAGCTAAAGTACTTCGTAAAGCAGATTTATTAGATCCAATTGAAAAGAAAATAGCCTAAAAAATAGAATCCCTGAAATTTCAGGGATTCTTTCTATTTAAAGTTCATTTACCAATATTGTAACAAATTCTTCTAGTATTCTTTGATCTTCTTCTGAAAACCTTTCTAACACTGGACTATCAATATCCAACACTCCAAGAAGTTTATCATTTTTTATCATTGGTACAACAATTTCTGAGCGAGATGCTGCATCACAAGCAATATGACCTGGAAATTGATGAACATCTTTAACGACCAATGTCTGCTTCAAACTTGCAGCTGTTCCACAGACTCCCTTTCCAAGTGCTATTCGTATGCAGGCTGTTTTTCCCTGAAAGGGCCCTAAAACAAGTTCTTCCTCTTTAAACAAATAAAAACCAGCCCAATTAATCTGCTCAAGGCTATGAAATAATAACGCAGAAGCATTGGAAAGATTTGCTATGAAATCCTTTTCTCCATGAATCAGTGCATATAATGACTGACATAATGTTGCATTTTGATCCTGAATAAACATCTTTTAACCATACCTTTCTAGTCATTCTACTTAAAAAAAATATATACTAGTACCCCATAGAAAAGAAATGACATAATGGTTGAATACACCAATAATTGTGTCATAAATTCAACTTCATTCTTATCTTTTATGTATAAGGGCAAAATATAAGGAGCCGGAAGACAGATAAATGCATAGAATGCTATGTTGAATAAAGGCCCTAAATCCTTAACTACAACATTAATAAAAAACAAAACTACTGTTCCGATACCCAAAACCAAGATCATCCTTGTTAACATATAGAACGACAATTTTTTTAAATTTCCTTTTTTTAATATCATTGTATAGCCAATAATAATAAGTATTAGTGGCGATGTCAACGGTTTTAAAAAATCAAGTAATGTTTGCAAACTCTGTCCAAGCAACACTGTATCTAAATAAATTCTAATTCCGGTAACATTCAGGATAACTCCAAATAGAATCGCCAATATTGTAGGTGTTTTAATAAATTTAGTTATTATGGTTTGAAAAGATACACGCTCACTTTTATTTTTTGCTATATTAATCACGTAAAAGAACCAAATAAATAACTCATGGCCAAATGCTATCAACATAATAACAGAAAGGTTTTCCATTCCCCAGATAGCGGAAAACAAACCAACACCTATCATCCCAAACTCAAAACCTGTCATATATCCTTTGGTTGATTGATACGGATATTTCTCTGAAAAAAAATAATTTAATAAAAACCCCAATCCGTATAATATTGTGCAATATAAAAAAATAAAAACAAATAAAAATAGATAATCAATCTCCAAGTCCATTCTAGAAAAAGAGTCAAATAATACTGCTGGAAGAGCAATCTTTAAAACTAAAGACTTCATCTGATTGATAAATGACTCTTGAAAAAAATCCCATTTTCTTGTGAAATGACCAATCCCAATAAGAGCAAAAATCGGAAGTAGTTTTGTAAAAAGAATTGTCATAATTTTTCTCCTGTTTATACCTCATCAAATAAACTTCTCCAATAATTCTATTCCTGTTTTTGTTTTGAAAATCTTGTCTTTACAGTATAAAATAGCCTTTTGCTCCATTTGATCCTCAGCGATATTAACAAGAAAGTCTGCTTCCACAAGAATCTGATAATCTAATCCATCTATTTCATGATAAGTGTGATGATGACCAATTAAATAACAAATTCTTTCTATATAATCTTCTTCAAACTTGAATTGTTCAAGCATTTTCTTCGCCTCAGGCGGCCCTTCAATTTGTTGGTACTCACCGGAAGAACTTTGATACTTTTCTTCGCTTATTTTTATTCCAATATCGTGGGTTAATGCGGCTATTTCAAGGAGTTCCTGCTTATCTTTCTCAAGCCCTTCCATTTCTCCAATCAATTTAGCATAGGAAAAGACTTTCATAAAATGATGGATCCTTCTGGTATCATTTCCAAAATATAGAATCATTTCTTTCATTACAAGGGAACTCTTTGTCATAACCGCTTCAATACCTTTCTATATCTGATAATTTTTATCCTAAAAACAATTCAAGATCCTCTTCCACTGTAGATATTGTGGCTAACTGAAACTTCTCTATCAATACTTTTAATACATTCGGTGAGAAAAATGCTGGTAATGTTGGACCTGCATGAATATTTTTAACACCAAGTGACAATAATGCCAACAGCACAATAACTGCCTTTTGCTCATACCAAGCAATATTGAATGAAATTGGAAGGTCATTGATATCCGCTAACCCAAATGCTTCCTTTAATTTTAATGCGATTAATACCAAAGAATAGGAATCATTACATTGTCCTGCATCCAAAACTCTTGGAATTCCTCCAATGTCATGTAATTGTAATTTATTATAACGGAATTTTGCACAACCTGCGGTTAAAATAATTGTATCTTTTGGAAGTTTTTTAGCAAATTCTGTATAGTAATCTCTGGATTTCATTCTTCCATCGCAGCCGCCCATTACAAAAAATCTCTTGATATCACCTTTTTTTACTGCCTCAACCACAGTGTCCTGTAAAGCAATCACTTGATGATGTGCAAAACCACCATATATAAATCCTGTTTCTATTTCATCTGGAGATTTTAATTGTTTTGCCATTTCAATGATTTTTGAAAAATCCTTTTTCCCGTTTTCATCTGCCTCTATATGTATTGAACCAGGATATCCTGCTGCCCCCGTTGTAAAAATACGATTTCTTAACTCATCAGTTTTAGGTGGTACAATGCAGTTGGTAGTAAATAGGATAGGTCCATGAAAACTTTCAAACTCAGTTAACTGTTTCCACCATGCATTTCCATAATTACCAACTAAATTATTATATTTTTTAAAAAAAGGATAGGAATTTGCAGGTAACATTTCTCCATGTGTATAAACATCAACACCTGTATTCTTTGTTTGTTCTAATAGTTGTTCTAAATCAACTAAATCATGTCCTGAAATCAAAATTGCAGGATTTGCTTTTACCCCAATATTTACCTTCGTAAGTTCTGGATTCCCATATTTTTGGGTATTAGCCTGATCTAATAAAGCCATGGCTTTCACTCCAAACTCACCCGTTTTTAAGGTTAATGCTATTAAATCCTCTAGTGTTTTCATATCATCCGTTACCGCATTAAGCGCTTCATAAAAAAACTGGTACAGTTCCATATCTTCCAATCCAATGTTATATGCATGTTCCGTGTATGCAGCCATACCCTTCAACCCATACACAACAAGTTCACGAAGTGATCTCACATCTTCATCTTTTGTTGACAAAACACCAATAAGCTCAGCCTTCTGTAACATTACTTCTCTTCCTAAATATTCTTTCGTAATGATATAACTTGCCTTATTCTCTTGTCCTGATTCAAGTTCATCACGCAGAGTATACAGTTTCATGATTTTTTTCTCAATTGCATCTTCATCAAAATTTGCATTGGTTATAGTCATAAATAAACTATTTGTAACTTCCCGATTAAGTTCTGTAAGATTTGTAGCATGCAGTTGATTTCTTATTACAATTTGAGAAATTTGTTTCAAGGAATCCATTAATAAATCTTGTAACTTTGCAACTTCTTCTTTCTTACCGCAAACACCCATGATTTCACATCCTGTACCTCTGGCTGTTTCCTGACACTGGTAACAAAACATACTCATATAAAATCCTCCTATCTGAAACTACAACGAATGGTAACATTCTTAAATTATAGTACAATAATCAGATATTAGAAAGGCTTTAAATAAATTTATTGATAATTTTTATCATGAACAGGAATCCAAAAAACAAATTCACTGCCTTCACCAACTTTACTTTTTACAGAGATATCTCCTCCATGAGCTAAAACAATGGCTTTTGCAACAGAAAGACCGATTCCAGATCCACCCGTGTCCCTACTTCTGGAACGATCGGTTCGGTACAAGGACTCAAATATTAAAGAACAATCACTTTCCTCTATTCCAATACCATCATCTTTCATGATGACTAATACTTTCTCTTCTGTTTTCTCCAATATGATTTCAATTTTGCCATTTTCATTTGTATATTTAATCGCATTTAAAAATAAATTTGATATCACTTGAAATAACTTATCTCGATCTGCTAACACCTGTATCTCCTGATTGCCTGTAATAAATTTCACCTGTTTTAGTTTGGATTCCAGATGATAGATTTTTAATACATCTTGAATTAATGTATTCATGCAAAATACATCCTTTTCTATTAGATAAGGTTTTGTCTCCATTGTAACAAGTTGGTCCAAATCAGATATCATTCTACTTAATCTTAACACTTCTTCTCTACAGCTTTCTAATCGTTCTGAGGTTGGTTCAAAAATATGATCAATCATTGCTTCCAGATTTGATTGTAGTGTTGTGAGAGGTGTTCGAAATTCGTGGGCATAATCTGCTGCCAAACGCTTTTTTTCTACTTGCTTTTGTTCCAGTGTTTCCGCCAGAGAATTAATGCTTTGGAGTAGTTGATTAAGTTCTTTTGTTTTTGAATCGATCTGAATTCGATCACCATAGTTACCTTCTTCAATTTTTTTTGCCTTATTGATAACCTTATTTATTGGTCTTACTAAATGCACGGAAAGTAAATATCCAATCACACCTGCAACCAAAAGACAAATCAATCCAATCCATATAAATAGACGATTCAAAACAGTTAAAAACTCAATTTCTTCATCTTGATAGTAAAATGGTCCATAAAATCCCAGCGTAATTGTTGCTACCTGCTGACCCTTTTTTATGACTGGATAGGGAATCTGTTGATACTCCCCTTCAAAATCTGGGTATCTTTGTTTCATGGTTTCCATCATGCTGATTAGCATATCATCACACAATTCCATATTAGAAGTACTCATGCAATAGATTTCGTTTCCATTTTTATCATTTAGCATCACAATAACTCCCTGATTAAGAGCACTTTCACTTATACTCAGAACTGTTTCCAGATTGTTAATTCCTCCATCATCGTTTATTTCACGAGTTAATGCATCTACAATCCCTTTATTTTTCCTATCTTGATTTTCTATGACATATGTCTGAAATTTTTCTTCCATAACATAATTTGAAACAAAAAGAAGGGCACTAATAATAAACAGTGCCAATAAGCCGTAGGAAATAATTAGTTTAACTTTCAAACTCCATTTCATCCAAATATCCTCATTCTTTATCTTTGCTAACACCACCAAATTTATATCCAAGTCCCCTGACTGTCATAATATATTCTGGGTTTTGAGAATCTGTTTCAATTTTACTACGTAAATTTTTAATATGTGAATCAATTGTTCTTTCATAACCATCATATTCCATTCCAAGAGCTAGTTCAATTAGTTCTTCTCTTGTAAATATTTTCTGAGGATATTTCATAAACGCTTGAAAAAGTTTCATTTCAATTGGAGTCAGATTCCTTAAATCTCCGTTTTTCTTAACTAAATTAAGATTTAAATCAATCTCCAAATCTCCATTCATAAAACTCATTGTCTGATACAATGGTATGTTATGTTCTTCACTCCTTCTTAATAAGGACTGAATTCTCGCCATTAATTCTCTTACACTAAAAGGCTTTGTTACATAATCATCTGCTCCAATGTGAAATCCCTGTATTGCACTTTCCTCCTCTATTTTAGCGGTCAGCATAATAATTGGGACTCTTGATTTACGACGTATAGATTTGCAGACTTCTTCCCCACTAACCTTAGGTAACATCAAATCCAAAACTACCAAATCAGCACCATATTTCTCAAATAGATCCATTCCACTGCTGCCATCAAAAGCTGTGCGAACCTGATATCCGCTATTTACCAAATATGCCTCCACAACTTCCACAATTTTGGGCTCATCATCTATCACCAATATTCTCTTTTTTGCTTCTCCCATACTTGACACCCCTCATATATTCCCGGACGAAAGCTACTCCCCAATCACAGTGATTAAATTCCGTATCATTCCCATCCAACAACTATATCCTATGACACCTTCTGTGGTAGGTGTAAATTCTATAATATTTTCACCTGTTTTTAACACTACTTGCAATTGCAAATCTGGTATTGCCAACACATTATTACATCCATTTAAGGCGTTTTCATCTGCCAGAATAGTCCATTTTACAGGAACTCCAGCTTTTACAGTAATATCTTCATAATTTCTACTGGATAACGTTGTGGTAAGTTCTTGAACTTCATCTTTTGCTTCTGTTTCAACTTGTTCTTCTACAGTTTTATCGATGTCTGTATCTACAACAGCAACTTCAGCACTGGTATTTATATTATTACTTGGTACAAAGGCTAAGCCTCTTTGAATCATAGAAATTCCTAAAACAAGAACTAAAACAGCACTAACCTTCAATAGAACCTTATTAAATCTATTTTTTAGTAGTCCACTTAGCATTCCAAATGTTAGTAATAAGGGAATTGTTCCCAAGGTAAAAAGAAACATCGATAAGGCACCTAGTAAAAAACTACCTGTTCCAAGTGCATAGATTTGCATTGCGGACAATGGACCACAAGGCATTACTCCATTTAACATACCAACTAAAAACGGTCCTCTTCCTGATTTTTGCTGATATATTTTTCTTGCAAAAAATTTAGGCATATGTGGAATGATTTTTTTTAGCCAAGGACTTTGTAATAGTAATTGCATGCCCATCAGGACCATAAATACCCCTGCTATCATCTGTATGGAAGCTTTCCCTGCATACGATAATGCAAAAATAGAACCAATTGCGCCAACAATTCCACCAATCAGAGAATAGGATACCAAACGTCCGCTGTGATAGAATAATAAAGTTTTTAACACTGATTGTTTTTTCTCAGATTTTTCGGAATCAGGATTAACACCCATGCATAAACTTAGTGTAATTCCTCCACACATGGCAACACAATGAACCGATGTTAATAATCCAATTATAAACAAAGCAGCCATCCCGACTCCTTGGTCTAATTCCGGAATAAATTGAAATCCAACGGTTTGATCAATCAATAGATATCCAGCTCCTAAAATAAGTGCAATTATCAGAATTTCGACATGTTTTCTCGACTTATTTTCTAATGCATTCGCATGAGCTTTGGTGACTACCTGATAATGCAAGACTTCTATTGTTTTTCTAATGGTTTCCATACTTAGGATACTTGGATCATAGGTAATTTCAAGTATCTGAGTAACATAAGAAACCTGTAGTTTCTCAACTCCAGGTAATTTCTTAAGTTTATTTTCAATTTTTGCCTCACAAGCCACGCAGGTTAAGCCCTGTAATTGTATCTGTTTCGTTTTTAATCTCTGACTCATTATTTTTTCCTCACATCTCTATCTTTTCTAATGTTAGTATATAGATGTTTAATGGAGATTATATGAAGATTACTTTAACATTTTATCAATTGTTTGAATTAGTTCTTCAACGATCATATCATCCTGATTAATTTTCTCGACAACACAGGTACGTATGTGATTTTCCAGTACTAATTTGCTAATACTATTTAATGCAGCCGTTGCTGCAGATATTTGATTTAATACATCGTCACAGTAGGTATCATTTTCAATCATTTTACGTATGCCACGTATTTGGCCTTCGACCCTGTTTAATCTTGTAATCAATGATTTTTTTAACTTTAGGGAGCGATCAGTCCTGCGCTCCCCTTCTTCTATTTCCGTTGCCTTATTACAACAACTTTTTTCATCCATTTCTAAGGTTCCTTCCTATTTTAAATCTAGAGGTTTTAAAAGCTTCATGACTTCTATTTTCTTTCCGCTTTCATCCATGACTTCAACTGCAGCATAGGTCCAGCCTTCTATATTTTCCAAATCAACACCAGCCTGTTTTAAAAATTCAGGATCTAAAATAAATACCATATCTTTATCATTTGTTTCTAAGGTTTTTGCCCATTCAAATTTATTACCATTCCCTACATCAATACCATAGTGATCCATTGCGTCATGGTAACCTATCTTTTCTCGATATGTTTCAATCAATTCAACAAACGCATCCTCAGCACTTAAATTCTCATAGTTTTCATACTCTGCATTTCCAAAATCCATTCCTACCACTAACATGCCATCTTCCATACTTGATGACTCCAAATTCTCTACGATTAATCCAGCATTTATAAATGGTGTAATGTCTGTTTTCATCATCACATCAAATTCCTGCTCTAAAGCAGAATTCTTAGTCCAGAAAAATTCTGTAGACTTATCAAGTGAGCGTAAACTGTATCCACTTGGTTCTATTGTTTCCACTATATCCAAGCTTTCTACAGCAAGAAGTTCTTTGGCTGATGATTTTGCATAGTTTCCGATTACATCCGTGCTGGCACATCCACTTAATAAGACCATTGTGCTTATTGCAAGGGCTGCTATTTGTGGTTTCCAGGTTTTTAATCGAAGTGCATTCGTTAATACAGAAACAGAACTTAAAGACATCGCTGCTGCTGCAAGCATAGGATTCAGCATAGGCCCACCAAAGGCATATAATAAACCAGCTGCTACTGGAATACCAAGTACATTATATCCAAATGCCCAAAACAAATTTTCCTTGATATTTCGTATCGTTTTTTTACTAAGGCTAATTGCTCCCACCACATCATTTAAATCAGACTTCATTAAAACAATATCGGCTGATTCCATAGCCACATCTGTTCCTGATCCAATCGCTATCCCTATATCTGCCTGTGCAAGTGCTGGTGCATCATTAATTCCATCTCCTACCATAGCCACAATCCTTCCTTCTGACTGAAGTTTTTTTACCTCTTCCGATTTGTCCTGTGGCAAAACTTCTGATAGTACCTTTGTAATGCCTACCTGTTTTGCAATAGCTTCTGCTGTTCGTTTGTTATCACCTGTAATCATTGCCACCTGTATTCCCATTTCCGTTAATCTTTTGATGGCATTCGCACTGCTTTTTTTCACTACATCTGCTACAGCAATCATACCTGCAACATTTCCATTGATAGCTATATACATCGGAGTTTTTCCTTCTGATGCAAGAGTTTCCGACTTATTTAACCATTCTTCAACCATTACATTATTTAATAACATCAGTTTTAAATTCCCAAGCAGGATACGTGACTCATTGATTACTACTTCAATACCATGTCCTGGTATTGCCTCAAATTGTTCTACTGTTAAAAGTTGTAGATTTTTTTTCTCAAACTCTTTTACAATTGCTTCTCCAAGTGGATGTTCTGATCCCTTCTCCGCAGAAGCAGCAATCTCTAATAAATGATCCGCTGATATGTCGGCTGTTGTAAGGATATCTGTTACAATTGGTTTTCCCTCTGTGATTGTTCCTGTTTTATCGAATACAATGGTATTAATCTTATGGGCTGTTTCTAATGCAACTCCACTCTTAAAAAGAATCCCATGCTCAGCGCCTTTACCAGTTCCTACCATAATTGCAGTCGGTGTAGCAAGTCCAAGTGCACAAGGACAGGCAATTACAAGCACCGATATAAAAATTGTCAGGGAAAATACGATTGACTGTCCACTAATAAACCATAGCAGTGCTGCCAGAACTGCTATACCAAATACGATCGGCACAAAATATCCCGATACAATATCTGCCATTTGAGCAATTGGTGCCTTGCTTCCTTGAGCGTCTTCTACTAATTTAATAATTTGTGCCAGAGCCGTGTCTGAACCAACTTTTGTTGCACGAAATGTTATAGACCCATTTTTATTCATACTTGCTGCATATACTTTATCCCCAATTTGTTTTTCAACTGGCATACTTTCCCCAGTTAACATGGATTCATCAATCGAAGTACTTCCAGTTTCAATAACACCATCCACAGGAATTTTCTCACCCGGCTTTACTAAAATAATATCTCCAGCTTCCACTTCCTCTATTGGTAAAATAACTTCTTGCTGATTATTGATGACTACCGCTGTTTTAGGGGTAAGCCCCATAAGTTTTTTAATCGCTTCTGATGTTTTTCCTTTTGATACGGCTTCCAAAGATTTTCCTAATAGAATGAGGGTAATGATTACGCCTGCTGTTTCAAAATAGAGACTTTCCATATACCCAAAATCACCAGTCGCTATTTTAAAGGTTGCGTACAAACTATATAAAACAGCTGCGGAAGTTCCCATTGCAATTAAGGAGTCCATGTTAGGGCTTCCTTTTAATATCGATTTAAATCCAACTGAATAAAAACGATGTCCAACCAGTAAAATGGGGATTGTTAATAGAATTAATACCAGTGCGAAATTAAGTGGGTACTGCATCGGTTCCAAACTCTTTGGAATCCACACATCAAACCAGGAAATCATAGATCCCATCGACAAATAAAATAATGGAATGCAAAAAATTGCTGCTATAGTAAATTTACGCCATAAAACCTTAATTTCATGTTCTTTTCGTACTTTATCCTCATCGATAAAATTTTTATTTTCAATCTCAAGTGGGGTATATCCCGCTTTCGTTATTGTCTGTTTAATTTCTGAGATTCTCACATCTGAAGGATTATACTTTGCTACTAGTTTTTCTGTTGCAAAATTCACAGAGGCACCAGATACCCCTTCTAATTTTGAAACAACTCGCTCGATACGACTTGCACAAGCTGCACATGTCATACCCTGGATAGGTATTACTATTTCTTTTTGTGCATCCATATTTTGATCCAGATGCTCTATCACATGATTTTTATTTTCCATTTTCTATCTCCACATTTCTACACTACATCATATCCTGCATCTTCAATCGCTAACTTAACTGTTTCTAAATTTTGTAACTGATCATCCATCTGAAATGAAACTGATTTCTTATCTAAATCAACCTTTACTTCAAAGGTTCCTGCAAGTTCCTCCACTGCTTCTTGAACTGCGCGTACGCAGTGACTACAGGACATTCCCTCAACTTGTAATAAATATGTATTCATAATTTCTCCCTTCCGCGTTACTTAAAACGCATACCATTGTTGTATCATCATAATATCAAAATATACCATACCCGTCTAGGGTATATTTTGAATGTAAAGTAATCATAATTCTCATGTGTGAATTTTATATGGAGATTTGAAAACCCAATGCTCTTTTTCCTAAGATTGGTGCATCAAAAATCTTAATTGCCTCTTTGTCACTAAATCCAGCACATATATGAAGTGGAAGTAAATGTTCTTCTCTTGGATGACAATATCTTGCAGCTGGAAAATCTTTCCAATGAATGAGTTCTTCTCTCCGTTTCTCTCCACTTAGGGTACAACAAACCTGTTCTAACTTATTCTGAAATTTTTCGTTATCTAAATCCTCGGAAAAATCCTGATCAAATTGAAAAGCTCTCATATTATGAAAAGAAAACCCAGAACCAATAACTAAGATATTTTCCTCCATCAAAGGACGAAGAGCTACACCAATGTTATAATGCTCTTCTGGACTAAGATTCTTCAATAAAGATATCTGAATAACTGGAATATCGGCGTCTTCATACATCATAAGCAAAGGAATAAATACCCCATGATCATATGCTCTTTTTTCATCCAAGGTATTTTTAATCCCTGCTTTTGTTAGTAATGACGCAATTTGCTCCGATAAGACTGGATTTGTACTGCATGGATATTCTATTTCATATGTTTCCTTTGGAAATCCATAATAGTCATAGAAAAGGCCTGGTTTCTTAGAGGATTGTATATGTACAATATCTTCTTCCCAATGAGCACTGAAAACAAGAATTGCCTCTGGTCTTGCTAATTTCTTTGGCAACTTTTTCATAAAAGCTATCATCGCTTCATGACTAGGTTCTCTTAACAAGGGCATTGGCCCTCCACCATGTGAAAAATAAACTACCTGACCTTTCATATCCCTGACTCCTCTCAGATTTCCTTTTTAATTAACATATCAAATTTCTCAATATGTACTTTTAACCAATAGGTTAAGTAATCTAGTAATTTGAAAATAACCTGATCTTGATTGCGAAGTGAAATTTGTTGAACTGCCTGATTTAACTTATCAAGCTCTTCTATAAACTTCTCATGCTGTATTTTCTGTTCTTCCAATCTAGAATATCCAATTTTTTCCATGTATATTTCTTCTTCTGTAAAATGATACTTTGTATAATCCTGTAATTCCTGTACAATTTTTAATAATTCGCCATCTTTGTACAACATGTTTTCATCTTTTAATAACTCATAAACCTGATCCGCTAATTGAAAAATCTTTCGATGTTGATCATCTATGGTTTCCATTCCGGTTAAATACTGTTCTTTTAATTCGTACATACCTTATCTCCTAAAAATCAATCTTTTTATAGTCTGGAACTTATGGTTTTCACAATTTCATTGATTTGATCTTCTCTTTTAGAAGATGACCAATTAACAACGCCTGAATAAGAGATAGAACCTTCTTTTTTAATACATTCTTCTTTGATTTGCTTCACTGCATGATTGCCACCCATCCATGATTTCTTTAAATGTTGTGTCACAAAACAAAACACTTTTTTATCCTTCAAAGATGCCATGTTTTCTAGATATAACTTCATCGGTAATGCCAGAGAAAAAGCCTGAACGGGTGATGCAAATACAAGCGTATCATAAGAACTGATATCCGGTGCATTGATTAGTTTTGTATTTGGTCCTTCTCCACTAGCTTCAATGGCTAACATTGTTACTGAAAATCCTTTTCGTTCAAGATCTTTTTTTACTTTTTCTGCTACACTTAAACTATTCCCCGTTTTTGAATAAACAGCAATCCCTACATTCATAAATTTTCTCCTATGCTTTTTTACGGACTACAAAGATATTATAACATAAATCCTTCTCTATAAAAACAATAATAAGCTTAGAGCCATCACAGCCATTCCTGCAATCAAACCATAGATGGAAAGATGATGTTCTCCATACTCTCTGGCTGAGGGTAATAATTCATCTAAACTAATATAAACCATAATGCCTGCCACGGAAGCAAATATAAAACCAAACATTGCATCATTAAAAAAGCGGTATAAAATCAGGTACCCCACCAGTGCTCCAACTGGTTCCGATAGTCCCGACAAAAACGAGAGTTTAAATGCTTTTCTTCTACTTCCCGTTGCGTAAAAAATTGGAACAGCAACTGCAATACCCTCCGGAATATTATGGATTGCAATTGCTACAGCGATTGGGACACCTAAACTGGGGTCTCTAAGTGCTGCTGTAAATGTAGCAAGTCCCTCTGGAAAATTATGGATTGCAATTGCCAGCGCCGTAAACATTCCCATTCTTATTAAATTCTTTTTATGATCCTCACTTTTCCCATCCATTTCTTCAACGGTATGAATTTCATGTGGATTTTCTGCTTTGGGAATTAACTTGTCAATCAATGCAATAACAAAAACACCAAAAAAGAAGCCTCCTACTGTCACCCATACTCCAAGCTTATCCCCTAAAGCCTCTGTTAAAGAATCTTTTGCTTTTACAAAAATCTCCACAAAGGAAACATATAACATAACCCCTGCTGAAAAACCAAGTGCTACTGATAAAAATCTAGTGTTGGTACGCTTTGTTAAGAGGGATAAGGCACTCCCAATACCTGTTGCCAACCCTGCAAATAAAGTTAAGGAAAAAGCAAATAATACTGCTGAAAAATCCATGTTTATATCCTCCTGAAAAATAAATTATCTATCTATTTAGAGAAATAATAACGTCTTTCTATTACAAATGTCAATATAAAATCAGTAATTATTCCTATTTTAAACTTTATGGGAATGATGGTGATGTATATCTGGCATATGTTCATGTACAATTGTTTTCAAAGCCCCAACAGATGCAACCCAAAATAAGAAAAACAGTTCCCGGATTAAAAACAAGGATAGACGTAACGTCAAAGGTTAAAATGATAGTAGATAGTAGTATCAATAAAATTGAAAACCACATTTGCCTACCGATTGCTTCGTGAAACAATAACCATGCCAACATCGTTGTTGCCACAATTTCAAAATTATTAAGCAAAGCAGCGGTAGCTGCTCCTGACTGAGAGATACCAATCATAAAGAAAATAGGTGCACTAAATCCATATAACAAAGCTGCTAAGAGAGCGAAAAAGATAGGCCTTTTTCCTACTCCATTCATTTTTTTCATATAAAAAATCCTCTCATATAATAATCTTCTATCAATAACAATAACATAGGTATTGTATGATATAATAGAAATCAATAACCATCCATAAAAAGGAG
>CANRGO010000002.1 GCA_947630125.1 uncultured Lachnospiraceae bacterium | reverse complement strand
CTGGAATCACTTGCTGCCATCATCAAATAAGGAGATACTATAACTTCTTCAAAGGTTTCTCTTATTGTATCTTTTAACAATTCATAGGAAGCACAATCTATGTCTGAAACAATAGAAGGGTTCATTCCACTTTTGACTTCTATATTAATTCCATCGTTACGAATACTTTTTCGTATATGTTTTGTAGCAGTTTCCATGGTTTCTGTATCTAACAAACGAAGATTCATCCCTATACTTGCTGTTGGTGGCAATACATTAAACGCATCACTCCCTTGCATTTTTGTTAATGCACAGGTTGTGCGCAACATTGCATTTAACTCACCACCACTTTTTTTACAAATCATATCTAGTACCGGTTTAAAAATCCATAAATTCGCAAAAAGCATTCTATAAACAAAGGAAGAATGTGGCCCAAGTGTCTCAAACATTTCTTTCACAGGTTTCGTAAGATGACTTTTAAAAATTCTTTTCTCAATTAAAACAGCAGCATTCGCCAATTCTCCTACAATTGTCCGGGGTGGTGGAGTAGAAGCATGACCCCCATTACTCTTAAGAGATAATTCCAAACTTAAGGTTCCTTTTTCTGCGATTCCTACCAAGGCAGATGATTTATGTACTCCTGGAAATACTCGTTCTACCACCGCACCCCCCTCGTCAAGGACAAGTGACGGCGTTATTCCATTTTGTTTTAAATATGTTACGATTTCTCTGCAACTATCTCCATCAATTTCTTCTTCACCTGAAAAAGATAAATATAAGTCATCCTTTGGTTCATATCCAGTTTTCAGAAGTTCTTCAACTGCTTCCATAATTCCACAAAGGGTTCCTTTTGTATCAAGGGTGCCGCGCCCCCATATCTCATCCTCTATGATATCTCCACCAAAAGGATCTCTTTCCCATGCTTCCTCCTGCACAGGGACCACATCATAGTGAGCCATTAGAACCGTCCCCCTGGTCTTCACTTGGTTACCTTTCAAATAATAAAGAAGTCCTGTTTTCCCAATATGAGTTAATTGAAAATGCTTATGAACTAGCGGAAAACGTTCAAGAAGAAGATCTTGAAAACGTTTAAACTCTAACCAATCTGTTTTCCCCTCTTCACGGTTAGAAATTGTTTTAATTCGTATCATATCAACCATATCCTGAATTATCTTATTATCATCCAGTTTATGTTTTTTTATTTCTACATCCTTTTCTTTTTTCGGTACAAATTTTACGGTTCGAATTATAAGAACTGTTAGTAGAAACAAAATCATAATCAGCACTATAAAAAATAGAATGTCCATATTTTGCGTTTCCTCCTATATTAAGTTCTTTTTGTAAAGAAATCTTGCACCTGCTATAGAAATCAGCGCTCCAACTGGAACCAGTATTCCAACACTTGATGCCATAGATGGTACTAACAAGAAAAGTATCATCATAAAAAGCATTGGAATCATTGCAACTTTAACATTCTTATTAATATAGACAACTGCCAATCCACCAAATAAAGCAGGTAAAATATTTTTAAATGCAGGTTGTAAAATAGGCGAATTAATAACTGGTGTTAATATGGATAAAAAAACAACACCTAATGCTATCACTAAAGTGGTTACTATGGAGCTGGTTGCAACCGCAATGGTTGAAAGAATTTCACCTTCTTCAGATTGTACTTTTACTCCTGCACTTTCCATAGCATTGATAGCACTTGGAACTTTAATACTTGTTAAATTACCCGTTACAAACGCCAAGTATGAACCACCAGTGCCCAACATTGGGGTAAACGTAATTACTTCAATAGTACCAACCGTCCAAAAAATAGGTGCAACTCCTAACAAGCCTTTAAAAACCGCAGTCATTTCTGGCCATGCATTATAATAAACGCAAATAGAAACTGGAACAAGTAGCACAACGCATACCGCCGTCCATATCCATATTTTTCCATAAAAATGTGTTTTGTCCTGATAATTCATATTCCAAAATCCCCCATTTCTTATTGTATAATTGGCGTGATCACGACAGCAACTATCATAGCACCTATCATACTAATCGGAAGCGCATAATTTTCCAGTTGCTTTATCTTGAATCTCTTTATTAAAATACCACAAAGGGCCATAAGAACTGCAGAACTTAATAGTACAAATAACGGTATAAATCCAGGTAAACCACTTCTCACATCGCTAAATACCATTCCAAGAAAAGCCGAAATCATACCCAGAAACATTGCCTGCATAAATAATTCGCCCCATTTTTCATCACGATTCTTCAAGTTAATCAAACCTTTTTGAATACGTTTCAATAATATTGGAACCAAAATGATACTTGGTAAAATTCCAATGGTCATCACCCAGGCAATTGCAGTATAAGCTTTTGCATCCGTTATTGTCTCTGCCAGAGAAAGTCCTAATGCATTTGCTGTAGTTGTAGCAGCTGGTAACTCATAAGTAATTGCTCCAATTACACTTAAACGTATCCAGGGAAGTGGAATGCCCATAAATTTAGAAAGAGTTATTACACCAAGCAAAATAGATACCGCTGGTGCCAATGTAAAAATTGCAGTTGATACAATACTTTTGTTGACCTGTTTCATATCCATTCCTATTTTTTTTGCCTGCCTATATGCTCTAATCAAAAAAAATAAGGATTGAATAATAACAAATACAATAACAAAAATCGCAATTCCATATAAAAAACTACTGTTTGGATTAAAATTCATAATTTCTCCTTTTTCTATGCAGACTTGAGACCAGGGGCGGTTCTCAGCATACCAGGGGCGGTTCTCAGCATACCAGGGGCGGTTCTCAGCATACCAGGGGGACGGTTCTAGTGGTACGCTCAGAGAGTGTACCACTAGAACCGTCCCCCTGGTATGCTGAGAACCGTCCCCCTGGTATGCTGAGAACCGCCCCCTGGACCCCTTAAATTTTCAGATTATGCACTTTTGATTTTAATTCACCAGTAACACTGGCAATGTTCCTAACCGCATCTGTAATTTTAGCAACGGTCTCTGTCTGACCTTCTGTTGAGGCTGAGACTTCTTCTGTACCTGCCGCATTTTCTTCAGCAATTGCAGAAAGATTTTCCATAATGGACTGAATTGTTTCTCTATTCTGATTTAATTCTTTGGAAGCATCTGTTAATTTTTCAATTGCTGCTTGTGTCTCTGCAATCGCTATTGCAATTTGATCAAATCGATTTTCTGTTTCTACAGCATCCTGAGACTGACTTTCAAACAGACTCTTTGATACATCAACTCGCTTAACAGCTTCTTGGGAATTCTGTTTCAAATCTTGAATAATCTGATCTATTTCTTTTGTAAAAGAATTAGATTGCTCTGCCAGTTTTCTTATTTCATCAGCGACAACTGAAAATCCTCTTCCTGCTTCTCCTGCTCTGGCTGCTTCAATTGCAGCGTTTAAAGCAAGTAAATTCGTTTGATCAGCTATATTTTGAATCATACCGCTTGCATTCTCAATGCTTATGGCACTTTCATTATTGGTCATAATAATATCATAAACAGCTTCAGATATCGTCTGACTTTCCTTCGCTTTTCCTACTAGCTCCGCAAGAATCTTAAATCCTTCTTCTTTTTTCACTTCTATTTCTGTTGCTGCTTCTTTCACATTGACAAGTAATTCCTGTGTCAAATCTACTAACTCACCAATATGTGCAACACTAAGGGTAGCCTTTTGAGTATCTTCTGCTTGTTCATTGGCACCAAGCGCAATTTCGGAAACAGTTTTTGCAATTTCCGAAGTAACATTACTTGTCTGAACAGCATTTACATTCAAATCTTCCACCAATGTAGTAATCGTATCCGTACTATCTTTGATTGCGTGAATTATATCCTTCAACCCTGCAATCATATCATTAAAGTCACCTGTTAATATTCCAATCTCATCTTTGTTTTTAATAGAAAGTGCTGGAAATGCCAAATCTCCATCTCTTGCTTTTTTCATAGCTGTTCCAATTACTTTAATTGGTTTCACAATCGATAATGCTAAAAACCAACCAATTATTACAACCAGAATAATACCAAATGCCGATGCAACGCCAATCAAAATACCAATATTTTTTGTTTTATCAGTTAATTCAGCCTCTTTCAGTGTTCCAATAATTTCCCACTTTGTTTTTTCATTTTGCTTATAGCTTGCAACTTTATCCTCTTCTTTAAATGTATATGAAATATAACCATTTTTTTGTGCCATAATAGTTTGAATAAAATCATACTCACTGATATCTTCACCAATCATCTCTGTCTCTGGATTTGAAAGCACAAACCCCGCTTCATCAATAATTGTTACATATCCAGATTCTCCAATTTGAATGCTATTAAAAAATGTTGCCAATGTATTCAAATCAAAATCTGCCGCCAACACTCCTATGACAGTTCCATTCTTTTTTATTGCTTTCGCTGCTGAAATAATAACCTGTCCCGAAGAAGCATCCACATATGCCTGAGTCCAGATAACAGAATCCGTTTTTATTGCTTCTGTATACCAGGTTCTTTCACGTGGATCATATCCTTCTGGTAGTTCAATTTCATCCGAAAAAATCATTTTTCCATCTGCTGTTCCCAAATACACCAAACTAAAATTTTTAAAATCTCTTTGATACGTAGCAAATAATTCTGTTAATTCATTTACACCTATTACATCCTTTAAGTCAGCCTTTGTTAAAACCTTGTTTGCAGACAAATTATTTAAAATTTCTTCTGCATTTTCAAAATAATTACTTACTGTTACATCCACAAGTTCAACCGTACTTTGAGAGTTTGCTTTAAACTCACCAGTAGTTACACTGCTAACATACAGGTATGTGCTAATACCAACTCCTAATAGTATAATAATTAATAGTGCTGAAAAATAAACAATAATCTTTGTTTGTACACTTTTCATAGAAACCCTCCTCATAAAAATAATTGATAGATGAAATAATTATATCATACTTTATTTGTATGGAATAGTAGGAGGGTAGATTAGGGGGGGCTCGGTAGACCAGGGGGCGGTTCTCGGCATACCAGGGGGACGGTTCTTGTGGTACACTCAGAGAGCGTACCACAAGAACCGTCCCCCTGGTATGCCGAGAACCCCCAATTCTGCTTGATTGAAAAAGACCCAATTCTGCTTGATTGAAAAAGACTCTTGACGAATTTCTTAATCCATTTTATAATATCCTTCGTGGTGTTCATAATACCACGTTAATTAAATCGGGGTGTGGCTCAGCTTGGCTAGAGCGCTATCTTAGGGAGGTAGAGGCCGCGTGTTCGAATCACGTCACTCCGATTAAAAAAACACCGTAAATACGGTGTTTTTTTGTTTTTATGCAGTATTTCGTGTTGCATAACTATTCAATTGTTATCACACAATATATTAAGAATTTAAATACATATTTTTATACCATGTCTTTTCCATATACATTTTTTGGTCTGCGATTTGCAGTAAGTTGTCGATATGAAGACCTTCGGCCTGACCCACGCTGCTTCCTATGCTAACCATCACTTGATATGCTTTCCCTGAAGAACGATTATATTCCTCTAAATACTTCTTGATTTTAAGTTTTAATGCTTCTGCATCAAATTCCATTATTTCTCCGATTTGTAAATACACAAGCTCGTCACCACCAATTCGAAAACATAAGGTTGATGTATCCTTCGAATCAGTAATTCCAGAAATAGCCTTTGCTGCCTGTTTTATTGCATTATCACCTTCCGCATGTCCATACATATCATTGATTTTTTTTAAATTGTTCACGTCTGCCAGAAAAACAAGTACATAATGCCCGCGAAGCTTTGCCTTCTCAATTAATTCAGGTGCGTAAATATTAAATCCATTACGGTTATATAAACCTGTCAAAGAATCCTTAACTGCACTAATTTCCATTAAACGATACATTTGAGATAATTTCACATTCATATCCTGTAGATTCATTTGTCTACGCATTGCCTCAAATGCATTGTTGGTATTCCGCATAAAACTGCTATATTCTCTTTCATAAGAAACAGGCTGATTGGAATACTCCAGTACCGTGTACCCAAAACATCGATCCATAAAATGGATAGGCGTAATATAGAAAACCGAAGGCTTTTCTCTTTCATCCCATAGTACAGGAAGGATTTCCTCTCTATCCACAATGCGATTTAAATCTACCCAACCCTCAGTTCCATCCTGTATACGATTCTTCTTTTTATCATAAACCCAAAGAATATTCTGACTATATCCATCCTTGCGATAGTTGGTTTCATCCTGTGGGTTCCCACGCCAGTCACTACACAAACAAATATGAAAAGATTCGATGTCCTTTAAAAATTGAGTATAATAGTCAATTTTCCAAAGACATTCTGTTAAATGAGGGGCTCCGATGGTATCCTCCAACATAAAATTATAACCTGAATAGAAACCAAGGTTATTTCCTGCATACAGGCTGCCACTAAAATCCAATGGAGTTTCCTTTATTTTTACCTCTTCTGGCGTGCAACCACATGTATGTCCTATGGTTAATCTTTCAAAAGATGAAAATAATTCAACCTTTGTACTGTTTTGAAACTGATTTTGCAACATACAAACAGCATTTTTACCAACCGTTTTCACATCAAGCTTTATTGATGTTAGGAAATAAGGCTGATTGGAACTTTCTTCTGTTGCATCATAACCGGTGATAATCAAATCTTCTGGAACCCTAATACCCCTAGATTTACAGGCCTCATAGATGCTAAGTCCCATAGGGTCACTGCCGCAGGCAATGGCTTCTGGTAACCCTTGTTCTGATTGAATCATTGCATCCAAAACATGTTCTCCTTCAAAATACCAAAAATCACCGTAGAATTCACGATTCTCTGGTATCGAAAGACCAAAGTGACTCATAGCGCTTCGATAGGCTTTTAGCCTTGCTTCTGCGTGTGGATGACCCTTATGACCTGTCATAAAGGCAATATCCTTTTTATTATGAACCCTTACCAGATGTTCAATTATACTGTGAATTGCCTTCGATACATCAAATTCTGAAGTTTGAAAAGGATAATCGGGATAGTCTATAGTTACAACTGGACCAACAAACTTTTCCCTAACTTCCTTCATAATTTCATCTGCCTTACCATCCATACGAATAGAATCAGGCACCATAATAATTCCGTCTAATTTCTCAAAAGACAGCAAATCATATATATTGCACTCTCCTTTATGGAAGCTTTCCCACACCCCATCTCTTACAAAGGTTGCAAAGACTACAACTTCCATTTGAAAGGTAAATGCTGTTTCTAATATTCCTTCTAAAAGTTCCTTTTGATAAACACTTTCTACTTGCGCAGTCAACACTGCAATTTTCTTCCGTCCTGCCATAGTATCACCTTCTCAAGAATCACATGCTGTTAAATCTGGTACTTATTCCTTATTTAACTATACACTTTTAACTAGATAAATGCTATGAAAAACAACACCGAAAAATGCATCCTATTTGCACTCAGAAACTCGTTAATTATTCAGCCAATACTTTTAATAGGTAATCATAGGTTCTTTTGGTTGACATAATGTGTAACCGTTCTTCCGCTGTATGGATATCTTTCATATCAGGACCAAAGGAAATACAATCAAGACCTTCAATCTTTGATGCCAAAATACCACATTCAAGTCCTGCATGGGTAGCCTGAATAACAGGACGTGCTCCATACATTTCCTCATAAATGCGACACATTTTTTCCCTTAAAGGAGAGGCCTTTCGATATTCCCAGGCAGGATACTCGCCGCTTACCAGACAATAACCACCTGCTTTAATGGTTAGTTCCTTCATAAGATCAATTAACTCTTCTTTACTCTTAGAAACAGAACTTCTAACTGCATAGTCCATAGAAATCTCTGAATCATCTAATTTTAGTATTCCCATATTTAAAGATGTTTCCACAAGTCCCTCAATGTCCTGACTCATAGCCTGCACTCCATTTGGAAGTGACAACATTAAATCGATAATTTTTTCTAATTCGGCATGAAAAAGACTGGATATTGGTTCCGCTAATTGTTTTTCAGAAATCTGAATAGAAATATCCGGATCAATTTGAGCATACTGAATTCTTAATTTCTGCTCCATCCCTTTCACCAGATGTTCAACAAGGTCCATGCTTCGCTTTTCAAAAGCAATCACTGCCCTTGATGCTGCGGCAATTGCATTGTCGGCTACTCCTCCGGACATACTAACTAAAGAATAATCTACTTCAGCATCTAAAAGTTCTTTTAGAACACCAGCCAGAACTAGATTTGCGTTAGCTCGCATTTTGTGAATTTCAACGCCAGAATGTCCACCGATTAAACCAGAAACTTTTAACTGAACAGCTACAATTTTATCAGCGTCTTCAACATCATCCCGTTGAATAGGATTTGTTTTATATGTAACTGGAATTTTACACTTCACTCTTGCGCCACCTGCACAGCTGGTCAGCAAATAACCTTCTTCTTCAGAATCAATATTTAGAAGTTGCTTTCCTTTTAACATCGATAAATCTACTCCGGTAGCACCTTCCATTCCTACTTCTTCATCTACTGTGATAATTGCTTCAATTCGTGGGTGCGAAATATCATCGGAAGAAAGAATCGCTAAAATATAAGCAACCGCAATACCGTCATCTCCACCTAAACTTGTCCCTTTTGCTCCAACATATTCCCCATCAATAAAAAGGTCCAAACCTTCTGTCTGCATATCCTTCTGGCAATCTTGTTTCTTAACACAAACCATATCCATATGCCCTTGTAATATAACAGCATCTTTATCTTCGTAGCCTTTAGTAGCTTCCTTTATCAAAATCACATTTTTTAAAGAATCCTGGTAAACTTCTAATCCCTGCTTTCTTCCAAAATCCGCCAGAAAGTCACTGATTTGTTCCACATTACCCGAACCATGTGGAATACTACAAATTTCCTCGAAATAATAAAAAACCTGCTTGGGCGAAAGCTCCTCTAAAATTCTCATAATTCTTCTTATTTAACTCCTTTTCTTTGTTGCAATATTATTTGATAGGATTATACCACAAAATTACAAATATTATGCAATTTTGCTTTTTGCAAGTTCAGCTAATGCTGTGAAACCTGCTGCATCATTTACTGCTAATTCTGCTAACATTTTTCTATTGATATCGATTTCTGCTAATTTTAAGCCAAACATGAATTTGCTATAAGATAAGCCGTTCATTCTTGCTGCTGCGTTAATACGAGCAATCCATAACTGTCTGAACTGACGTTTTCTTTCTTTTCTACCTGCGTATGAGGATGTTAATGCTCTCATAACAGATTGTTTTGCTATTCTATATTGTTTTGATCTTGCTCCTCTGTATCCTTTTGCAAGCTTCAATGTTCTATTATGTCTTTTTTTTGCGTTTACTCCGCCTTTAATTCTTGCCATTTTTTACTTCCTCCTTCCGCTTATAGATATGGTAAAATTCTCTTCATTGTCTGAATATTTGTGCTATCTGTCATAGCAGGTTTTCTAAGATTTCTTTTTCTCTTAGCTGATTTTTTAGTCAGAATATGACTCTTATAAGCTTTGCTTCTTTTTAATTTACCAGTTCCAGTAAGTTTAAAACGTTTTGCAGCAGCTTTGCTGGTTTTCATTTTAGGCATCTTTGTTTCCTCCTGTTTCTCTCATCTAATCTATTTTAACTGTCACTTATGAACGTTTTTCAGTTAAAAACATAGTCATGCTTCTTCCTTCAATTTTTGCATCTTTTTCAATAATGCAAATATCAGAAAGTGCTTTTGCAAAATCATCCAGAATATGTTTACTTGCTCCCATATGGGCCATCTCACGTCCACGGAAACGAAGTGTAATTTTAACTTTATCTCCTTTGGAAATAAATTTTCTGGCAGCCTGAATTTTTGTGTTCAAATCATTGATATCAATGTTTGGGGTCAGTCTGATTTCCTTGATTTCAATTACTTTTTGTTTTTTTCTTGCTTCTTTTTCTTTTCTGGCAAGTTCATATTTATACTTCCCATAATCCACGATTTTACAAACGGGTGGCTTTGCTGTAGGAGCAATTTTTACTAAATCTAAACCTGCATCTTCCGCCATTTTTTGTGCATCTTTTGCAGACATAACCCCTAACTGTTCTCCGTCTTCACCAACTACACGTACTTCTTTGTCCTTAATTTGCTCATTAATAAATAATTCGCTAATAGCCTTACACCTCCATATGAAACGACCTTCTGGCCACACTAATGAAAAATATTTCAAATTCATGAATCTTAACAACAACCACTGATTATATAGACAATAAAAAAAGTGGATAGTCAGACTATCCACCATAATTTACACAGGGTACTCAAATGAAAATATAGTAATCATTTGAAAACTTGCAAACTATTAACACCTATCCGCCAATGCGCTAGGGTGAGAGTGGAAACTCTGCTTTGTTTTAATGTATTTTTCATACCAATGAAGAATACCACGGCTTGCTTCATAAGTCAATACCTATTTATTCAATAATTGTGATTTTCTCAATAATTGGCTGATCCACTGGATCCACTGTGCCATTATAATCCTGAACTTTGGTAAGTTCACAGATTTGATCCACAATTTCCATTCCTTCCGTAACATGACCAAAGGCAGCATACTGTCCATCCAGCTGTGTTGCATCCTGATGCATAATAAAAAACTGGGAACTTGCACTATTCATATTCGCAGAGCGAGCCATGGATATAACTCCTCTGGTATGAGAAATATCATTTTTGATTGTATTCATGGAGAACTCACCGGTAATCGACGTACCTGAACCACCAGTACCATTTCCATTTGGGTCACCACCCTGAATCATAAAACCACTGATAATGCGATGAAAAGTTAAGCCATCGTAAAACCCTTCTTCGACCAATTTCATAAAATTCGTTACGGTGATTGGTGCAACATCTGCATCTAGTTCAACTATAATGCTTCCAAAATCCTTCACCACAATCTCCACCTGGTGTAACCCCGATTGAAGTGATAATTCTTCTGGTTCAAGTTCTTCTTCCACTTTCACATCAAGTGCAGTTCCTTCTTCTGATGTTGAAACATTAGAACATCCAATCATAGAAAATACCAACCCTATACTTAAAATTGACCATTTTAGTTTTTTTAACAACATTCTATTTCAAATTCCTCCAATATAAACTTATTTCTTTTCAGAAATCAAAAGTCCTGCTAAGGTTAACACCACTCCAGCTGCAACTGTTAAAGTAAAAGGTTCTCCCAAAACAACAACTGAAGTAATAATTGCTATTACTGGAACCAGATAAATATACAGACTGGCTTTTAGTGCTCCCAAAACTTCCAGCGAATAATTCCAGGTTACATAGCAAATCGCAGAAGCTCCTATTCCAAGATACAAGAAGTTTCCAAGGTTTACTCCTGAAAACAGTTTGTTCAAATCTAGTTTTGCTCCATACACTGCTCCAAATGGGAGCATCGTTAGAATCCCATAAAAAATAATTCTCTTTGTTATTTCTATCATCTGCTTGCTCATATCCACGTGTTTCTTCAATATCACGGAATAAAAAGCCCAAACAATTGCGGCACCTAAGGCTAACAAATCACCTATGACATGTAATTCCAGGGTTGATGTTCCCTGAAAACTAATCAATGCAATTCCAGACATAGCAAATAGAAAGCCAATGAAAAAATATTTTTTTGGCTTTTCATTTTTCAAGAAAACAAAAACCAAAAGTGCTGTAAATAAAGGGGCTGTTGATACAATTACACTTGCATTACTCGCTAGGGTGTAGGTTAATCCAATATTCTCAAATAGAAAATATATGGTAACCCCTAATAAACCTGCCAAAAAATACCAAAACTCTTTTTTTAGACTCTCAAAGGCTAAAGGCTTCGGCTTGATTATGCTTAAAGCAACATAGGCAATGATAAATCGATAAATCAAAACAGCAATTGGTTCAAAATCTTCCAAAAGTACTTTTGTCGATATAAAGGTGGTCCCCCATATAACGGCAGTTAGAATCCCCGCTATATGAGCCCACACTTTTCGTTTTTCTACTGTCATATTAGTTCTCTTCCACAACCATTTCCTTACGAATTTCTTTGGTTCTGATTTCTTTTGTAATCTCATCGATAAACTGACTTAATGGCTTTTGTCCTTCATCTCCAAGGAATCTGCTACGAACACTAACCAGTCCATCCTCTTCTTCCTTCTGTCCAACTACCAGCATATATGGAACTTTTGCAAGTCTTGTTTCACGAATCTTATAGCCAATTTTTTCAGAACGATTGTCAAGTGTTGCAAGTACACCATTGCTTTTTAATACTTCTTCTACTTTTTTCGCATACTCCGCATACTTTTCAGAGATTGGAAGTACACGAACCTGTTCTGGACATAACCATGTTGGGAATTTACCTGCATATTTTTCAATCAACCAGGCAAGTGTTCTTTCATAACAGCCCATACTTGTTCTGTGGATGATATAGGGACGTACTTTTTCACCATTGGAATCAATGTAAGTCATATCAAAACGTTCAGCAATAAACATATCCAACTGAATGGTTATCATGGTATCTTCTTTACCGTATACGTTTTTAGCCTGAATATCTAACTTTGGACCATAAAAAGCAGCTTCTCCATCAGCCTCTGTAAATTTAATGCCAATGTGATTTAAAATATCTCTCATGGTATCCTGTACATAATTCCATGTTTCTTCATTTCCCATATATTTTGCTTTGTTATTAGGATCCCACTTTGATAAACGATAGGTCACATCATCTGCAAGTCCTAGAGTTGTGAGACAGTATTTCGCTAAATCAATACAACCTTTAAATTCTTCTTCCACCTGATCAGGTCTTACAATCAAGTGTCCTTCAGAAATAGTAAACTGACGAACTCTTGTTAATCCATGCATTTCACCTGAATCTTCATTTCTAAAAAGAGTTGATGTTTCACCATAACGTAAAGGTAAATCACGATAGGATTTTTGGCTATTCTTATAAACATAATACTGGAATGGACATGTCATTGGTCGAAGAGCAAATACCTCTTCTTCCTTCTCTTCATCTCCCAGCACAAACATGCCTTCTTTATAATGTGCCCAATGATCTGAAATTACATAAAGATCTTTTTTCGCCATCAGTGGAGTTTTTGTTCTTACATATCCACGTCTTTCTTCTTCATCTTCAATCCAACGCTGAAGAGTCTGAATCATTTTAGTTCCTTTTGGCATCATAAGAGGAAGACCTTGTCCAATTACATCCACCGTTGTAAATAATTCCATTTCACGACCTAATTTATTATGGTCACGCTTTTTAATATCTTCTAAGTGCTCCAGATATGCCGCAAGCTCTTCTTTCTTATTAAATGCAGTTCCATAGATTCTTTGTAGCATAGTGTTTTCAGATTTCCCTCTCCAATAAGCACCTGAAGAAGAAATAAGTTTGAAAGCTTTTATATTTTTGGTACTCATTAAGTGAGGTCCTGCACATAAGTCTACAAAATCTCCTTGGCTATAAAAAGAAATCACTGCATCTTCTGGGAGATCACGTATTAGCTCAACTTTGTAAGGTTCCTGTTTGTCTTCCATAAAACGCACTGCTTCTTCTCTAGCAAGCGTAAAACGTTCTAATTTATTTCCTTCTTTTATGATTTTTTTCATTTCTGCTTCAATTAAATCCAAATCTTCTCTGGTAAAAGGAGCATGTTCGAAATCATAATAATATCCGGTATCAATGCTTGGTCCAATCGCAAGTTTAGCATCTGGAAATACTCTTTTAACAGCTTCTGCCAAAACATGAGAGGTTGTATGGCGAAGCACTTGAAGTCCTTCTGCATCATTTGCTGTTAAAATATTTAGCTCACAATCTTCACTGATTTCCTGTCTCAAATCACATACTTTTCCATTTACTTCACCAGCACAGGCCATTCTTGCCAAGCCTTCACTAATATCAAATGCAATGTCATAGATTGACATGCTTGCTGCATACTCTTTTTGAGATCCATCTTTTAATGTTATTTTCATGTTACTACCAATCCTTCCTGCTTTAAAAATAAATACTTAACAATTGCATTCTTCGTTACAGCAATCGTCATCTTCACAACAACAGTCATCGTCACAACAACAATCGTCATCTTCGCATTCACATACTTCAACACATTCGCAATCATCTGCATCTTCATTACTGCAATTACTATTGTGGTTTCCATTATTACTTCCTACTGTAACATTTACACCTTTTGTAAGTGGAGCTTTTTTCAAACCATAAATAATTCCAAAAAATAAACATACTGCTCCTACTAACCAAAGTTCTCTTTTTTTCAGGGTAACTTCCCCTACAAATAATTTGTTTAAATTTTCTTTTGTGGATTGTTTCATGTTCATTTACCTTCCCTTTCCTCATTGCGGCACAGTTGCCTCTTGCTAAATGACTGGATTCTTTGAAATAAAAAAATCCCTTGCACTAGATACTAGCACAAGGGACGTTCATCACGCGGTTCCACCCTACTTACTTTAAAAATAACTATTTAAAGTCTCTTTAACAATGATAACGGAATTACCGGGTCTGATTAGGACCACTCAGAGTTAGTTTTCCAACATTTCCAGAAAAGATACTTTCAGCACCCAGAAAACAAGGGGTATCTCTCTCTGCTACTTTCCATATTGTACTCGTCTCATCAACGTATTCTTATATGTTCTATCAATTTTTCATATTGTACGCATGACACGTACATTTATATAGGTATTCTATGCCGAAAAATCAAATCTGTAAAGGCTTTTTTAATTTAATTTTTTCCACAACATTTTTTATACTTTTTACCACTTCCACAAGGACATGGATCATTAGGATAAACTTTTTCTTCTTTAATTACTGTAGTAGAAACTTTTTGTTCTTTGTATAATTCTTTTCTACGTTCTTCATCAAGGATTGTATCCCATTCTTCTAATTCATATAACCAATCTGCCTGTGCACCTACCATGTTTTTATATAGCAATTCAATATCAAATTTTAGGCTGACTTTGGTATCTTCATCCATTTCTTCAATTGGATTCTGCTTTACTAAACTATCATTGATACCATCTAAAAAACCAGTCATTGTCATTATGTCAACTTGAAATTTCTCAGCAAGCTCTTTTACAGTTCCTTTTGCTTCTTTTTTTGGATCCTTTAAAAGTTCCTGATAAATCTCTTTTTCTTTTTGAAAATAAGCCGCCCACATTCTCTGTAATTCACCTTTATTTGCGGTTTCAGAGTAAGCACTGCTTCTCCACTGTTCTAATAATGCCATTATTATTTCCTACCTTTTCTATATAATCCATAATATAAGAGGTTATCCTCTGTTAAGTACCTGTATATTATATAGTATCTTGAAAAAATAATCAAAGATTATTTCACAACCTCGTTCCGATTCCTATAAATCTATGTTAAGATAAAATTAGTTCTTAAAAAAAAGAAAAGGAAACCATCATATGAAAAAAAATACAAAACGCATCCTTGCCATTGTTGCAATTGTTTTATTAGTTCTTCTTTCCATTAGTACACTGGTGATTGCTATCCTTGATTTTCCAGGAAAAGAACGCTTATTTATGGCAAGCGCTCTTGCTATGATATTTTTACCCATTTTACTTTGGGTTTATATCTGGCTTTATGGGGTCTATGCCAATAAACGTACTTTAGCTACTGTCTGGCCAGAAGATGAACTACCCACAGCGGAAGAGACTCAAGATAACTCAGATCCTACCACTTGATTTTTTCCATTTTCTTTTGCTGCATAAAGATTCATATCTGCCTGACGAATCAAATCAATAATTTCAAACTGATCAGTTGGTTTCACACTACTACCCCCTAGGGTTACGGTTACCACATTGCTAACTTTTGAGTAGGGATTTGGAAATGCCATTTTTTCAATCCCTATTCGGAATTCTTCAGCAAATTCCTTTGCAAAATCTAAGGACGTTTCCGGTAACAGGACAACAAATTCATCCCCTCCATATCGGGCTGCAAAATACTTCTGATTGATTTTATCCTTCAGGTAATCACAAACATCAATTAAACACTGATCCCCTTTTGTATGTCCAAAATTATCATTATATTGTTTAAAATGATCAATATCAAAGATAATCAAAGACAGTACTTCCTGTTTACTCTTACAAGTCTCCCAGGTTTCACTAATCACATAATCTAATTTTCGTCTGTTTGGAATGTTCGTAAGTCCATCATTTTCCGACAAATACATTAGTTTTCGATTTGTTTCCTCTAATTGTTCCTGAAATTTTACTCTCTGACTAATTTCATTCACCAGACTTTTTGATTTGATGGAATTATGAATTGCAATTGCTGCATAAGTGGATAAGGCTTTAATCATTTCCACCACCAAGGTGGTAAATGCATTTTTTTCGGTAGCCTGAACAGTCATTACCCCAATCATAACCTGATCAATTATCAAAGGACAAAATATCGCAGATTTCAAATCTTCGTTTCCTTTTTTAGACGTAATATAGTTAACATCCTCTATATAATATAGATACTCATTTCCCATATCATTGATGACCAATGTCTGATTATTTTGTAAACACTTTACCGCAAGTGATGATTCGTTGTCCAAATTAGTCTGATACATAGGAATTCTATTCTGATTTTCTACTGCAAAATGGTATTGAATCGAATTGCTATCCTGATTATATAAACCTACTGCAAAAGCACTAAAAGACACAATCCCTTGTACGGTATCAAACAACATCTCGTATATTTTTTCTAGCTCCAGTGTTGTAGAAAGTTTTTCTCCCAATTCATTGATAATGGAAATATTTTTAATGATTTCAATTAAGTCCTCTGTTCGTCTTCGAAAAACTTCACTTTGCTCTACAATATTCTTGTGTTCATCTTCCAAATGATCAAGTTCCATTTTCATTTTAAGATTTCTAGCTTTATTTTCTTGTTTGATTGGTGCTAGGCAAGCCTCATTTTCAAAATATAAACGATAATAATAATTGCTTTTTACCAAATCTCCTGATTTTTCCAAAAGCAAAACCACTTTCTTACAAATTTCCATGGACTTTGCATACAATTTCTTGTCACTACTTATAGAATATGCTTCCTCAAGGTTTTTTAAAGAAAGTTCACGCAAACCAGAGCGCTCCAAATACTGACTATAGTCAATTAGAATATCAACTTTACTGTAAGCATATTCAATGTTGGAGGATAAATCAATTGCCAATTTAAAATACTTGGTGCATTCTTTATTTTTTTCCAGTTTCTCATACACAAGGGCAAGCATACCATAGGATTCGATCAAACCTAATTGATAATCATAATGTAAGAGCCAGTGAATAGCCTCTTTAAAATAAGCAATTGCTTTCTGGTAGTTTCCTAAGTGATATTCCACATTTCCAAGATTAGAAAGCGTGGTTCCAAAGGATGCTGCATAATTACTATCCTTCTCCATCTGAATCGCAGTTTCATAGTATTCTTTAGCTTCGTGATAGCTACCAATCAGCCGATGAATTTCTCCTAGATTATTTTTAATCTTTGTGGTATAAAAATCAGGATTAACATTTTTATAATAATTTCTACTGTGATTCATAATCCGAATCAAACGTTCTCCTGCCTGATAGTATTCCAGACTTTTCTCATAGTTTCCCAAATCAAAATACATATTGCCAATGCTAATATAGGCCAGAATCTGCAAGTCACAGATATCTTGATTTTGTGCAAGTTTTATACAATCAAACAAATAATTTAAAGCTTCCTCATAATGACTGCTATCTACAAAAGCCTGACCGATGGCCAGCAAGGCAAATGCCATCCCTGGTTCATGATTTTCTTTTTTGCATTCTTCATAAACCACATGCGCTAGTTCTATGGTTTCTTCCATTTTGCTATATCTATTTTTATCCAATAATTCCAGCATTTCTTTAAGTTTCGGATTTTTTAGATTGGAATTCATACAAATGCATCCTCCCAGGGATTTTTTATACTTTGATAATTAAAGGCTCAATAAATTCTCTAGTTCTTCAATCACCTGTTCTCTTGATATAAATTGTATTCCATTAATTCCTTGTTCTTTTCCAGCCTGTATATTTTTCTCTAAATCATCAATAAATACACATTGGCTGGCATTTAAATCGTAGCGTTTTAGTAACAACTGATAGATGGCTGGATCAGGCTTAATCAGTTGATCCTGATAAGATAAAATTCCTCCATCCACATGATCCAAAAATTTCATTTGATCTTTACATTCCACATGAGCCTTGCCTGGAAAATTTGACAATACCAAAACCTGATACCCACGACTTTTCAGTTCATTTACCCAAGGGATGGCATATTCTCTTTCGCTAATAATCCCTGACAAATCCTGAAACACATGTAAAATCGCATCTTTTATTTCCGGATCTTTTTGAATAAAAAGCTCTACGACATCTTCTTCCTTCATAATGCCTCGATCTAATTCATTCCATTCCTTGGTATGTATGGATGCGCGACTAATACGCTCCATCATTTCCTGACTATACCCTTTATTCATAATAAATTGTTCCCAGCAAAAATCGGTTAAAACATTTCCTATGTCAAAAATAACTGTGTTTATCTTTCCCATCTCTAAAGTTCCTTTCTGTCTTGTTGAATCAATTGAAGTAAATTTCCTGCTGCTTTAGAAAGCACCTGGTTTTCACTGGTGAGAACGCAAAACTTGCGTTTCGGAATTCGTGTCTTAAAACGTAGTTCAAAAAGTAGACCTTCTTCTAACTGTGATTTACAAAAATCCTTCACAACACAACCAATACCCAAACTACGTAGCGCAAACTGAACAATCATATCACTGGTTGCAAGTTCAAATTCCGGTGTGATTTGCACATGATGTTCTGTTAAAAAGCGATCCATGTAGGATCTGGTGGATGTATTTTTTTCCAGTAAAATTAATGGCAGTTGCTCCAGCAAATTCAAGTCCAGCATTTTATTTTTATACTGTATGAACTTTCTTCCAGCAACAAATACATCTTCTATTTCCCTTACCGGGAAGGATAGCATATTTTTCTGCTCAGCAAAGGGGGTACTAATCACTCCAAAATCAATCTTTCCTTCTTGAAGTAATTTCATAGTCTCAGGAGTTGGCGCATTGGTAACTCTCACCTGAATTCCCGGATAAGTCTCATGAAATTTTTCTAAAAAAGGAAGCAGATAAAATTGTAGCGTCATATCACTGGCTCCAATTCTTATTTCTCCGGATTCCATATTTAATTGTTGTTTTAGTTTTAGTTCTCCAAGTTCAAACTGTTGATATCCTCTTTCTATATATTGAAATAACAATTGCCCTTCCGCTGTTAAACATACCCCTTTTGAGGTTCTTTGAAACAAAGTCGTCCCCAACAGATGTTCTAACTGTTTTAAAGACTGACTCACTGCAGGCTGAGAAATAGATAACTGTTCCGCTGCATTGGTTATACTCTTATTTACCGCTACATAGTAAAATATTTTATAGTATTCCAAGTTCATTGTCATTTCTACTTCTCCGTCATAATCGAATATAGCAATTTCGTGGTAGTAACAAGGTCTTTAACCCTGGTGTATTCTTCTGTTGAGTGTACCTGATGCATACCACAGGCTATTACAATTCCCTCAATACCATGTTGATTGAAATTATTCAAATCACTTCCCCCATAGGTATGAATTTCTTTGGGTGTTAAGTTTTCTTTTTTTACAAACTTAATAAAACGGTCAATTTCTTTCTGATTTGTGGATTTTCCATATACCTTACAAGGAATGTCATAGGTCAAAGTATAGGTCGAATGATAATGTTGGGTTATGGCTTTCACCCTTCCCTCCAGTTCAGACAGAAGTTCTTCTGCACGATTTGGTAATAAACTTCTGATTTCGCCCTCCACAATACAACTTTCTGGAATGATGTTTCTTCCACTTCCACCTTTTATTGTTCCAATGTTCATTCTGGAATCATCCTCCAAAACACCAAGCTTTAATTCACTCATGATGTCTGCCATAATCTTAATTGCATGTATTCCTTTTTCTGGTGCAAATCCTGCATGAGAGGCCTTCCCCTTAATTTCCAAAGTAAACGCAATCACAGTAGGGGCTGCTACAGCATAGGTTCCAATTTCACCTTCCAAATCCATAATATAAGAAAATTTGGATTTAACTTTACTATAGTCAAACACTGCACTTCCTCTTAAAAATGCTTCTTCTGCAAAGGGAAATAGCACTTCGATATCTCGATGCTCCACACCATCTTCTTGTATTCCACGAACTGCTTCTAATATTTCAACCAAGCCTGAAATATCATCTGCTCCTAAGACTGTATCACCTTTTGAAACTATTTTACCATCCTCTAAAACGAGTGCTTCTTTTCCTTTTGATGGTTCTACCGTATCAAGATGGGCCGAAAAAAGTAGTGGTTCTCCTTCTAGACTACCCTTTAAAAATCCATAAACATTCCCAGCCTTACTATGATAATAATCATTTCCATGATCTTCTTCTACCTGGAATCCCAATTCTAATAGTTGTCGCTTCATTTCATCTGCCATTTCCCGTTCCTTAAAACTGGCTGCATCAATGGCACATAACTTTTTAAAATTTTCAATTAATCGCTTTTCTTGTATCATATGTACCATCCTTTCTCTTTGACGCTTTAAAGCATACACATATTCAAATTATATACCTTATACGTCAAAAAAAAAACAGAAAGTTTAACTTTCTGCTTTTTTTAAAGGACTATTACGATAAATAATATCACTTCTCTTTGGACCATTAGAAATCATAGTGATTGGATAACCAATCTGTTCCTCTACAAATTCAATATATGTGCGACATTTTTCAGGAAGTTGTTCATATTCTTTAATTCCACGAATATCTTCTTTCCAGCCTTCAAGTACCTTTAAGACAGGTTTCGCTTTCTCTAATTTAACAGTTACTGGGAAGTCTGTGGTAACTGCTCCATCTACTTCGTAACCGATACAAACAGGAATTTCATCCAAATAACCAAGAACATCCAAAACCGTAAACGCAACATCTGTTGTTCCCTGTAATCTACAACCATACTTACTTGCCACACAGTCAAACCATCCCATTCTTCTAGGACGTCCTGTTGTTGCACCAAATTCTCCGCCATCGCCACCGCGCATACGAAGTTCATTTGCTTCATCACCAAAAATCTCAGACACAAAAGCACCAGCACCTACCGCAGAAGAATATGCTTTCACCACGGTAATGATTTCTTTTATTTCATAAGGAGGAATTCCTGCTCCAATTGCTCCATAAGAAGCAAGCGTTGAGGAAGATGTAACCATAGGATAAATTCCATGATCTGGATCTTTTAAAGTTCCAAGCTGTCCTTCTAATAGAATTGTTTTTCCTGCTTTCATAGCTTTGTCCAAAAACAAAGAAACATCTGCTACATAAGGGGCCACCATTTCACGATATTCATGAAGTGTAGCTAATAACTCTTCTGCTTGTAGTTTGGGTTTATGATACATGTGCTCAAGCAGTACATTTTTAAGCTCACATACACGTTCCACTTTATCTTTTAAGGTTTCTTCATCAAATAATTCACTTACCTGAAACCCAATTTTTGCATATTTATCAGAATAAAAAGGAGCAATACCAGATTTGGTTGAACCAAAAGATTTTCCACCTAGGCGTTCTTCTTCGTATTGATCAAATAGAATATGATAAGGCATTACAATCTGTGCTCTGTCTGAAACTAAAATTTTTGGAGTCGGTACATCTTTTTCACATATTTCATTGATTTCATTAAATAATGCAGGAATATTAAGTGCTACTCCATTTCCAATCACGCTAGTGGTGTGATCATAAAAAACACCTGAGGGTAATGTATGTAATGCAAATTTTCCATAATTATTCACTATGGTATGGCCTGCGTTTGCTCCACCTTGAAAACGTACAATAATATCTGCCTTTTCTGATAGCATGTCGGTGATTTTACCCTTACCTTCATCTCCCCAGTTTGCTCCAACAACTGCTTTTACCATAACTGTTCCTCCTAGATTAGACTTCCTATATGATTATACAGCAAGGTTTTATATAAGTAAAATCAATATTTTTTATGCTTGCCATAAGTACAGCTTATATCACTTCAGATTTTTTCATCTAAACATGAATTTCAGCCTTAACACCTATAAGGTCCTGGTTTTCACTCAAAATTGGTTGAACAACCTGAGTTAAGAATTTGCTAACCTGTTTTCCTGCTCGTCCTGTGTAAAGACTTGGGTCCATGGTTTTTTGCAATTCCTCATAACTCATATTAAAAGCAGGGTCAGCAGCAATCAACTCTAACAGATTATTTTCTTTACCTTCTTCTTTTACATGTTTACCAGCTTCCATAGAAAGCAAGCGGATTCTTTCATGCAATTCCTGACGATCACCACCAGCTTTTACGGCTGCCATCATAATATTTTCTGTAGCCATAAAAGGAAGTTCACTCATAAGACGCTTTTCGATGACTTTTGGATAAACAACCAGACCATCAGCTACATTTAAACATAAATCTAACACTCCATCGATTGCAAGAAATGCCTCTGGAACGGAAAGACGCTTATTTGCAGAATCATCCAAGGTTCTTTCAAACCACTGGGTTGCAGAAGTAATTGCAGGATTTAGGGCATCAACCATTACATATCTGCTTAAAGATGCAATACGCTCACTTCTCATTGGGTTTCTCTTATAGGCCATAGCGGAAGATCCAATCTGACTTTTTTCAAAAGGTTCTTCAATTTCTTTTAAATGCTGTAACAGACGAATATCATTGGACATTTTATGTGCACTCGCTGCAATTTGAGACAGCACGTTACAAACTCTGGTATCGATTTTGCGAGAATAGGTTTGTCCACTGACTGGATAACAGTCTGAAAATCCCATTTTTTTTGCTATCATAGGATCAATTTGCTCAATAAGTTCATCATTTCCTTCAAATAATTCCTGAAAGGATGCCTGTGTTCCTGTGGTTCCTTTGGAACCAAGTAGCTTTAAATTATAAAGAACAAAATCCAAATCTTCTAAATCCAGACAAAACTCCTGCATCCAAAGTGTTGCTCTTTTCCCAACGGTTGTTGGCTGAGCTGGCTGGAAATGTGTAAAGGCAAGGGTAGGTAAATCTTTATACTGATCTGCAAATTTTCCCAATACAGAAAGGACATTAATCAGCTTCACTTTTACAAGTTTTAAGGCCTCTCTCATAACAATAATATCGGTATTATCGCCCACATAACAGGATGTAGCTCCAAGATGTATAATTCCTTTTGCTTTTGGACACTGTACCCCATAAGCATGCACATGGCTCATCACATCATGACGAACTTTCTTTTCCTGTTCTTTTGCCACATCATAGTTGATTTCATCGGAAAATGCTCTTAATTCTTCAATCTGTTCCTGTGTAATAGGAAGACCTAGTTCCATTTCTGTTTCTGCTAGAGCAATCCACAATTTTCTCCAGGTTTTAAACTTCATATCAGGAGAAAAAATATACTGCATTTCTTTACTGGCATAACGTTCTGATAACGGACTTTGATATTTATCTGTACTCATATTGTATGGCTCCTTTTTATTCGTCAAAATCTCCTCGGATATCTTCATCTGGTGGAAGTATTGGATACTCTCCTGTAAAACAACCCTTACAAATTCCAAGGTTTTCAGCCATTTCTTCCAAACGATTTAAGTTCAAGTATGCAAGTGAATCTGCACCAATAATTTCTCTGATTTCTTCTACACTACGATTATATGCAATTAACTGTTCTCTTGCTGGTACATCAGTACCGAAATAACATGGCCAGAGAAACGGCGGTGAACTTACTCTCATATGTACTTCTGTAGCTCCCGCTTCTCTTAACAAATGAACAATGCGGTCCGAAGTTGTTCCACGTACAATGGAATCATCAATCATTATAATTCTTTTACCAGCAACTGCTTCACGAATGGGGTTCAGTTTAACCTGTACACTATTCTCACGACTTTTTTGCTTAGGCTTAATAAAAGTTCTTCCTACATATCCATTTTTTACAAAAGCTGTTCCGTATGGAATCCCTGATTCTAAAGAATAGCCCAGTGCTGCTACATTCCCTGATTCTGGAACACCAACTACTAAATCCGCCTCAACTGGTGAATCCATTGCCAGGAATTTTCCAGCCATCATTCTGGAGTTGTATACGCTAACCCCATCAATATAACTATCTGGTCTTGCAAAATAAATATATTCAAAGATACATCGGCTATGTTTTTCAGACAGGATACATTTACTTAGATCAGATTGAATCCCATGTTGTTTACTAATGGTAACAATTTCTCCAGGGAGTACATCTCTCACAAAAGTAGCTCCTACTGTATCAAGTGCACAGGTTTCAGAAGCAAGCACATATGCATTATCACGCTTACCAATACATAATGGTCTGAACCCATAAGGATCTCTTGCTCCGATTAATTTTCTTGGACTCATAATAATCAAAGAATATGCGCCTTGAATTTTGTCCATAGCTCTTCCAACGGCTTCTTCAACTGATTTTGAATTCAAACGTTCTCTTGCGATATGATAAGCGATTACTTCTGAATCAATGGTGGTCTGGAAAATAGCTCCTGTATATTCCAGTTCCTTTCTGAGTTCTAATGCATTAATAAGATTCCCATTATGTGCCAGTCCAAGGGTACCTTTCACATAATTCAAAACCAAAGGTTGTGCATTTTCACGAGTACTACTTCCCGCTGTGGAATAACGCACATGTCCCACCCCAATATTTCCCGTTAATTTCTCCAGGGTTTCTGGCGTAAAGGTTTCATTAATGAGTCCCATTTCTTTAGAACTAAGAACTCTACCCTTGGGTCCTTCTGTATCACTTACGGCGATTCCGCAACTTTCCTGTCCTCTATGCTGCAAAGCCAAAAGACCATAATAAATGGAAGTCGCCACATCAGCTCCATCAAAGTCATAAATACCAAATACACCACATTCTTCTCTTAAGTTGTCTTCTAATTCAGCCTGTTCAAAAATTCCACTTGTCATATAAAACCCATGCCTTTCAATCTATAACCCTAGACGTTTAAATACTTCATTATAAGCTTCTTCAACATTCCCCATATCTCTGCGGAATCGATCTTTGTCTAGTTTTTCATTGGTATTAACATCCCAAAGTCTACAAGTGTCAGGGCTTGTTTCATCAGCCAGAATAATCTGTCCATGAAATCGGCCAAATTCTATTTTAAAATCTATCAATTTGATATCTGCTTTTAAGAAAAATGCCTTTAAAACTTCATTTACTTTAAATGCATATTCTTTGATAATTCCTATCTCTTCCCATGTTGCAAGATTGAGTGCAACCGCAAAATAATCATTGATGAGTGGATCTCCAAGTTCATCATTCTTATAACTAAATTCGATGGTTGGCTCAGTAAAAGGAGTACCCTCTTCCACACCCAGTCTTTTTGAAAAACTTCCTGCAGCCACATTTCTAATAATTACTTCCAGGGGAACAATCTCTACTTTTTTAACTGCGGTTTCTCTGTCATTTATTTCTTCAATAAAATGTGTGGGAACACCCTCTTTTTCCATAACCTGAAAAATGTGATTGGTCATACGGTTATTAATTACACCTTTTCCTGTAATTGTACCCTTTTTTTCGCCATTAAATGCGGTGGCATCATCCTTGTATTCAACGATTACAACATCTGGATCTTCTGTCTCATACACTTTTTTTGCCTTGCCTTCATAAAGTTGATTCAGTTTCTTCATTCTTGCTCCCATCTGCATGCTTTTCATGCACTCAAATTATTGCTTTTTTGCTTTAAACCGAGAAAAGTCCGTTTTCATTTTACATGAGTACCCCATAGAAATCAACAAAACAATGACTTCTAACTATAAATTCTCCATTGTGCATAAAAAAAACAGATACATTGGGAATTTACTGATATTTTCCCTAAAACTTATCTGTTTTTTTCATATTCATTTACATAGGACAAAACTTCCTTTGCATACTGTGGATAAAGATTTGCCATAGTTTTCAACTCTTCTTTTCTTTGTTCTGCTATGGTTTGATTGTATTCCAGTTGCTTTCGAAGGCTTTGTCTTCTGGTAATAAGTTCATGTCTGATCTCTACCATTTCCTTTGGATCGATCAGTGCTTTTGTCTGTCTAAGCCAAATATGTGGATCTGTTAATTGATACCGTTTTAGGATTCCAAACAAATCACGCCTTGCCCTTTCTAAGGTAGTGGTTGCATATTCATATTTTTTCCTGATTTCCTGTTCTTCCTGATAGGCTTGCCATAATTTATTTAAATCCTTAACACCTTTCACTCCATATTTCAGACACAGGTAATCTACCAACTGAGTATTATTAACATATCTGATTTTTACTCTGTTTTGTAATAGGATTAGTTTATTATAAGCCTTTTCTACCTGTTTCACTTCAATATTAGAATCTGTATATTTCATGAATACCACTGTTAACACAAGCGCTGCTGCTGCAATGGAAACCAAGTAGCCAAGCATAACATCCATTTCTAAAAAGGTCTGAAATAAAAATAAGGCAAACATTAAAAAAAGAAATGCACCCATGGTTATGATTGTCATGGATTTATAATTGGACAAAGCTGTGCGAAGATCATTTTTTTGAAGATCGTATGCCTGTTTTTCATGTTCCAGTCTTGCCAGATCTTGTTTAATTTTTCCTTTCATCTCTTCCGCTGCTTTTAACTTTTCATAGGCTTCTGGCATAAAATCTTCCAGTTTTTCCATAGCTGTAAAGTCTTTTTCAGAAATTACTCTTTTTCTGCCCTGATACGTTGCCCGCTCATTTTCATAGCGTTCAATCACACCTGCACAGTCTAAAACTTCATCTTTTTCTTCCTTTGGCAAGGCTTCAATCTCTTCAATATCCAAAAGGTAAGAGGTAACGATGGAATATTCCATATTAAGTGTATCAATTTGCGACGCCACTTCCCCTATTTGTTCCAGACAATTTTTAATATACTTTTCTCTCTGATAGTCATCCTGAACTTTAATCTGAGAAAAACTTAAGTCTGTGGATTGCTTGGAAAAATCCGCAAAATCATAAGTTGCATCTTCCTGCACAGTCTGTTTTTTTCTTTTTTTAAATAACCAGTCTTTCAGACCCATGCTATACCACCACACTCTCTCTGTACATTTCTTTTAAATGAGCCAGCGTTTCTTCTGCCTTCTGATAATAAGCGGACACATTTCCATGTTCCTTCAGTTCCAAAAGTTCTTCCAATAAGTACTTACTTTTGGTTGCCTTCCATTGAGTCATAACTGCTGCCATGTCTTTTTCAAGTCTTAAGGAACTCTCAAAGTATTCCGGTTTTTCACTTAAAAATGAAATATATTCTTCTTCCGATTTAAACATCCTGATACAGGCAAGATATTGGATCAAGGATTCTTCCTGGCGATGCTTTTGATAGGAAAGATGAAAATACTCCCCTGCTTCCTCAAATAAAAACATACAGGCATAGGCAACCCCAAGATTATGAAGCATTTTTGATTGCAGCACATAATCACTTTCATCAATCAGATTTAAAATTTCAAGATATTCTCGTACTGCAGTCATATATCTTTGGTTTTTCATTTCATAATCAGCTCGAACTTTTCTCTTCTCAAATTCGTTCAGATTTGCGTTTTCCTTTAATAAACTTTCTATTTCTTTGATTTGTGCCGGTTCTAAATAACCTACATATTCTAATATTGTAGTAACATAAGCACTCACACTTGAGTTTCCATTTAGCAAACCATATAAATTCTTACTAAGATCCCAAAGCCCTAATTCCAGGTCAATAAAATCCGCCAGTTTTCGATTCATATTACGACTATCCAGCAAGAATAAATTTTCTTTCATAACATAACATAACTCTTCAATGGAAGAAACCGTTGTGTTGGTTCTTTCCAAAAGATATGGAGTTTTTGCATATTTTCCAACACATAGACTTAGATTGCTCACGGTAGTGTCCTTTCTTGTTTAAATAATCGCAAATTCTTCTTCCCATTTCAAATTACTGCTTTGAAAAACACTTCCAAACCCTAAATCCAAAACTGTTATATGCGCAATCTGCTCACTTTTCATATCCAGTATAATTCTAAGTCGGGTTGTTTTCTCTGGTCTTTCAGGCAAACCATCCAATGTCATAATATATTCCCGTTTATTTTTTCCATTTAAAGGAGTTGCGAGAAGGCAAATTGTATTTCCCTGATGCAGTGTTACATCTACTTCGCTTTTTGCATCATACCAATTTACCCCAGCATCCAAAAGCGGAAGATAGATAATTTCTCTTCTTTTCCAAAGGTTGATTCCAAGGTTTGCCTTTAATTTATCCTCTCCAAGAAAAATATATGCTCTGGAAGACTCTGACAGTTCCAGTTTATCCCATAAGGCAAAGCAGGCACCCTTACTATATAAATTATTGCCCCCAAATACTCTTCTGGTATTGCAAAGAAAGGGAAGTGATTTTTTTGTAAATTCTCCTTGAAAACCCTCTCCCACAAGATACACTGTAGTTACGATACGTCCCGATACTGTCTCTTCACAAATTTTATAAAACAAGTCATCTGCCAGTCCCTTATCTTTAATTCCAAAATCCTCACCTGGCTGTTCTTCAATTACTCGGTTAATTTGATGTATATGCTGCTTTTCGATGAATGCTACCATAGGTGTCGTGTGTCGATTCATTTCAAGCCGATAACTTTTTAAATAATCTGATGTAAAATCAAAGGCAACGACCTGATGATTCCAAAGCTCTTTCGGTTGGCGAATCACATAATGAAAAAAACTTTCCATGTGACTTTGAAAATAAATCTGCTTAGTCTTTAAATTCATTTGCAAAACCACTTCTGTTAGTACTTCTATCATTTCATAATCCAAATCATCTACTGTAATCATCATGGCTTCCACTTTATCCAGCGGAATTAACAGGGATAAAAGAGAAAGACTTCGCTTCATAAACAATGCCAGCAATGCAACTGGATGATACTCTGTATCTTCTACCAAGATAGATTCTTTCTTCCTTGCTTTTTCTAACAATCCATCCAGGTATACACAACTCTTTTCCTGGTGATATTTAACCGCTTCTTTACCAAAGTACCATTGATTGACTTCCTGTCTTTTTGATAAAACGGTAGGAATATTAAACTGTTGGCTACCTGCAACTACCGCAACAGTCTCTGGTTCTTTCTCTGCGATACTACAATAACTAATCTGAGAAATCAAATTCCCCAAATCATAGCCTACAAAATATTTATCAGCATTCTTTTTCCCAAGCACACTTTTATCAATTAACATCATTCATCCTCTGGTTTTATGTTTATACTATTTTGAATAGCTTTTGTACTAAAAAATCATTCCGTAAAAACTCTTCCAGAATTTTATCAAACGTTTCATAATCCTGTAAGGTTTTTGAAATCACTAAATCATTTAACAGATTAAAACGACTTTCCTTCGTTGAAAAACCAAGATCACTTTTACTAATCGTTCCACTTTCAGTAAGTTGCTCTTTTCTCTCACACTCTTCTGTTATATAGTACTGTAAAGACTCCCCGAAGAAAAGCACAAATGATTTAACATATATTCCACCATACATATTTTGCATTTCTTCTTTGAGATACTCATGTGGTCCTTCTTCTTTTTCCAACACATAATGAATAACAACCTTGCTTTCTGGCTTTGTTTTATACTCAATTATGGTTTTATCCGCAAGGAAGCTTAGTTCATTTACAGCATCCATATATTCCTTTAGAAACGGAAAGACCATGTGTTGTTTTAGAATGTCACGAACAAACTCCGCACTGATGGAAATGGTATTTCCAGTTCTAAGCTTCTTATTTTCAGCAAAAAATTTCAAATATGCCAATTTACAAATCAGATTTAAGGTGTCCTCTCTCTGAAATAAATATTCCATATCCAGAAAAATAGAATCGTCCACCATTCGATCTAAAATAAAATATTCATAGGCATTTTGACACAGATAGGCAAGCGTAATCTTAGGTGACGAACCTGTCTTTTTATAGCTTTCAAAGATGGAAGCTTTTTCTCCTACATATGCTCCGCTAAAAAGCATTTGCACGACTATTCGCTCACTAATCGTATGCAGATTTATTCCAAAGTCCTTCGCAGCCTTCCAGATATCCCTTAATTCTTTTGTTAAACCCTCATAATATTGGCATAAATACGTCAAAATATATTCATCATATTTTCCGCCTTTAAAAGCATTGTAACAAATAAGAACCAAATCCTGGTCAAAACTTAAGCTGTCTCTGGAAAGAAGTCTTCCGCATAATCGTAGCAGACTTTTTACCTGCACACCCTCCAAGCCATACTCACGTATCCACTTAAAAGCCACTTCATGCATTCCTCTGTTTACCAGATACTGGAGTAACTCACCGCGCTCCCGACTATCCAACTTTTTTGTTTCAATCGAAAGCAAATACTCATCCAGTTCCTGAATCATATCATTCTCATAATAAAATTGAACAAGACGCAAACGAATTTCTTTTTTATACTCATTTGTTATTTTTGAGGATTTTAAGATTCTTAAAAACCGTTCACAATTTTCTCTTGTAATGGAAATGCCGGTTCTGGCTCCTTCACATAAGTACAAATCGTATCCCAACTGATCCTGAACAAAAGAATGTACCATTGTAAAAAGTTTGCTTTGACCAATTAACTTTTCAACTTGAAAATCCAAGGTTTGTCCATAACGGTTTTGCTTTGCATCTTCCAGAAAAATACTATAATCACTGCTATAGATTGGGACATATGCCATCTGATGAATCACAGGATAACTAAGTTCCTGTTCTGTTTTTGAATGCAAAATAACCACTCGCCTGATATCTGATTGAAACACCTGAATCTTATGAACAAACAATAAATTGGTTAGTTTATTTGCAACTTCTTTATTTAGCATGGCAGGTGTGATTAATTGCTTATATAAATAAGCAAGTTTTTCATTAATGTGCCCCAGTTGTATTTGTTCCAAAACAAATTTTTCCATTTCCATCTGATAATGAAGAGAGATATCCTGATATTTATCTTCATACATTAAAATGTTGGAATATAAAAAGGCTTTCACTTCATAACTTAAATCACTTTGATAAGCAAAGTACAAAACTACCATTCGAGGCAACTCTCCATGAAAATTCAAATCGATGGAGTTTATGTAGTATTCATATAACTTTGTAATTCGCAAATTCATCATAACAGCTCGTTCATACCAAGGAAAATATTGTGTGCCTATTTTGTTTCCAGATATTAAAAGCGAACAAATGCCCGTTAACGTTTCCTGTTCAGGTTTTATTTCATAGCATGCTTCCAGAAGTTTTAATAACAGAGGATGAAATACTTTTATTCTTCCCATAAGATAATGAATTTGATGAATTAAATCCATATCCAGCAACTGATTTTTTGCCGCAAAATACAAAATCTGAAGTTCAAATCCATCCAGTTTACGTAGCAATGTAGGATTGGTTTTTAATAATTGCAAAGCCTCTACATAGATAACAGGACTACTACACCCTCTCTCAAATACTTCTTCTAAAAATAGCCATTTACTGGAAGCACTTCTTGCAAATTCTTCTTCTAAGTATAAATAAATCCAGGCCACTCTCCATGAAGTTGGATAATTCCCATATATTTTTTTTACTTCGGCAGTAACATTGTTAACATAGTCCAGTTCTTTATTTAAAAGTGTGGTTAAAAACAGATAATAGCACATAAACTCTGGATGGAATTCACCTTTGGACAATTCTGCATCCATATGATCCAAAATCCATTTTGCTTCGTTTACCCGCTCTTCTCCGATTAAATAGTGAGCCTGATATAGACGAAAACCTGGAAAATCAAAATAATAATCTCCAAACTGCTCTACGATTTTACCTGTCTGCTTTAACCATTCTGACATAGATATTTTCTGTCCCCGGAACAAAACAAAAGCTTTGATAAGTTCCAAATTCATTCGTTCCAGCTGTTTCTCTTTTTCATATGAACCCGCTCGGTCCATTCCCATGTAGCTGTCACATGAATTTCAAATGTATAAAAAATATTTGAAATCATAATCTTACCGAAGTTTTTCCCAATATGAAGTTTTTCCTGATCTACATGAAAATTTATAAAACAATGATTCCCTAAAAAATCCTGATCACTGATAAATTCTTTATCTACAAAGAGAAAATCTCCCTCTACCTCTACCTGTAAATCAACATATCCCCATCCATTTTTGGTTAACTTAATGGTATCTTCTGTAATGCCACTTGGATTTTCAAATAAATACTGCTGTTTTTCAACAAAATATTCTATCTTTTGTTTTTTATTGATCATAACGAGAAATTCGTTCACATTCTTCTGATTTCCTTTTGCCTGACTTAATCCAAGATAGGTTGGATAATGTTGTTTGTCATTGGAAACAAAGATCCGATGAAATTCTTTGGAGTAGAATAATTGCACAGCTTCCATCCAATTGCTTTTTGCTAGATTTGCAAAATGAAATAAATTCTTAATATCACCTAAGGAAGATTTTAAATACCCTTGTTCCACGGTTACAAGTACAGGAATCTCATACTCTCCCATATTGGTAATCAGGATAATGGAAGATTTTATAATATCTCCCTCTTCTAAGCCTGTACTATCGTAGAAGAATCGAACTTCCTTACTTTCATTTGATAATTCTTTCTTACGAAGTCGAATTCTTAAATCGCTTGTTGTGATAACGCCCTTTAATGGAACCTTTCCCTCGTAAAATATCTGAAAGAACTCCTCTGGAATTTCATTTTTTTTCAAACTGATTTCAATACTTGAACAGGAAAAATCAAGGGTTCCATTATCTGTATAAAATTTGTCGTTTATTAATTGTTCTATGACTTCTTTCAACTTTGACCCCCGACTGTTCTTACTATATTTTTTCAGAATAAACCAATTTGATTATAGCATCTTCGTTTTACATAACGCAATATAACCCGTATCTTTTTCCTTATAATATTTTCAAAAAACTATTGACATTCTTAATTATTCGTATTATTGTATTAATTAATTAGTACAGTGACACATCAAATGTGTTTCTAAGTAAACTACAGAAAGGAAAAATAATATGGCATGGGACTTAATATCTGACAGACCAATTTATTTGCAACTCGTGGAAAAAATACAACTGCAAATCGTTTCTGGTTTTTATAAACCAGGAGTTAAGCTACCAAGTGTAAGGGAACTTGCGGCAGTTGCAAGTGTAAATCCAAATACAATGCAAAAAGCATTTACAGAACTGGAACGGAGCGGATTAATTATTACGCAACGCACCAGTGGACGATTAGTAACGGAGGATTTGGGGATGATAAAGGAAATTCAGCAGGATTTAGCAACGGAACAAATTGTTGCTTTTTTTGACAAAATGAAAGAACTTGGCTTTGAAAAAGAAGAAATCATATCATTACTACAGACAGTTGCGGAAAAGGGGGCACAGAATGAATAATTTAGTTGAAATTTCTGGCCTTACAAAAGTTTACGAAGGTCGAAAACTTGCGGTAAATAATATGAACCTATCCATTCCAAGAGGTAAAATTATCGGACTTTTAGGTCCTAATGGAAGCGGAAAGACAACACTTATTAAAATGATGAATGGCTTACTAACACCTACAGCAGGTACTATTTTAATCAATGGCCATGAAATTGGAATTGAAAGCAAAAAGAAAATTGCGTATTTACCAGAAAAAACATATTTACAAAATAGTATGAAGGTTTATGAACTGGTTGATTTTTTTGCAGATTTTTATGAAGATTTTGCAAAGGACAGAGCTTATGCAATGTTACAATCTTTAAACATTGATAGCAATGCAAAGTTAAAGACTTTATCAAAAGGCACCAAAGAAAAAGTACAGTTAATATTAGTTATGAGTCGTGATGCAGACCTATTTATTCTGGATGAGCCTATTGCCGGAGTAGACCCTGCTGCCAGAGACTATATTTTAAAAACCATCATTACAAATTACAACGAAAATGCTACCATACTTCTTTCCACCCACCTAATCTCTGATATTGAAAATATCCTAGATGATGTTATTTTTATTCGTGATGGACAGGTTGTTTTATGTTCTACTGTAGAAAATATCCGGGAAGAAAAAGGAAAAAGTGTTGACGCATTTTTCCGGGAGGTATTTGCATGTTAAGAAAATTATTAAAGTATGAATGGAAAAGCAGTTGGCGAATAATTTTAGCTATGAATTGCTTCCTCCTCTTAGTAACCTTGCTCGGAATGTTTTCCTTCCGTGCCTTATTTGCAGAAAATCAATTAGAAGTGGTTCAAATTTTTGGTGTTCTATCTTTGATTTTATATTATTTAACCATTATCGTAATTATTTTTGCTGTATTAATTTTTATGGGAGTTCGTTTTTACAGGAACTTATATGGTGATGAAGGTTATCTAATGCATACACTTCCTGTTAGCGTCCATGCAAAAGTACTTTCCAAATTATTTGTTACCGTTGCATTTTATTTGATCACAACAATTGCCATTATCTTAAGCGTAATTTCACTTGCATTTAGCCTGATTACATATGCGGAGCCTACCGTTGATTTAGCTGCTGAAATAGCAAAGGGATGGCGTGAAGTTCAACCAATTTTAGAACAAGAGTTAGGTATGAACCTTGGATTATATGGCTTTCTGATTATTATCGGTGTGATTGTCGGTACGTTTTCAGCAATCTTAATGATTTATGCTGCGATCTCAATTGGTCAGATGTTTGGCAGACATAAGGTTATGGGTTCCATCGTTTCCTATATTGGACTCTACATACTTCAACAAACCATAAGTTCGATTATTACACTTCCTTTTACAATCGATAAGGCCATTAACAGCATTGAAGATGCCGCCTCTTTCGGTGCTATTATGAACAGCAGTTTGTTAAGTGGATTTGCTATTGCTGCAGTCTTTGGAGTATTTTACTACATTCTTACTGTTGTACTTATGAAAAACAAAATGAATTTGGATTAACAAAAAAACAAAAAGATATATCACGTCTCGTGATATATCTTTTCTTTTTTTATATTACTTCTTCAATCCATCCTTCAGGTGCTTCAACTTTACCCAATTGAATTCCTGTCACAGTATCGTATAGTTTTTGACTTAAGCTTCCGATTCCACCGTCTGCAATCTGAACCACTTGATCACCTTTTCTCAAATGACCAACTGGTGAGATAACTGCTGCAGTACCTGTTCCCCAAACTTCTTCCAAGCTTCCATCTTCTGCGGCTGTAAACAATTCCTCTGCCGATATTTTTCTCTCTTCTACCGTAATTCCCCAGGATTTACAAAGTTCAATACAACTTCTTCTGGTAACTCCAGGCAAAATACTACCGTTCAATTGTGGTGTCACTACAACACCATTGATTTTGAAGAAGATATTCATTGCGCCAACTTCTTCAATATATTTTCTCTCAACACCATCCAGCCAAAGCACCTGAGAATATCCTTCGTCATGAGCTTTAACCTGTGCTTTCAAACTAGCCACATAGTTAGCACCTGCCTTAGCTTCTCCAAGCCCACCAGCAACAGCCCTTACATACTCATCTTCGATCCAGATTTTAACTGGATTTAAACCTTCCGGATAATACGCTCCAACAGGAGATAGGATAATAATAAACTTATACGTATTCGAAGGACGAACGCCCAGAAAAGGATCGGTTGCAATAATAAATGGGCGAATATAAAGTGATGTTCCTGGTTTGTCAGGTACCCAACTTTCATCCATTTTAACAATCGCTTTCAAAGCCTGTAAAAAATCATCTTCATCAATGGTTGGAATGCATATTCTCTCATTGGTTTTATTGGCACGTTCGATATTTTTATCTGGTCTAAACATGAGAATACGATTGTCTTCTGTTCGATATGCCTTTAAACCTTCAAACATTTCCTGTCCATAATGAAATACCATACAAGAAGGGTCTAACTCAAGTGGTCCATAAGGAACAATACGTGGATCAATCCAACCTTTCCCTATTTCGTAATCCATAATAAACATATGGTCGCTAAATATTGTACCAAATGTTAATGGATTATCCTGTGATGGAAGTGGCTTCGGATTTTGAATCTTTTCAACTCTGATATTTAACATAATCGATTTGCTCCTTGCTGCTATCTCATTTATTTTTTAAACATTATTATCCTTTTCTTAAGAAAAGTCAAGAATAGTTCTTTACTTCTTTGATTTTCTTTCATATTTTAAAAATGTGTATTCAATATCAAAATATGTCTGCTCTTCACTATCTGCCGTAATAGTCCATTCATCCATCTCATCCAGATTTGGGAAATAGCTATCTGCTTCATAAACCTGTTCTATTTTTGTAACATGTGCAACATCACAGTATGGTAACATTTGCTTGTAAACACTATCTCCACCTATGATATAAATATCTCTTGAATTATATTTTTTTAATTCCTCTAATAACTCAGAAATAGAATGAACAACGATAGCATCCTTCACTTTATAACTAGGATCTTTTGACAAGATAATATTAAGACGATTTTGCAAAGGAAGACCATTTGGAAAAGTTTCTAGCGTTTTTCTGCCCAATACAATAACTTTTCCTGTTGTTTCCTGTCTAAAAAATTTCTGATCATTTGGTATTCTAACAAGCAATCTGTTATTACAACCAATTCCCCAGTTTTTATCTACTGCAACGATTAAATTCATAATTTACCTCTAACTAACTTTCTTCAATTTGTAATTCAAATATGCCTAACACTTAGATCGCGATGGGAATATTTTCTATCTGTGGTCCTGTCTGATACTGTTCAACCCGAACATCATGACGTGTAAACTCATAGAAATCTTTAATTTCTGGATTCAGCCAAAAGGTTGGTGCTTCATATGTTTCTCTCTCAATCAATTCCTTGATTATCGGAATATGTCTGTCATAAATATGCGCATCTGCAATGACATGAACCAACTCTCCTACCTGCATATCGCAGGATTGTGCAAGCATATGCATCAAAACTGAATACTGAACCACATTCCAATTGTTTGCTGCCAAAATATCCTGAGATCTCTGATTTAAAATTCCATTTAGGGTTAGTTTATCATTCCCTGGCTTTTGGGTTACATTAAAAGTCATGCTATAGGCACAGGGATAGAGGTTCATTTCATGTAAATCCTGGTGAACATAGATATTGGTCATAATACGTCGGCTGAATGGATTATGTTTCAAATCATATATCACACGATCCACCTGATCCATTAGGCCCTCTTTATACTGATGTTTCACAGACATCTGATAACCATAAGCCTTACCAATAGAACCGTCCCCATTGGCCCATTGATCCCATATATGACTGTTTAACTGATTGATATTATTTGATTTTTGCTGCCAGATCCATAGCATCTCATCAGTCGCACTTTTCAATGCTGTTTTTCTCAGGGTAAGAAGTGGAAACTCTTTTGAAAGATCATAGCGATTCACCACACCAAATTGTTTTATGGTATATGCTGGTGTTCCGTCGTCCCAGCGTGGTCTAACTTTTTCTCCTTCTGTACTGGTTCCATTTTCTAAAATGTCTTTACACATTTTGATAAAAATCTGATCTGCCATACTCATAACTTATTTCTCCAATCTTATCTATCCCATTTATCACAAAGAGAATTAATTTGGTCCGCAAATTTCGCCAAGTCTTTATTTGCAACCCCCTCATTTCTCTGTATAACTCCAAGGAGTCTCTGATGTGCTGCAAGTAGTCGTTTAAACACCTCTGATATTCTTCGTACTTCCGCTTTTTTCAGCGTAACAGGTTCTGCAAAGAGTGTAAAGGAATTCGTCAAAAGATTAAAACGGCTTCCACTATAAGGTGCTACTGCCTCATGACCATATTCTGTATTCAAGCACTGAACAAAGGCCTCTGATACAGTATCCTCTCCATGCACAACAAATACTTTTTGTGGCTTTTGGCTAAATGCATTCACCCAGTCCAAAAGACCCTGTTTGTCTGCATGTCCGCTTAAGCCCTGTATCTTATAGATAGAAGCATTCACTTCTACTGTTTCACCAAAAAGTCTGACTTCTTTTAGACCATCTAGAATCATTCTACCCAGGGTTCCATTTGCCTGATATCCAACAAAAACTACAGCACTATCCGTTCTCCAAAGATTATGTTTTAAATGATGTCTGATTCTTCCTGCTTCACACATTCCAGATGCTGAAATAATAACCTTAGGTGTATCATCAAAGTTAATCGCTTTTGACTCTTCACTTGTTATAGAAAGTCTTAGACCCGGAAAACTAATGGGATTAATACCTTTATGCACCAGTTCCAGCGCTTCCTCATCAAAACAAGTCTGATTATTTTTTTGAAAAATCTCAGTTGCTTCAACAGCTAAAGGACTATCCACATACACTGGAAAATTTGAATATCCCTGAACCAGTCTGTCAGCTTTGATTTTTCTTAGAAAATACAAAATCTCCTGGGTTCTTCCCACTGCAAAAGAAGGAATCACAACATTTCCACCACGATCAAACGTTTTCTGTATGATTTCAGTAAGTTCATTGATATAATTCACTTTATCAATGGTATGATATCGATCTCCATAGGTAGATTCCATTACCACATAATCTGCAGTTTCTGTATATCTTGGATCTCTAATCAAAGGTTGATTTTTATTCCCAATATCACCTGAAAATACAATTTTTTTCGTTTCTGCCTGTTCTGTTAACCATACTTCAATACTGGCAGAGCCAAGTAAATGTCCAATATCTGTAAATCGAATTTTTATGTCATCGCTTACTTTTATTTCCTTCCCATAAACACAAGGAATGATCTGTCGAATAACGCCATCGGCATCCTGCATAGTATAAATTGGATCTGCAACTTGAATTTGCTTATTTCGTTTAGCTTTACGATTCTTCCACTCTGCTTCCTGCATTTGAATATGTGCACTATCTCGCAACATAATACTGCACAAATTCATGGTTGCTTCTGTAGCATATATTTTCCCTCGAAATCCTCTTGCATACAAGAGTGGCAGAAGTCCAGAATGATCAATATGTGCATGGGTTAAAAAAACATAATCAATAAGTGCTTCACTGACAGGCAACTCAATATTTTCAAATACATCTGTGCCTTGTTCCATACCACAGTCAATTAAGATATGTTTTCCATTGGAATACAAATAATGACAACTTCCTGTTACTTCATGATTAGCTCTGACAAAAATTAATTCCATAAACCACCTTTTCTGCGTGTTACGATCACGCCTTTATCCTACTGATAAGCATATTTTATTCAGCAGTTTCTTAACTTAACTCATTAACATACGAATCAGATATAAAATAAGTAAGTGTACCGGATAAAATGCATAGAAAATGTACTGATAATTGATTTTTGTTTTGGTTAGTCCTTTTTTTCCATTATAAAATTGAATCATAATAAATGCAGGTAAACAAAAGGGTTCGTATAAAAAAGTTACAAAAGTCATATACCCAATCAAACCAGCCATGATGCGATTATGTCTTAACACGTAAAAAATCAGGATCAAAAGAACTCCATGATAAGAATAATCGGTATTCATAAGAACTGAAAGCCCACCACCAATCATACCTACCCCGCAAAGACCAATCGCCATCAGAACCTGATTCTTCACCTTACTAAAATCAACCTGCTCTCTTCTGGCAAACTGTATAATCCAGTCAATCCCATATATCGTGATAAGTCCAAGAAGCAATGTCCAGAAAACATTTTGGTGAACAAATGCAATTCCATCATAAAAAGCCAGATCAAAGGGAAGTTCACTTACCAGCGCAAATATAAATAACCTTAGCATATATTTTTTTACATTTTTAGTATGGACAAATCCCTCCACAAGCAAAAAACAAAATAACGGAAACGCTATTCTTCCAACATTTCTGAAAATCCCATAAAATAATTCCAAGTTTTTCTGGTTCTCTGGATTCAGTAAGAAAAGGGTAGGTATAAAATATAAGATTGCTGCACCAATATGGTCAATTAACATAGTGATAATTGCGGTAATTTTTAAAACACTGCCATTCAATATTTGATATTTCTTATTCATTTGGAACATGTTCACACTCCTTTCATGAAACCCATTGATTACTTCATCTCATTTGCACGATTGTAAAACTGACAATACAGGCCTTTTAAATCCATTAACTGTTGATGCGTTCCTTGCTCCTCGATTCCCTCTTCTGTTAAAACTAAAATTCGATCAGAATTTCGTATACTGGATAATCGATGAGCAATGGTGAGCGTAGTGCGACCCTTAGATAATTCTCCTAAAGATTTTGCAACCGCATATTCGCTTTCATTATCCAAAGCGGATGTTGCTTCATCCAATAAAATAATAGGTGGATTTTTTAAAAATACTCTTGCTATACTAATACGCTGTTTTTGACCTCCAGAAAGTTTAACTCCTCTTTCTCCAACGTAGGTATCATATCCATCTTTTAATTCCTGTATAAAATCATGGGCTCCTGCTTCTTTTGCCGCCTTCATAACATCCTCCAGGGAAGCATTTGGATTTCCATATTGAATATTTTCTAAAATTGTACCTGAAAATAAATACACATCTTGCTGAACAATCCCAATATTTTCACGAAGACTTTGTAATGTAAAGTCTTTAATATCTCTTCCGTCAAGCAAAATCCTTCCTTCTGTCACATCATAGAAACGAGGTATCAAATTACATAAAGTGGTTTTTCCACCACCACTTGGACCTACGATTGCTATTTTTTCACCTGGCTGAATTTGCAAATTCAAATTTCTAAACACAATATTATGGTCATCTGGATATTCAAAGGATACACGTTCAAATGTAATCTCACCCTTTGGATTTACTAATGTAACCCCATCTTCCGGTTCTTTAATATCCACATCAGCATCCATGATTTGAACAAAGCGTTCAATCCCTGTAATTCCCCTTTGAAACTGTTCCATAAATTCTATGATTCTTCTAATTGTAGAAATCAACGTTGTTACATATAAAAGATAGGCAACCAAATCACCTGGTTTTATATACCCTTTCATCATGAAAATACCACCTGCTAAAACTACGGTCAAATACATTAAACCATCAAAGAGACGTATGGTTGTATGGAACGCAGCCAAGTAGCGATAGGTCAGTGTCTTAATTTCTAAAAACTTATGATTTCCCTTCTGAAAACGATGTTGTTCCATTTCTTCACTGGTAAAAGCTTTTACAACTTTTTGTCCCAGCAAACTATCTTCTATCTGTGCATTTAATTCCCCAATTTGATTTCTTTGCAGTCCGAATGCTGCTCTCATTTTTCGATTCAAAAATACCGCTACAACAGTCATCACTGGAACAATCATAAAAATTATCAACGTAAGTGGAACATGTATGGTTAGTAATATGATAAAGGCAATTCCTGTTTTAAAAAAAGCAATTAAAAATTCTTCTGGGCAATGATGGGCAAATTCTGTAACATCAAATAAGTCATTGGTAATGCGTCCCATAATCTGACCAACTTTTGTATTGCTGTAAAAGGTATCTGATAACCGCAACAAGTGAGAAAAGGCATCCTTACGCATATCTGTTTCGATCTTTGCCCCCATAACATGTCCCATATTCCCCATATAATAGTTCGCCACTGCATCAATTAGACGAAGGATTAGGTATAAAAAAGATAATCCACCGATTGTTTTTAAGGAAAGTCCTGCCAAATCTCTAATTCCTTCATTGGTAATATAGCGCATAATTAATGGCAATACCAACTCACAGACCGTTGTAAGTGTTGCGCAAAATAAATCCATAAACAAAATGCCTTTGTATTTTTTATAATAAGGTATAAATCGAAGAATTAATGTTTTAGTAGAATACGTTGTCTTTGTCATGATAAATCCTTTCTAAGTTTCTTGTTATCTGTTTGAAAAAAAAGAAGCTATGTCAAAAGACATAGCTTCTATCACACATTCATTATAAAGAGCGCGAGACGGGACTCGAACCCGCGGCCTCGACCTTGGCAAGGTCGCGCTCTACCAACTGAGCCACTCGCGCCTGTTTGCCTGCTATTTTTACAGGCAAAATATAATATACTATAGGATAGTTACTTTGTCAATTCCATTTTTAAAAAATTGATAATCAAACCTTTATTCTTGTGTCTCCATAAAATCTTTATATTTTACCCTGTAGATTCTTCTTAAAGACTCATTAATCCTCTCTTCGGTTATCTCACCATTTTGCACAGCTGTAAGTAATCCAGTATAAGCAGCTTCAAAATCATCCGGCAAGAGTAAGATATCTGCTCCAGCCTTAATTGCCATAACCACCGCTTCCTCAGTTGTGTAGTATTCTGTAATTGCCTTTTTATTTAATGCATCCGTTATAACAACTCCCTGAAATCCCAAATCTGTTCTTAAGATGGTCTGTATCATAACATCTGATAAAGATGCAGGTATGCTATCTCCTGATATCTGTGGCAAGGTTACGTGACTCATCATGATAAACTCGGAACCTGCTCTGATTCCTTCCTGAAATGGTAGTAATTCCAATGATTTCAATTCATCGTAAGACCTGTCTATTACAGAATAGCCAGCTGAAGTATCACTTTCAGTTAACCCCTGCCCTGGAAAATGTTTCAAACAGGTACTAATTCCTGTTTCCATAAATCCTTGAACCGCTGAACTGACCATGGCTGACACAATCTTTGGATCAGAACCAAATGATCTTTCTTTCATAAATGATGTAGTTGCATCAGTTACAATATCCGCAACTGGTGCAAGATCCAAATTAATTCCATATTCTTTCAAATAACTTCCGATAGTACTTCCTAATTGATAAGCATTGGCCGTATCGTTGGTAGAACCAATATCCCACATGGAGTCAAAGCCTGCTACATCTAGTCCTGCCGCCTTCAAACTTGTTACATCTCCACCTTCTTCATATACAGAATAAAAAAGCGGATACTTGCTCATGGTTTTTGTATTGGCAATCATCTCTTGAAACTGCGCCGCATTCTGAATATTGCTTTTTGTATATACAAATCCAGCAACTGCATATTTGGAAAGTGCTTCCTGGGTTCCACTGCCAGCAGCAACAACTTTACTTACTCCCGTAATTGATTCTGGTGAAACCAAAAATAATCCAGCAACCCGATCTTCTAAAGGCATTTGTGCAAGAAGTTCATCAATGAAAGGTTCTATAGGATCAACTTCTTCTACAACCTCTTCCACTTCCTCTTGTATTTCTTCTTCTGGAACAGGCTCACTAACATCTTCCGTTGCAACTTCTTCCTGAATCGGAACACTCTCCTGTTTATCAAAAGCATTTGTAATCAAACGTACTCCCTGCCATGCACCAATTACAATAACAGAAAGAATACAAACTAGTACCGTATAAGAAATTATCTGGGCCTTAATTCTTTTTTTTCTTCTGGCTTCTCTTTTATCATCATAATTCTGCTCTTCCATATATTAATAAATCCTCCGCTAAACGATTCCCATTTATTTCGCACTTCTTTTTTATATCTTAACTGATTCTCTATCATAATTCTATAGTATATTGTATTTTTTTCTTATTTTTTTCTTAAAAACCACTATATTTTGTAATCAGAAAAATAAAGCGCAAAAATAAGAAGCGGGCATCCATCATTTTGATAAACACCCGCTTCTAAACTATACTATCCATTGGACTAGCCTCCGTATTTAATTTTTAGCATTTCTTCCTTTCCATTTTCTCATTATTTGTACTTCAATACTTGTAACGGCAATTCTAAATTGTCCTTCGTTACCAAAATGTTCAATGTACTCGTATTCTAACTTTTTCATTCTATTTCCAGAATTGTATGTTTTTGTAAATCTCTGTTTTGTATCTTACGAATAATTTACGTTACTGAGTAATTTTCCGTTACTGAAGAGCTGTTCACCCCTGAGTAATTTTCCGTTACTGTGTAATTTCCCGTTATTTGTATTTCATTCACAGTTTTTGTTTCAACTTACTTTTCTGGTTTTGCATTTAATTATATAATTCTTTAAATGCTTCTTTATTCAATTTTCTAAATTTTATAAAACTTTAACTTACGTTTTTGGTGGTCCGTACCTCCTTTTTTTATTTGAAACAAGTATTTCTTTTGTTTCTGTCTTTATAATAAATGTTTTGCATCTATTTGTCAATACAATTTGATATTATTTTTTAAATTAATTATCAATTTAACATATTAGTTCATTTACACACATAATTCAAAGCAAAAAGGAGCTACCCCAATGGGATGCTCCTTCCATTTCCTTATAGTTGAGATAAAACAAAAATATCATATATAGCTTTGATTGCAGTTTCAAAATCCTCATTGGATACACCAATTATGATGTTTAGCTCACTAGAACCCTGATCAATCATCTTAACATTTACGCTAGCATGAGCAAGTGCTGAGAAAATTCTACCAGCAGTACCACGCATCGACTTCATTCCACGACCAACAACTGCAATCAGAGCAAGATCTGATTCAATATCAATAGAATCTGGTTTTGCTTCTCTATGTAAACCAGATACCACTTTTTGTTCCTTATGGATAAACTCATCCTGATGAACAAACACAGACATTGTATCAATTCCTGAAGGCATGTGCTCAAAAGAAATTCCATTTTCTTCAAATACAGAAAGCACTTTTTTACCAAACCCAATTTCTGAGTTCATCATATCTTTTTCAATGTTAATGGCACAAAATCCTTTTTTACCAGCAATTCCTGTAATGACATACTTGGATTTTTGACAGGTACTCTCTACAATCCAGGTTCCTTCATCTGACGGAATATTGGTGTTTCTGATATTAATCGGAATACCAACCTGTCGCACTGGGAAAATAGCTTCTTCATGAAGCACTGTAGCTCCCATATACGATAGTTCTCGTAGTTCCCTATAGGTAATGGTATCGATTCCTTCTGGATTCGATATAATTCTTGGATCTGCAATTAAAAATCCAGAAACATCTGTCCAGTTTTCATAGACTTCTGCCATAACGGCCCTAGCAACTATGGACCCTGTAATATCTGAGCCACCTCTCGAAAATGTCTTTACTCGCTTATCTGGATAGGAACCATAAAATCCAGGGATAACTGCAGTATCTGTACTTTCCAGTCTTTTAGTCAGAATTTGATTGGTTTTTTCTGCATCAAAACTTCCATTTTCATTGAAAAAGATAACTTCAGCAGCATCGATAAATTCATAACCCAGATAATGAGCCATAATGATACCATTCAGATATTCTCCACGAGAAGCTGCATAATTATTACCTGCCTTCTCTCTAAAATTCTTCTCAATGATTTCAAATTCCTGTTCCAAAGATAAATCCAGTTTCAGTCCTTCTATAATTTCAAGATATCGATTCTTAATCTGCTCTAATTCGATGGTAAAATTACCACCTTGTTCTGCAATACCGTAGCAAATATATAACATATCCGTTACTTTGGTATCTTTTGCATATCGTTTGCCAGGTGCAGAAGGTATGACCAATTTTCTTTTTGGATCCATATCAATAATTTCTTTTACTTTTTGAAACTGTTCTGCACTGGCGAGTGAACTCCCACCAAATTTCACCAATTTCTTCATGACACTATAATCTCCTTACCCGAGCACCGCTCACCCTGTAGTTTATACCTTTTTTCTCTATTTTTCAAATAAAAAATCAATCAGCTCATGGCCTTTTTCAATTACAAGTCCACTTTCCTTAGCATGGTTTTCAGAATAATCGTACTGGCTCTGGACAGGATTCGTACTATCATACAGCAAAAATGGCACTGGTTCTGAAGTATGAGTTCTTTTTGCAACGGGTGTTGGATGATCTGGAAGGATCAACATGCGAAAATCTACATTTGCTGCTTTTAATTTTTCAAATAAAGGTTCTATCACCCTTTGATCTAAGTATTCAATTGCTGTAACTTTCTTTTCCGCACTGCCTTGATGCCCCATTTCATCTGGTGCTTCAATATGTACATAAGTAAAATCATAGTCCTTCGTGAGCAAAGCCTCTAAAGCGGCCTCTACCTTACCTTCGTAATTTGTATGTAGCCCTCCGTTTGCACCATCAACAGTAGCATATTCCATTCCTGCTCCTACTGCAATACCCTTTAATAAGTCCACAGCAGAAATCATATATCCCTTTTTACCAGTTTTTTCTTGAAAGTTGGTTAGTAAAGGTTTTGTTCCAGCTCCCCAGAACCAACAACAGTTTGCAGGATTTTCACCTCTATTTTTACGTTCTACATTAATCGGATGATTTTTTAAAATCTCATAACTTTTTTTCATCATATTTTTTAATACAGCATCTTCTGGTAAATGTTGTCCAATTTTCTGAGTTAATACATCATGAGGCTGTACCAAATCTAATATAGAGCCATTATCCCAAATCAAGCAATGTCTGTAACTGGTTCCAACATAAAATTTATATGCTTCTGTTTCCAATTCTTTTTTGACTGCATTAAGTAAAATGGCACATTCTTCTGTGCTAATTTCCCCTGAACTATGATCGATAATAGTCTTTTCTTCAAACACATCCTCTTCTTCTGAAATGGTAACAATGTTACAGCGAAGTGCAATGTCCGTATCTTTCATTGGAACACCAATGCTCAAAGCTTCCAGTGGTGAACGGCCAGAATAATACTTTTTAGGATCATAGCCCATTACAGATAAATTTGCAGTATCACTCCCTGGCTTCATACCCTCTGGTATGGTATTAACCAATCCTATTACGGATTCTTTACTGATGTGATCCAGACAAGGTGTGTTCGCATACTCTATTGGGGTTTTCCCCCCCAGTTTTTCAATAGGCCAGTCGGCCATTCCATCTCCTAATACAATCACATACTTCATACAATAAAACCTCTATTCTTCTATTCTGATTCTACTACGAATTCCACTGATTGCTTCTGCTTTTTCATTAAAGGACAACTCTGTTATTTCTTCTGTAATAAATCCAAATTCCTCTGGTAATTCCTCACAGGTAACTACTGAGACTTTACCAAATACCTCTTCCACTTTTGGTAATACTTCTTCCACTGTTCCCTTAATTCTCACGAAAAATTTTCTTGATATTTGGTTGATAGAAGTAAGTTTCACTCGTTCAGAATCCCAGAAGCAAAGAATATTTTTCCCTAAATGTCTGGCACAATCAATCACATCACTAACCACAGCACTGGCTGTTGGTAATTTTCCCGCACCACGTCCATAATACATGGTATCTCCAAGCATATTTCCTTTTACAAAAATACCATTGAATACATCGTTCACACTAAACAACGGATGTTCCTGTCCAATCATAAACGGAGCAACCATTGCAAAATATTTATCTCCCATATCTTTGCTGATTGCAAGTAGCTTAATTGAGGTTCCTAGTTTTTTCGCATAAGTAAAATCCTCTGCCGTTAATTTTGTGATACCTTCTGTATAGATATCCTCATATTTTACATTCTTCCCATACATAAGCGATGAAAGAATGGCAATTTTTCTACAGGCATCATAACCTTCTACATCTGCCTCAGGATTTTTTTCTGCATATCCTTTTAATTGAGCTTCTTTCAGAACATCCTGAAAAGCAGCTCCTTCTTTTTGCATTTTTGTTAATATATAATTTGTCGTTCCATTTAAAATTCCTGTTATTCCTTCAATTTTTTCCGGAGTTAAGGAATAATTAATTGGTCTGATAATTGGAATACCACCACCAACGCTGGCTTCAAATAAATAATTGCAATTATTTTCTTTCGCAAGCTGCAATAACTCAGGTGCATGGTTTGCTACCAGTTCCTTATTGGAAGTACAAACACTTTTTCCAAGTGCCAGCGCTTTTTTTGTAAACGTATAAGCAGGCTCAACACCGCCCATAGTTTCCACGATAACCTGTACCTGTGAGTCATCTAGAATAGTATTTATATCATGAACTATTTTACTTTGTATTGGATTATCTGGAAAATCTCTTAAATCAAGCACATATTTAACTTGTATTTCACATCCAGCCTTTTTGTTTATCATTTCTTGATTTTTCTCAATTACTTCAACAACACCACTACCTACAACTCCATATCCAAGCACTGCAACCTGTATCATATTCTAAACCATACCTTTCTTATAATTATCGTGTTTTATTCTTTTGCAAGTATCTTTACATGATGGACACCATCATGAGCTTCTATGGCAGATACCATATCTGATATGTCCAAGGTATTTTGCAAAATCTGAACGCTTAAGCTAAGCGATGCCACTCCATTAATTGGTATACTCTGATGTATCGTCAGAATATTTGCCTGAAAATCAGCGATTACTTTTAAAACATTTGATAATAACCCCGGCTCATCATCCATTTGAAATGTTAGCGTTATTGTCGTTCCCTGGGAGTTATCATGAAAGGGAATAATATCATCTTTATATTTATAAAACGAGCTTCTACTTATGCCAACAAGATCAGCTGCTTCCTGAACTGTCATTACCTTTTCTGAATCAATAAGCCTTTTTGCTTCCACTACTTTTAACAGCACTTCTGGTAAAGCTTTTTGCTTTACAATATAGTAACCTGTTGACTGATTCATGTCTGTTCCCCTTCCGCATACAATTGTTTGTAACTGAGGGATATGTTATCATATACCACTGCTCCATGCAAGTCATTTTACCGATTTCTCCATTTTTTTCTACTTAGGAGAAACAACTGTTTTCAATAGACGGACAACAATAGCCAAATTATACTTGAAATCTTTAACAATGTAAAGTGTTAAATCACACAAAAAAACTTGCATCTTATTTATTATGTCTTAAAATATGCACAAAAAAACAGCTCCTGCGGAAAATATCCCCAGAAGCTGATCCAATTCTTTTACTCTTTCATGTCTTAAACTTTAAATCGCTCAATCATAGTTTGTAGATTCAGTGCCATCTGTGCTAAATCTTCACTAGCTCTTGAGATTTCTTCTGCTGACGCTGACTGCTCTTCACTTGCTGCAGATACTTCCTGCGCTGATGCAGCGTTATCATCCGCTACTGCTGAGAGTGTACTTAAATTCTTCATGACACCTTCTTTACTTTGTTCCATAGTTTTACTGGATTCGTAAATAGACTTCACAAAAATTTCAGCTTTTTCTATTGCTTTAGAAATATCTTCAAAGGCAAGTTTTGTTTGATTTACACTGTACTCCTGTGCTTTTACAATTTCATTGGTTTCTTTCATTTCTAACACGGTTCCTTCAGCATCCGCTAACAACCCTTGTACTATTTCATTAATCATTGTGGTCATTTTTGATGACTGCTCTGCAAGTTTTCTAATTTCTTCTGCAACAACTGCAAAGCCTTTTCCCATTTCGCCTGCACGTGCTGCTTCTATGGATGCATTCAACGCTAAAAGGTTTGTCTGACTAGAAACATTTGCAATCAATGCTGTCACTTCGGATATTTTAGCAGAACTTTCATGTGTCTTTAATACACTTTTATTAACATTTTCTATGGATTCGCTGTTTTCTTTATTTTTCTTAGAAAGTTCCTGAATAATAGAAACCCCTTTTTCAATGGATTCATTAATCTTAGCAGTAGCTTCTGATAAACCAAGGGTACGATCTTTGTTTCCCATTAACTCTTGATTTAATTGTTCCAAGGATTGTGCACTTTTTGTAGTTATTTCGGCTTGTTCCACTGCACCTTCTGCAATTTTTGATACAGACAGTGCAACCTCTTCAGAAGCGGATGCAGATTGTTCGCTTGTTGCTGTTAATTCTTCACTGGTTGCAGATACTTGTTCTGCCGTATCTGTTACATTTAAAATGAAGTCTCTTACATTTTCGGACATCTGATTGATTGCAAGTTTCATAAGACCTACTTCATCCACCTTCTTTAGTGTTTTTTCATTCCCCTCTTCTTTTGTAAAATCAAGGGCAGAACGTTTATTTACAACCGCGGTTAGCTTAATGATAGGTTTTGCAATCGAAAAACCAATTGCTAAAGATAATACCAATGAAATAATGAGTACGATTAATACATTTACCAATAGAGAGCCCACAAGATTGTAAACACCTTCTAAAACCTCATCCTTATTGGCTGCACTAACCAAAATCCAAGGTGTACCCTCAATTTCTTCGAAAGCGCTATATAAACTTTTGCCTTCGTAATCATATTCCTCCACTCCACTTGGACTTTGTAACATAATGGTAAAAAGTTTTGCAACGGATAAGTATTGTGGATCTTCCTTAGCTGCTTCAATTGGAGCAAACTGATTCATGGTAAGCTCAGAATTTGGATGCGCTACTACAACACCACTTTTATTGATTACATAAGCATAGCCTTCTTCTCCATATCCCATCTCGTTTGTGATTTCAGCCAAGGAATTTCCATCTCTTCTTGCGATCAATGCGCCGACCACTTTTCCATTCTGGGTAATTGGTACAGCATACATTAATACTGCTGAATTAGTAACCTTACTAATAATTACATCAGAAATATTTGCATCCCCTTCCAATGCTTTGATTACATATTCACGATCTGACAAATCCGCTGTTTTATCTTCTACGACATATCTTGCCTCACCTTGTAACGACACTACCGCCATATCCAAGTATCCTAATCGTTCCACATCTGTTGCAAGAGAAGCCTTCTGTTTCATAAAAACCATACTCTGAACTTCTGGTTTGTTTGCAATCTCTTGTAGAACAAGAAGCCGATCTTCCACAACAATACTGATTTTCTCAGATCCTAACTTGGTAATTTCGGCCAATGATTTTTCCGCCTCACTGGTCATGGAAACATAACTAATAACTACTGCAATTCCGCCAATCAACAAACAGATGAAAATAGCCAGCGCGCCTATGTTTAAGGCTACCTTTTTTGCGATACTTGTTTTTTTCATTTTTTAGTTTCTCCCTTATTGTTTATCAAAATGCACATGCTTGTATTATATAGTAAACATGAACTTCATACAATATATTCTGAATATAAAAGCTTTTTTTTCAAAAAAAATGTAGCACTCCTTCGAGCACTACATTTTTGGATTAAATTAATGGATATTTATCTGTCAAAGTCTTCACCAAAGCCTTGGCATTATCTACTTCTGCTTCTCCACCTTTGATAAGAAGTGCAATCGCTTCTGCAATCACATCCATATCTTCTTCGTTCATACCTCTTGAAGTAACCGCAGGCGTTCCCAGACGAATTCCACTGGTTACAAAAGGACTTTGAGGATCATTCGGAATGGTATTTTTATTTGCGGTAATATGAGCCTGATCCAAAAGTTTTTCGATTGCTTTTCCGGTCAGGTTAAAATTTGTCAAATCAACTAGCATTAGGTGATTATCAGTGCCTCCAGACACAATTTTAATCTCTCTGTCCATCAAAGACTTACAAAGTGCCTGCGCATTTGCAGCTACATTTCTCTGATACTGCTTAAATTCCTCTGTTAGTGCTTCTTTAAAGCAAACTGCCTTTGCTGCAATTACGTGCATCAGAGGTCCCCCCTGAATCCCAGGAAAAATAGCTTTATTGAAGTTATACTTATCTGCTGCTTCCTGATTACATAAAATCATACCACCTCTTGGTCCACGCAATGTTTTATGTGTCGTGGTGGTTACAACATCTGCATAAGGAATTGGACTTTCATGAACACCTGCTGCAACAAGTCCAGCAATATGAGCCATATCTACCATTAACACCGCACCAACTTCATCAGCCACTTCTCTAAATTTCTTAAAATCAATTTTTCTTGCATAAGCAGATGCTCCTGCAATAATCATTTTGGGTTTGCTTTCAATTGCGATTCTTCTCAGTTCCTCATAATCAATAAAGCCTTCTTCATTCACACCATAAGGAACGATGTTGTAATATTTTCCAGACATATTAACTGGACTTCCATGAGTTAAATGTCCACCATGGGCCAGATTCATACCCATGATAGTATCTCCAGGATCGCAAATCGCAAACTGAACTGCCATATTCGCCTGTGCTCCAGAATGTGGTTGTACATTAACATAATCACAACCAAACAACTCTTTGGCACGTTCAATTGCAAGATTTTCAACAACATCTACGCATTCGCAACCTCCATAATATCTTTTCCCTGGATATCCTTCTGCGTATTTATTGGTTAATGGGCTTCCCATCGCTGCCATCACAGCTTTACTCACCCAGTTTTCTGATGCAATTAATTCAATATGTCTGTTTTGTCTGTTTTGTTCATCCAAAATAACCTGTGCTACTTCTGGATCTACATTTTTTACTTCGTCAAATGAATACATGTTTGTTCCTCCCAGAATTTACTTTTTCATATAAAATAGTTTCTAACACTTTCACACAAAAACGCGTTAGTGAGCGAAAGAATTCCATATTGTTTTGATTATAGCACAGTTTTTTTTGAATGCAAATAAAATCAGACAATTCTATGATTTGTATGTAATAACTCATGAGCCAAATGAGAGTTTGGCTCTTTTAAAAATTCATCATACAACATTTTAACGTCTTTATTTTCATGACTAAAACGAAGGGGATTTTTTTCATCATATAGATATAGACTTTCGCTTCTTTCACCAGCCATTTCCATATTATCATGGATTGGCTGTCCGCCTCCGCCTGCGCAGCCTCCAGGGCAGGCCATAACTTCCACAAAATCATAACTAGCTTTTCCCAGTTGTATGGCTTCCATCAAAGATGCGGCATTGGAGAGTCCACTTGCAACTGCTAGTTTTAGGGTTTTATCTCCCAGGGTAAATTCCGCTTCTTTCCATCCCTTTTGTCCACGTACAATCTGAAAGGTATCCATGTCAGGATTTTTTCCCATAAGAACAGCATAACAAGTCCGAAGTGCTGCTTCCATAACACCACCTGTTACCCCAAAGATAACTGCAGCACCAGAACCAGTTCCGAGAGGCGAATCAAAATCCATCTCTGGTAGTTTTGTTACATCAATCTGATCAAATTGAATCATACGGCAGATTTCCCTAGTGGTTAAAACAACATCAACATCCTTACCTTCTTTTACTGCATTGATAAAAGGAAGATCACTTTCTGCCTTTTTTGCAACACATGGCATAACAGAGATACATCTTATTTTATCCGGTGACACACCTATCTTTTCTGCAAAATATGTTTTTGTAATTGCTCCAAACATCTGCTGAGGAGATTTCGCGGTTGATAAATAGGGCACCATATCAGGATATCTTGATTTCATAAAACTTACCCAGGCTGGACAACAGGATGTAAACAGTGGATATCCCTGTTCCTTACCTTCTTCCATTTTATGAATAAATTCCATCCCTTCTTCCATAATGGTCAAATCGGCGGAAAAATTTGTATCAAACACATAGTCAAACCCCATATTCTTTAATGCTGCAACCAGTCGTTTTTCATTTGCAAACTCCTGGCTAAGCCCAAATTCCTCTCCCCATGCAGCTCTCACTGCAGGCGCTACCTGAACTACGGTGATGAGGTCTTTATTATTTAAAATACCATTCATAGCAAATATTTTAGATACATCATCTCGTTCCTGTAGAGCTCCCGTTGGACAATGTGTTATACACTGACCGCATAGTGTGCAGTTTGTTTCTGTTATTTTTCGATTTCCCGATACATCAACGGTAGTTCTGGAACCAGTATTTGCAACATCCCAAATATTCATCCCTTGAATTACATCGCAAATCTGTATACAACGCATGCATTTAATGCATTTACTTGAATCTCTGATCAATGGAAATTCGGAAGGCCATTCCTTAAAAAATGGCTCGTTTTTATAGCGGTCTGTAACCAAATCCAGACTATTCGCAACTGTTTGCAATTGACAATTTCCACTTCTTACGCAAGAGGGGCAATTGGTATGATGTTGGGACAAAATCAGTTCCACATTGGTCTTTCTTGCCTCACGAACTTTAGCTGTATTGGTATGTACTTCCATTCCCTCGCTAACTACATTGTTACAGGAAGTAACCAATCTGTGAACACCTTCAACTTCTACCACGCAAACTCTGCAGGCAGCTATTTCATTGAGCTCTTTCAAATAACAAAGAGTTGGAATCTTAATACCTGCAATCTTAGCAGCATCTAATATGGTTGTACCATCATCAACCGAAATCGGCAGATTGTTTATTTTCAAGTTTACCATTGGTTTACACGCCCTCCCTTAAATATCCCATAACCGTAATGGTCACATCGCAAGCATCTCTTTGCTTCCTGGTTTGCTTCCTGAATAGACATTTCACATTCTACCAAATCAAAATCTTTTACCCTGTCAATCGGATCTCGTTCTGACATATTAACCCGACCACAAGGAAGTCTGTCTGAAAAATCTGGTGCTGGAATAGAAACATCAGATGTAATGATATGCTCAAATCCAAGGTATTGATCAATATTTGCTGCTACCACTTTACCTGCTGCAATTGCTTTAATTACCGTTGCAGGACCTGTCACACAATCTCCTCCAGCAAAAACTCCTGGTATGTTCTCAACTTCAGCCCACTCCTGTGCAAGAATGGAGCCTTTATTAGTAGGAATACCACTTTCCGCAAAATGTTTACTGTCGATTCCTTGTCCAATGGCAATGATTACAATATCGCAAGGAATTCTAAGTTTCTCTTTTTCTGATTCTGCAGTTTTTGGTCTACCACTCTTATCAATAAAGCTGATAATATTTGGAGTTGCCCATAATGCAGAAACTCGGTTAGCGGCATCTTTTTCGATATAGTCCGGCGCATGAAGTTCTAGCACATCAACACCCTCTGCAACGGCACCATGAATTTCTCCTTCGAGCGCTGTCATATCTGCGATTCTCCTACGATAGACAACCGTAACCTTACTAGCCCCAAGGCGAATTGCAGACCTGGAAACATCCATAGCAACATTACCACCACCAATCACACATACTCGCTTCCCTGTGAAATCTGGCATATCATAATTTCCTATATTTCGTAACATTTCAACTGCTGAAATAACACCAGCAGCATCCTCTCCATCAATTCCCACTTTTTTATCTACATGTGCTCCAATGGAAATATAAACAGAATCAAAGGTATTGCGAATTTCTTCCAAAGGAATCTGGCCTTCTCTAGATCCAATGGAAATATTTCGATACACCTTAACACCGGTTTTCAAAATCGCATCAATATCCTGCTGTAATCGTTCTCTTGGAAGACGATAATTTGGAATACCATAACGAAGCATTCCTCCAAGTTCTTTTCTTTTCTCGTAAATGGTTACCTGATGCCCCATCAATCTTAAATAATATGCTGCTGTAAGACCAGATGGACCTCCGCCTATAATCGCAACATGTTTACCAGTATCCTTGCCACAGGATGGAATCTCAACTTCTCCTGCATTATCAACTGCAGCTCGCTTCATCCCGCGAATATTAATTGCATCATCAATCATATTTCTTCTACAACGTGCTTCGCAAGGATGTTCACAAATAAGAGCACAGGCAACAGGAAAAGGATTATCTTTACGTATCAACCGAATTGCATCCTTATATCTTCCATCTTTAATCAGTGCAATATAACCTGGAATATCTACCCCTGCTGGGCATAAGGCCACACAAGGAACCGGTTGGGTAAGATTATACGTACATCGATGATTTTCTACATGGGATATGTAATCTTCTCGAAACCCCTCAAGACCTTTTAATACTAATTTTGCAGCTTCATATCCAATAGCACAATCCGAGGAATTATAAACCACTCTTGCTGTGCTTTCTATTAATTCTAAAGTCTCTAAGGTTCCACGATTATCCAATATATCATCCAGTAAGTTGCCTAATTGTTTTAATCCTATCCTGCAAGGAACACATTTTCCACAAGTTTGGGCATGACACATTTTTAAAAATGCCGCCGTCAAATCAACTGGACATAGCCCTGGTGGACTGGCAATAATTCTTCTTTCTAAATCTTTATAAAGACCCTCTACTACATTCTGTGCCTTACTGGCTGAAACAACTGTTAATCTGCTCACATTAAGATCCTTTCTTCACTTCATACAAGTTTTGTGGTCTATACAGTCATATTCCACAATAAATTATCAGGCTTCTTCATATATATAGTAATATATCCCAACTATGTTAATATATTAACATATAATATGGTTAAAATAAACACATTATTAAAATATAAAAGAATTTTTTTGCTAAATATTTCATAAGAAAACATTTTCCAAACAATCTTTACTAATATATAATTTATTGATACAATTATGCATGTGTGAAATGAAACCAGCGAGGTAAACCATGTTAGAAATTATTATTAACCCAGCATCAAAATCCGGAAAAGGAATCCGTATCTGGAATAAAGTTGAAGCTTTACTAAAGCAACAAAAAATTGCCTATTCTGCTCATTTTACAAAATGCAAAGAAGATGCAACCCTGTTAGCCAGCGATTTAACCGCACATCTAACAGCATCCATCACCCTTGTGGTTTTAGGCGGAGATGGTACGCTTAACGATGTGATTCAGGGCATACAAAATCCAGAACAGGTTCTCATAGGTTATATTCCTACAGGTTCCAGCAATGATTTTGCCCGCTCTCTTGGCATTCAGAAAAAAATGAAAGTGAATCTGGAACACATTATTTCATCCACACAAACAAAATCTTTTGACGTGGGTTTATGTGAAGCAAATGGCGTTGCAAGAAAATTTCTTGTAAGCAGCGGACTTGGATTTGATGCGGCTGTCTGCGTGAAAGTTAACAAGTCTAAAATCAAGAATATGCTCAATCACATTGGTCTTGGAAAACTAAGTTACCTAAGCATTGCACTTCTTGAAATTGCATTTGCAAAAAAGGGCCATATTGCAATCACTTTAGACGATACTAATACAATTCACTTAGACCACTGTTTATTTATGGCAGCCATGAACCAAAAATATGAAGGTGGTGGGTTTTTATTTTGCCCTGATGCCAATCCCAATGATGGCCGTTTAGACATCATTGCAGTTTCAAACATTTCTACACCAAAAGCTCTTAGTATATTACCGACCGCATTTTTCGGAAAACATACAAAGTTTCAAGGCATACACATATATCAGGCTTCAAAAATAAAAGTAGAATCTGAATTCCCACTTTATTTCCATACCGATGGTGAGTCAGAAAATACAACTACACAACTTGATTTTTCCATAGTATCCTACCAACTAAAATTCCTTTATTAATGAGGCGTGCACATGATAACCAAAAAAACTTTAACACTGACCACATCACAAAATCTATATTTTCAATTCAAACACATGATTCCGCTGCTGATGTATTTTCTATTTTATATGGCAGGCTTTTCTTATGTGGAAAAAACAGTGACTAAAAATTATCATATCATTCACGTATCTTTAGATGATAAAATACCCTTCTTAGAGATTTTTATTATCCCTTATCTTCTTTGGTTTGCTTATGTTGCTGTGATTGTATTGTACTGCGGGATGAAAAATCTACGTGTTTATAGCAAACTATGTGTGTTTTTATACACAGGAATGACTCTGTTTTTGCTGATTTCTTTCCTATTTCCAAACGGTCATAATTTACGACCAGCCTTGTTTCAGGAACCAAACGTATTCACGGAATTAATAAAAGGTCTATATCGAACAGATACACCTACAAACATTTTTCCAAGTATTCATGTTTATAACTCTCTTGCTGTTCACCTTTCACTGATGAACTGTGAAGAATTAAAGAACAAATATGCAATCAAAACTCTTTCATTTGTACTTTGTATTTCCATTGTCTGTTCCACTGTACTGATCAAACAGCACTCTATCATGGATGTCATTAGTGCCTTTTTGTTAGCAGCAGTTATGTACTTTTTATTGTATGGCTTTAGTTTTGTTCGCCAGGAAAAAGCTTCCTCCATTACAGAGTATTAAAAAAGAGAATTCCAAAATTAATTGGAATTCTCTTTCTTTTTAGTTGAATTTAAAAAACTTACGGCAAATTTTATATCCCTCTTCTGAAATCTTCCTACCACTCTTTCCCGGTAAATTCATGCTGCTTCCCAAAATTCCATACCGAAGGCGTTTATAAATAGATTTGTTCTTTTGTTTTAAATAAGACCATAGTTCCTTCTTTTTCTCGAAGTTCTCTTCTGTTTCAGAACGAATTAACATAATCGAGGAAACCGTTGTAATAATATCTAAATAATTTAACATATAATTTTTTAATTTCTTTTCTTTTGTCAGTTTGTTATAGTTTTCTGACAGAAAGTCGATCATTAGCTTATTTACACGAATCTGTTGATCGATTCTCGAAATCATCACTTTTTCATTTACAGACTGATCTTCACGTCCAATAAAATAATGATAGAAATTAACATTTAAATAATATAGATTTTTTACATGTAGCAAGGGAAAATATACATAAATATTATCTACATAAAATGTATGCTCGGGGAGTTTTAAATTACACTCCCACAAGAGTTTGGTTCGAAAAATTACCGAATGCATTAAGATATATTTTCCTTTGCCAAAACGTCTGATTTCTTCCCACCCAAATAAGCGGTTCTCTGGAAGCACATGTTTATATGCCATTACTTTTTTCCTGGTCTCTCCTACCTTATCGTAAACAAAATTACTGATTAACATATCCAGACTTTCCCTTGTCCCAGAAAGTTCTTTCAATGTTTGTAATATTTCCAGATAAGCACTGTTCTTAACCCAGTCATCGCTATCGACAACCTTAAAATAAAGACCCGTAGCATGTTCAATTCCTGCATTGACTGCGGAGCCGTGCCCACCATTTTCTTTATGGATTGCTTTCACAATGGATGGATATTTCGCAGCATATTCGTCCGCGATCTCCTTTGTTTCGTCTTTCGAACCATCATTTACAATAATAATTTCTACATCATCACCACCTGGCAATAAGGATTCAATGCAATTTCTCATATAAGCAGCAGAATTATAGCAGGGTATTGTAATCGTAAGTAACTTCATAATAATAACACTCCTATTTATTATTTTTCATAAATTCCAAGCTGAATGTTTAAATATTTTGTATATGCCAGAAAAGCAGTAGGAATCGGGTAATGATCCTGGGTATCTTTCGCTGTCATAAACAGTAATTGCTCATTTGTTTTTTTTAATGGACTAAGTTCATCCACTCTTACCTCATAGCCTATCATATGCCATTCAATGTGGCTAAAAATATGTTTTGATTTTTCAAGAGCCTGGATACGTATCACTTCAATTCCTGTTTCTTTTAAATATGCAATAACATCTTCCTCAGAAACATGACCATTTAAACTGGGAAATTCATACATACCAGCCAAGAGTCCTTTCTCTGGCCTTTTTTGAATCGCCGCTTTATTTTGATCTTTTATCACTAGTATCGTCCTGTTTTCGATTACTCTCGGTTTTTTTGGTGTTTTCTTTGGATATTCCATCATTCTATCTTCTGCTTTTGCAAGACAGAGGTTTTCTAATGGACATTTTTCACACTTCGGTTTCCCATTTGGCACACAAACAAGAGCTCCAAGCTCCATAAGTGCCTGATTAAAAGCAGCCGGATCATCCGGCATGATTTCCATAACAAGTTGTTCAATTTCTTTTTTTGCTTTTTGAGACAATACATCTTTTTCATATAACAAAAGTCTTGAAAATACCCGCAGAACATTCCCATCCACAGCAGGTGCTTTTATTTTATATGCAATGGAAGCCACTGCTCCTGCAGTATAGCTACCGATTCCTGGAAGTTTTTGTAATTCTTCATAACTTGCTGGTAGCTTACCATCATATTGATCAACTACGATATTTGCTGTTTTTTTAAGGTTCCTTGCTCGATTATAATAGCCAAGCCCTTCCCATAATTTCAACAATTCCTGTTCTTCAATAAGCGCCAGTTCCTCTATACTTTCCAAGCGTTGCATAAACCTGTCATAATATGGCTTTACTGCTTCGACCCTGGTCTGTTGAAGCATAATTTCCGAAATCCAGACTCTGTAAGGAGTCGGATTCTCTCTCCACGGAAGGATTCTGGCTTGTGAATAAAACCAATCCAACAAGGGGGTAACGATTGTTTCTATCTTCATACTTATCTTCCTTACTTTGTTTGGTCTTTGTGCGGTAAGTTCAATTCAACTTTAACCGAATTATGCAGAACCATATTCTCTCTGCTTACGATACAATCATAGGCCAGAATACGAACACCAGCTTCTTCGGCTCTTTGAAGTACTTCTCCAAATTTTCTCTGTGTAACCCAATTAGGTTCAAAATGCAAAACGTCACCCATTTGAATTACAAATAAAATTATTGCCTCGTAACCAAGATTAGTCGCCTGTATCAATTCTTCCACATGTTTTATGGCTCTTTCCGAAGGAGCATCTGGAAAACGAACAACTCCATCTTCTTCCAGAGTGACCCCTTTCACTTCCATAAAATATCTTTTTTCATTTTCTTCTATATAAAAATCAAAACGAGAATTTTGAAACTTTACCTCTCTTTTTACAAGCGTTGGAGCAAACCCAAGTCCACCCGCTTTCGCAAACCAATAGGCTGCTTCATTTGGGCTTTGAGAATCCATATTAATGAGTCTGTCTCCCTTTTCAACCATGACTAAATCATAACGAGTTTTTCTTTCCTCTTTATCCGACTCTTCTAAATATATTTTTACTCCCGGAATCAATAATTCTTTACATCGTCCAGTATTCTTCACATGCACTCTTTCTTTGATACCATCCACTAGTACTTCCGCGATAAAACGATTCGGTCTCTCCAAAAAAAATGCTTCTTTAATATTCTTATATAACAAGACAAGCCTCCTACTGCTTATATGGCACCCTTGCGGAAGGCACTACTTCCGAAGCTGGTGTTGTATGTACTGCCTGATCATCAAAAAAGATATCTGCCTGAAACGCTTCCAGAATTTCCTTTTTAGAGATACCTCCTAGAAAAAAAGCTTCATCAATACGTACATTCCATGCCCGCAATGTACGTATTACCCGCTCATGGGCAGGTGCACTTCTTGATGTTACAAGCGCTGTACGTATTGGTGCATTATTTTGATCAAATTCCTTCTGTAAAGCAGAAATCGTTTTTAAAAATTTTGCAAAAGGTCCCTCTGGTAATGGATTATTTGCGTTTTTACGCTCATTTTCTTCAAACGCTTTAAGCCCGTCTCTTTGATATATTCGTTCCGATTCATCCGTAAATAAAACTGCATCTCCATCAAAAGCGATGCGAATTTGCTTGATGTCATCTGAATAAGGATAATGATGAATCCCATCACTCACAATGATTCCTGCAGCTATACCTGAGTTAATCGCACTTTGGACATCATCTTCATACGCAGACAAGAACAAATCCGTCTTAAAGGCACCAAGATAAGGAGCTAATGACCCTCCACTTGCCAGAGCAGCTCTGGAGATTTCCAATCCATAATGTGTAAGTGAGTTAAACACACGAAGGGATGTATCCGCACTATTTCTCGACATCACGATAACTTCAACACGCTGCTTCTGATTTGATAGTTTATTCAGATTCAGTAAAGATTTGATCAGTGTAAATCCTGGTCCTGGCTTCAAAATTTCCTGTTCGTGTTCCAACTGGTACTGTCGGTAGGCTTCTACTCCTTTTGTTTCAAATATTGTATTTTCGACCGTCAAATCAAACAACGCTCTGGAAGAAACTCCTACTACAAGTTTATGCTCCAAACTATATGCCATAGTGCTCCCTCCTTTCTTTTTAAAACTATCGAAGTCTGTTACATTCAAATTTCTCCAACATAAGCAGACAGTTTTTTAGTTCTTCAAACTTTTCTTCTGTTCCTTCCTGTTTTAATTCCAAATCCAAGGAAACTGCTATGGTATTCAAAATATCTTCCGTGATTTGTGAACTATTCATACTTAGAATATTTAATTTTTCCTCATAGCTGTCCGAATCTAAAAATTTCGATAAAACTTCAGGTAAAACTGCTTCCTCTTCCTGAACAAGACTTCGTTTCACCTCTTTATTGTCATTACCCTGTAAAAAAGAAATCAAATTATCCTCTTCTTCTTTCTCATCCCATAATTGGAACCGATATTCCTGGGTAGCTTCTGGATACTTCGTATGATCAACTCTACTCAGAAACATCGCCATATCTCTTACATATATCTTATAATTACCGTACAACGCCTGATACACAACCTTTTCACTTGCATCTTCTGAATCCTCTGCAATCGCTAGTATCTGGTACATATTCCCCTTAAAATGTCTATATTTATCATATGGTCTTGGCCTATTTGGCATCTTGAATCCACCTTTCTTTCTCTTCATACAAGAAACATTATAATATATTCAATCTTGTTTTGCACTTTGTTTTTCTTTGTTTATCGATAAACTAAGGAAATCATAATAATACTTTCTCCTTGATCCATTTCGATAAATTTTAGTTTGCTAAGTAAGGTGTCTTCATAATTCTCCGTCAAATATTCAAATCTCTGATCATGTATTACCATATCATAACTTCTCTCTTGATCAGTTACCACCTTGGTAAGATTTAACCCACTATACTCATAGCCAAATTCTTTTAAAACAGATCGAACTTGAGCAATGTATTCTTTTTCCAAGGAATCATAATAATGTTCAAGGGCCATACGATCCTGATTATCTTTTCCACTTACAATTTTAGAAACACAAAAAGCTATCACAAGCACTAGCAAAACAGAACAAATCATCCACATAATTTTTTTCATAAAAAAATCCTCCACACATGAAAATCTCTTAACATGTGTAGAGGATAACATTCTATATGTCCGATAAACAGTACTCTTTGTTACTCTATTTGCCCTACTGATTGTCCTTGTTGAAGGATTCCATCAATGATGATTCTTTCAACCAAAGCTGTCTTTGGACTCTCAATCGAAGCAATTAGCCTTCTAGCAGCTTCTCTTCCGATTTCATTGGTGTCCTGTTGAATGGTAGTTAATTTTGGAAATAATAATTGAGAAATCTGAAAACCATCATAACCAGCAATGGAAATATCTTGCGGTATACGAAGTCCAGCTTCAATAATCACATTTCGACCACCAATCAAAGAAGTATCATCTGGATAAAGGATACAAGTTGGTGGATTTTTTAACCCCAACAGCTCTTTCGTAATTACAGCGGTTTTCTTTGTCTCAAGATAAGCTGCTTCTCGAATATATTCATCCGGTACCTCTAATCCTAATTCACCCATAGTTCTATAAAAACTTGCAAGTCTGTCTTTTGTTACGAAGGAAAAAGTCTGACCATGAATATAAGCAATCTTTCGATGCCCCTTCTCATAGACAAAACGCACAAGACTTTCGATACCTTTTACATTATTGGAGCATACTGCTGTACACTTCTGATGAATATAATCAATGGTAACCAATGGAATGTTACTATTCAACAGTTCATACACATTGGGATCTTCATAATTAGCGCATACGATTATCACACCTTCAAAATTACGATATTTACAGTGTTCAATATATGACATTGCCAGATTTTCAAATCCTGTATTAATAAATGTTATGTCGTATCCCTGCATTTCTGCCTGTATCTTAAACCCATTTAAAACACCGGAAAAGTACTCATGCTTCAAACCACTACCAGCTTCTTCTGTAAAAAGCACACCTATATTATAAGAACGATTGGTTTTTAAAGCTCTCGCTGCGGAATTAGGAAAATATCCCATTTCTTTCGCAATTCGCTTGATTTTTTCTTTTGTTTCTTCACCAATATCCTTTTGATTATTCAGTGCTTTACTAACTGTCGCTGTCGAAACCCCACATTCCTTGGCTATATCCTTTAACTGTACCATTTTTTACTCCCCAAACCTGTAGCAATATATTTTTCAAGACAAAGAATACCCTATCATAAAATAAGAATTATTTCATCCTTTTCTAAAAATTGCCAAAAAGTTTTCATAAGTTCATCAAAGTTAACCTTTTACAGCACCAGCAACCATACCTTTGATAATTTGTTTGCTGAAAGTAAAATAAAGAACAACAATTGGAGACATTGTAATCAACAAAGCTGCCATTGTTTTTGGAAAATCCGAAGAAAATTGGCCTTTAAACATTGTTAAAGCTGGAGGTACTGTCTGTAAAGCCGAATCTTTAATCAGAATTAAGGCAAAAGAGAATTCATTCCAACAAGCAAAGGTTTGTATAATTGCAATGGTTACAAGAATAGGACGGCTTACTGGAAGAATTATCGAGAATAAAGTCTTCGAAAAACTACTTCCATCAATTGCTGCTGCCTCTTCTAATTCAATGGGAATCGCTTTAATATAACCTTCTACAAGAAATACTGCAATTGGAAGACCAAAAGCTACATATGGGATAATCAAGGTAAACCATTGATTGGATAAATTTAAATCTTTATACACAATGTAAACAGGAACTAAAAGTGCATGAACAGGAATTAGCATTCCCATAAGTAACATAATATAAATTACACGATTTCCTTTAAAATTAATTCTTGATAAGATATAACCCAAAACATAGCCACATATTACAATTAACACTACTGATAAAAACGTAGTTCTAACACTATTAAGCATTGCACTTAACAAGTTATTATTTGGATTTGATAATAAATCAATAAAGTTTTGAAATGTTGGATTTTCGGGTAAACCCGTCACATCCGCATAAAACTCTCTTTTTGTTTTTAATGAAGAATAAAACATCCAAATCAAAGGAAAAATACATGATAAGGAGAAAAGTATTAACATCGCATTCATAAAGAATCCAAGGATGCCATTTGCAAACTTACTGTTTGTTTTGATAGATTTTCCTGCCATGTCTTAAACCTCCTTACTTCTTGTTGCTCTATTTATCAATAACTGTGAACCACCAATTACCAATAAACTTAAAACAAAAATTCCAACCGAAATTGCACTACCATATCCTAAGTTATTTGATTTATCAAAGGAAATATTATAGGCATACATTGCCATAACATTTGAAGAATAACCTGGACCACCTTTTGTCATAACATAAATATTATCAAAAGCTTTCATATTTCCCGCAATACAAAGCGTCAAACAAACCAATAATGTATTTTTAATCAGAGGGAAGATAATATAAATCGCTCGTTGTATTCCATTTGCACCATCCAATTCAGCAACTTCAAAGATTTCCTGTGATACAGAACTCATTGCGGAAAGGATTATTATCATATAATATCCGATGTACTGCCATATTAAAGGGATTGCAACTACAAACATAATTATTTTTTCATCGTTCAGCCAAACTCTTGTCAGATCTTCTTGACCTATGGCTGTTAAAAACCAGTTTATAACACCATTTTTGTAATCAAATACCATTCTCCAGATAAAACCTACTGCTACTGCAGAAACTGTACTCGGGAAAAACCCAAAGGTTCTATGAATACTTTTAAACTTCACTAATCTTGAATATATCATTAACGAAAAGACAAATGCCAAACCAATCTGTCCAATAATACATGCAACCACAAGAAAAATATTATTTCCGAAAGCTGTCCAGAAAATCTCATCATTGATCAACGTTATGTAGTTTTCCAGACCGATGAAGATTTTATTTGGGCCACCTTTCCACTCAAAAAAACTAAATACTCCTGCTGCAACCAGCGGAACAAATACCGCAAATATAAACAATGTCATTGGAACGAGCATGTAACCAAATATCACTATTTTTTTGGGTTGAATTGATTCTGGCATGTTAACGCCTCCTTGTCTCTCTACAAAAATTTATAACCTACAAAAGCTTTAAGTAAAATTAAGCTGTCCTAAGATTGTGAAGTTAGGACAGCCTAATTCTCTATTTTTTTATATCATGTTTTCTTATAATTTACTAGTTATTCTTAGTAATTTGCAAGATAAGCTTCCTGTGCATGTTTTGCAACATCTTCAGGTGTGATTCCACCATTCATCATTGTCTGTAAATCAGTGTTGAATAATCCCCAAACATCACCTGTTAAGTAGGAATCATAGATTTCACAAGCTGTTGTATCAACATATGACCAGTTGTAGAAATCCTGTGTCCATTGATCAAATCCGCTAAGGTCAACATTTGCTACGTTAGTAAATCCACCAAGTGCATAGTTTTCAGCAACGAAAGTTGAGAATTCAGGTCCTGTTAAGTACTGAGCAAGGTCAATAGCTGCAGCAAGTTTTGCAGGATCATTTGCTACTTCAGTACTAACTGCAACTGCATATCCTAAACCAATGTTCTGGCTGTTAGGATCTTTTGTAGCATCAGCTGGCTGTGGAAGCACTGCAAATTTGGTAGTATTGTAAAGATCTGTTCCAGAAAGTGTAGACTGGATGTAAGAAACATCCCAGTTTCCGCCGATGAAAGCAGCTGCATCTCCTGAAATATAGTATTCACGAGCATCTTCATTGGTAATTGCATTGAAGTCTTCATTGAAAATACTTGTTGATGTAAATAAACGTTGTGTTTCAGCTAACGCTGCAACAAATTCAGCATCTTCAAAAGAAGCGCCAGCTTTGTCGATCATAGACTGATACCATTCTTTTCCTGTGTATCTGTTACCAAGTGTAGAGATAAAGCAAGAATTTGCCTGCCATCCACCACCATTACCAAAAGCGATGGTATCAACACCTTGTTCATCAAAGTATGCACTAGCTGCTTCTACGTCTGCCCAAGTTGTTGGGAATGTATCAAATCCAGCTTCTGCCCATTTAGCTGAGTCATATACAACTACGGTACATGTTCCACCTGTTAAAGCAGGATATCCGTAAATTGTATCTCCATCCATAAATGGTGTTAAGTAAGCTTTGTTGTAATCAGCTGCATATGGAGAACTGTTTACTGCATCTGTTAAGTCAAGAATTAATCCCTGTGCTGCCCAAGTTTTTGTATTCATACCCTGAAGTAAGAAAACGTCTGGTAAATCACCAGCTGCTGCATAAGTAGCTATCTGTGTTTTGTATTCTGCGTTAGCAAGAACTTCTTCTGTTAATGTGATGTCTGGATTTGCTGCCTGCCACTGTGATAACATGGTACGGAATCCATCAGATCCACCATTTCCCTGTGATTCTTCTGAAGTTGAGAAATGCATAATGCTTAATTCTCCTGCATAACCTGCAGCTTCTGTCTCTGTTTCTGCTACTTCTGTTTCTGTTTCAGTTGTTTCTGTTTCGGTTGTTTCTGTTTCTGTTTTTCCACAGCCAACCATTAATGTTGCTACCATTGCTGTTGCAAGTAGTACGCTAAGTAACTTTCTTTTCATACTTTTCCTCCCAAAACTAATTAATTTAGTTACATTTTTATATTAAAATTCAACTTTAGTGTACAAGTTGAATAATAATACCATACATTTTCGAATCGGATTATTTCTTAATCGTTTTCGTAATTTCAATATATATCTTTTGCCTATTTTTTTCAAGTTAATTTTATCATTTTTTGTTCTACATTACCCTTTTTTCTGTTTTAACCAAATTTTTGCATTCATTTTTGGTTGTTTTTTATGATAATATTAGTCTTTTTTTAAGTAAATGCTCGTTTTTTATGATATCGTTTTCGTATAGTCATTATACTAATTCAAAAAACAAAAAGAATAAACGTAATTTTACCTTCATTCTTTCCCACGAAATCACTTGTTCTATTGTAATATCTCACTAACAATCTGATTTACAAGACTACCATCTGCCTTGCCCTTCACTTTTGGCATTAACTCTTTCATTAATTTACCTTTATCTTTAGCTGATGGGTTATCAATACCCATTTGAGTTAAGATCTCTGTAATTACTCCACGAATCTGATTTTCACTCATCTCCTCTGGCGCAAACTCACTTAATATTTGAATTCTTATCTTACACTGTTCAATGATATCTACTCTGTCTGCTGGTGATGTTTCCAGTGTTTCCTTTGTTTGCTTTATTTCTTTTTTAATCACTTCATTTTCTTCATCTTCAGTCAAGTCTGCTCTTTTATCAATCGCTTTATTTTTCAAGGAAGATAATAGCATGGATAAAGTATCTTTTCTCTCCTTATCTTTATTTTTCATAGCTGCTACCATTTCTGTTCTGATTAATTCAATTTTATTCATGATTACAATATTCCCTTTCTGCTATTTCATTTATCTAATTATAATACTTCTCTGCAAAAATAACAGAGGTATGGCTCTCTGGCTTCCTGGGGTAGCAAATTGTCTGCACCACAATAGGAACACTTTACGACTATTTTTCCATTTGGTATTGGATCGCCCAAGTATAGTCTTTCACCTATACGCTTATTCCCAATCTCCTGGCGTTTCTTATTTTCCACACGTTGATTTTCCATAAGCTTTTCTTTCGCACCTAATTTGGATTTTTCATTTAGGTAATCCATGGTACTTTGTTTCTCTGTACGTTCGTATTTTAGCTGTGGCTGATAAGTCGGAGTCGTATTTGCCTTTTGACTCTGATTTACTTGTGGTGCTTTTATTTCGCTCGTAGGCATCGTGGACATTCTTTGAACTTGAGGTATCTTTACTTCTTGATGGGTTTTCTCTTTCTTTTGTTTATCCCCACCAAATTTCGCGAACAGCTTAACAACTCCAATAATTATTGCAATCAAGTAAACGATACTAAAACTCTCCATGAAATTACCCTCTCATCTCTTCAGAAAGAGGCTGTGTAAACACAGCCCCAATTCTATCTTTGTAATTCTCTTTATGTTTTTACTGTAAAAGTTTTGTAACTAGCGATTCTTCATCCATTTGCTTTTTAAGCATTGCATTACGATATTCTTCTAAAACTTCATTCTTTCTTTGTTCACTAATAGCCTTTGGCATATCCAAATCTTCCATCTTACTTTGTGCACTTGTTTGTTGAAGGGCAGAATTAGTATTATATGCCGATGCATAATCAAGTGCATTATAAGAAGCACCAATGCCACTTCTTGATTCGGATACTTTACTGATTGCATCATCAATTTTTCCAATATCAAATTTCTTTGTAACATCATAACCATCAATACCCAGGGATTCTAAGGTTGAATTTGCCATAGCAATCTTCATACCACTACCGTCCGGATTGGTTGCAATGTTCATATCTGCCATACTTCCATCTAATAACTTCTTTGTATTGTATTCAGTTCCTCTTGCCAAATCTTCAATTCCTGCAAGATAACTGCCAACTTCTTTTTGCATGGCTTTCAAATCTGATGCACTATTGGTACCATTCATTGCTTTTACACTTATTTCTCTGATTTTTTGCAAATAATCCTGAATTCCTCCAAGTGCACCATCAGCAACATTCAAAGCATTTTTCCCTGATTCTGCATTGGTTGTACCTGCATTCAAGCCGTTTGTCTGGCTTTCCAGTTTATTTACAATACTTAAACCTGCCGCATCATCTACTGCAGAATTTATTCTCTTCCCAGAAGCAATTGTTCCATAGTCCATACTCGAACCAACATTACTACTAACACCCGAAATTGTACTCATCTTGTGACCTCCTTGTCTAAAACTAAAATCCACCTATTGTTCTTTTATTATATTCCTAAAACTGCCAAATTACAAGACAGTCCGGCAGAAAACAGTTAAAACCAAATATTTACAGACTATTTAAAGAAATTTGTTTATTTCAGAAAACGTAGTGATGACTTTTGTGGCATCTGGAACCTTACCAAACCCATATGCAGCGAATACAAATGGCACACCAGCTTCTATACATGCATCTGCATCATGTTGTGTATCGCCTATATAAATAACATCGTGCAAAGCATTTTTTTCCATTAGTTTTTTTATATTATATCCCTTTGGCATGGAAGTATCTCCAAAGCACAAAAAGTCGGTAAATAGATGTTCAAGATGACAGCCTTTCATAAAAACTTCAATATAGCCACATTGACAATTACTTACAATAAACAGGGGATATTCCTTAGACAATTCTATTAACGTTTCTCTTACTCCGGAAAACAAAACGCCTGGTTCTGTTTCCAATAGTTCATTTTCATATTCATAGCAAGCAATTGCTAGTTTTGTTCTCTCTTCATCTGGTAGCATAGGAAATAATTGATCACTGATTTCTTTCATAGATTTTCCAAACAACGTACTTAGCAAAGGAACATCAACTGTCATGTTCAAATCTGAATGCTCTTTGATTGCCTTATTCCAAGCTTTTGCAACAACTTCTCTTGAATCCCAAAGAGTTCCATCCAAATCAAATATAATTCCATCCATTATTATGTCTCCATTTCATTTCTTGTAAGTATAATATCGGCATACCTACAGAACAACTTTAGCAAAAACAGCAAAAAAAGACCCGAGGGTCTTTTTTTGATAAAGCAATTATAAATTTTCACTTACGTAAATTTGAACACGACTTTGAATAATCGCAGCAACATCCGCTGCAGATTTTTGACCCGAGAAGAAGGATTCAGCTTCTTCTGTAATAATATTAATTAAACTTTCATCATATGCAACTACTTGATTTACAGATTCCAGCAAATTCATTACCTGTTCAATTTCCGCATCTGTGATAGGATCAATCACAATCTCAACACCATTCAGGTAATAAGTTTGATCATATTCCACTTTGTTTCCATTTTCATCAAGATAAAAAGGTTTCTGTTTTGCAGTTTCTGCCAATTTCGCAACATGTTCTTTGCTGATTGGGAAATTATAAGTTATGGTTTCCTGATATTCATCCGTTAAGTAATAACGTATAAAATCCCAGGCTGCATCTTTATGTTTTGATTTTGCTGATAAAGCAAAGTTTAAACTATAATTAATTGCAGAGCCATTTTTATTTTCTGCTGGGAATCCAATAAAGGTGATATCTTCCCCAAAATTTCCTTTTTTCTGATAATTAAATGTTGCAAAATCACTTAAATAAGTAACAGCAAGAAGAGCTCTGCCTTCTCGGTACATGGTTTCATAGTTTTCCCAGTAACCTTCTCTTTCATAAATCGCATAATCAATTTCTTCTGGAAAATCTTTTAAATATTCTAGCAAATCAGTAAATCCCTTTGTGTTAAAGGTGCACTCCCCAGTCTGCCAGTTAATAAACTGGCTGCTAGACAGTTGAATGGAATTATAAAGCATACTCATACGGGTTACTTCTGAGAATGTAACCACATCAGGTCCTTTACTTGCTACTAGTTTGTTTAAGTCCTCTAAGGTCCAACCTGGTGTCGCACCAACATCCGCTGTTTTTCCAACCACAGATAAAACATTAAAGGAAGGCACTAACTGATACATCTTTCCATCTGTAGAAAAAGCATCTAGGATATTAGCAAAATAATCATTTTCATCTAATTCTTCATCCTTTTCAATGTATGGGTTTAAATCTTCAAAAAGTCCTTTTTCAATATAACTGTTAACCGGAAGCTGATTGTTGATAACCATAATGTCCGGAACATTTCCCGCTGCTATATCAGCATTTAATTTCGTGATTCCTGCTGTATAATCATCCATGGTATCAAAGGTAGAATAATCCGTAATTGAAATACGATAATCAGGATTTGTCTTGTTAAATTCTACCACTCTGGATCGAACTGTATAATCCAAATAATAGCAGGCAATGGTAATCACATCTTTATCTACCACTTCCTCTGGGGGTACTTTGGTAAATTTCATAAAAATTGTTTCATAGGTAAGATTATCATTATAAGAAGCAATAAACTCTGTATCACTCAGTCCAATTATGTTATTTAAATAGGAGGTATCAATATCTGAATCTATAAAACTCATAAGTTTCGTTAATTCTGTATCCCCAAAATTAAAGCCATAAACTCCATAGCCGTCTGCTAAATATAAATCATGGCTATAGCCTTGATAATAAGAGTAATTATAGTTCATCCCAGGAATTTTAATTGGTTCTTCACTGGTTTTACCAGTATTTAAATCCAACTCACGGAAGGTTTCGCCTGTTTCTGAATATTCGCTCACCATAACTTTTCCGTCTTTTAAGGTATAGATATTCCCCATGTTTCCATCAGCATTTTCTAATTTTTGAACCATATTGGAATCTTTGTCAAAAATAAACATTCCCAAAGAAGATACCACGATCATCTTGTCCCCTGAAACCAACAGGTTATTCACATAAAAATATTCTTCTGTTGTATTAAGGGCAGCCAGATCAACACGCCACAACTCTTCCCCAGTTCCACTATATTTAATTAAAAAATAATTCTCTTTGTAAATATAGTTTTCAGGATCTGTTGTATCCTCAATATATTCACTGACTAATGCATATACATTGCCATCATTGTCCACACCAAATCCATTGGCATAGGAATTACCACTAAAAACAAGCGGAATGGTCTGTTTATTGCTACCATCAAAATCAAAGGAAACGATTTCATTGGTCACTCCAGTATCAGTATAAAGAGTCGTATGAAAGTAAATTCTATTGTTTGCAGAAAATGTTCTTGAAATATTCTCTGCGGCTACATCAAAATTCAAGACTTCGCCTCGATATACAAATTCTTTCGAAGCTTTCTTAGCCTCTTCACTTACTGCATCGTTTTTTCCACAGGCAGCAAGCGAGATTCCCATTATAAATACAAGCAATAATGTGATTAATTTATTTATCTTTTTATTTTGTATCATAAATCTAAATCCTCCTTTATCTTATTTCTGTTTATCCAAACAACTGCATTTTTCAATAGTCCTGGAATTTGTCTCCACTTCCATTTTCTATTTTTCCATTTTTTTACTAAAAATACAATGGTATATATGATTGGATAAATTAATAGTAAAATTCGAAAAACCAGCATTGTAACGAATTTATCCTCATAATATCTCGCTATGTTTTCCCAATAAGGAAATACTACACCTGTTATTCCCATAGAGCGATAGGAAGATTCTAGATATATTTTTGCCAGTGACAATAGAGAATATCGATTGGAATTCTCCACAAGATATACTTCTGTTTCTGCTACCCCAATCTTTTCCTTCACTGTTTTGAGTGCAAAGCCCGTAATAGGATTTGGCATTACAATTTCATAGGAATCAATCCCCTTAGTAGTTCCATATGTTTCTAAAGAGTGATAGGACAAATAAACCGTTGTTTTCTTTAATCCTGCTTTTAGATATAAATCAGAATCATCTCGTTCAATTACCCCTGCAATAAAGTGAGGGGTCTGTCCAATCATAACTTGTTTTCCTGCGATATCATTGGATCCAAATAACTGCCAGGCAGCTTCTTCATCAATTAAAATATAGTCGCCAGTTATTTCTGAACTATTAAAATAGGAGCCACTTACTAATTTCAAAGGATGAAACAGAAAGAAATCTCCTGCCACACCGATTGCATCTGCAGTTACGTTTCCTTTTTGACTGGTAATTGTGACTTCACCTTTTCCACTATAAGTGGAAGCATACAATCTAGCACTTTCACTGGTTGCAACAATGGAATCTTGCAATAAGGCACTATCTAACTGCCTTTCAAAGCCAGTGAGACTATCCACAGTAACACCTGCTTTTTCTGTAAAAAAAGCACTTATCTGGGCAGCATCTCCCTCTTTTGACCATTCGTTTGCAATTCTTTGCTCCAATAAAGAACTTTCCTGCAAATTGGTTATGAAAGTCAATCCAAAATACAACAGCAAGGATAAGACTGCCAACGCAAAGAAAACTATTTGTTTAAGTTTTATATTATTAATAAACTGTCTCATTCTCACACCAATCTGTCTGTAGCCGATTTAATGCAATCAGCTACAGAACCATTTCTTTATTCAGCCAGTCGAACCAATTTCCCCGCTTCTACAGGCTTGGTTGAAGTGGTAATTACATACTCATAACCGTATAGAGCCGCTGAAATTGCTGTTTGTGTATCATCGGATGCCAATACTTCCACATCAACTCTGGTCGCCACATAACGATTACCAAGAGGACTACTCTTTGACTCCACGATTAAAACAAATTTTCCATTGTTGTCTTCTCTGATTGCCGAATTCGGAACAATCAAATCATAATTCGCACTTTTTTCACCGACGGATAGTGTTAGGGATTGACCCGCGGTCACTTCGCCAGTAACATCAAAGCTTAGAATTTTATTTTTACCAGGGTTATTTGGATCTGGTTTAATTGCAGAAAGTGTTGCTTTTAAATCATAATAATACCATGCATTTACAAGCTCGCCAGGATCACCAATGGATACTTTTTTTGCCTGTTCATTGGTTACCGAGAACTCCAGAGTATATCCCTTATCAGACATTTGAATAACTGCCATTACGGCCTCTGGTGTTGTTGTCTGTCCAGCCACAAAGTTCACACTGGTAATCGTTCCAGCAACAGGTGCTGTTATCTGTCCATCCACATTATCTTTCATAAGCTTATCTACTACTTCTTGCTGTTTCGCAATTGCTTCCAGTTTTGCTTTAAAATCCAGCTCTAAGTTTGAATTGGTTAAGAGTTTTGTTTTAACTTCCTGTGCATTTTTTAAAGCACTATTTAATTCAGTTAATTGAACATTTAACTTTTTCAATTCTGCTTCATAAGCAGTTTTTTGGGTTGTTGCTGTAGTATTTTCAACCTTTGCTGCCAGTGCATTGTCTGCATTTAATTTAAGAAGTAAGCAGTTATCATAATTAAGTTGTGCTGCTGGAAGCTTTGCTTTTTCATTATTTAGGTTTGTAAAGTTATTCACTTTAACAACAGCAGAATCATACGCAGACTGAGCCGTGTTAACGCTTGCAACAGCAGCATCATATTCCGCCTGAGCCGTTGCATCATTGGTAGGATCCGCATCTCCCAGAGCTGTTTGCAATTCTGAATACTCTGTATCCCTAGTTAATTTGGCAGCATTTAAAGTCACTAAAGCTGCATCTCTTTCAGTAATGACAGTTGCTTCAACTAAGCCATCCGTTAAACCTTCATAATATGCAATATTATTTTTTATCGTTGTCAATGTTGAATTTGCATTATTCAAATTAGTAGTTGCTGTAACCACTGCCTGCTGCTCTGCTTTGGTATCAACAATTTGAGTTGTTAACAAATCCAAGATTTTCTGTATATTATTAATTTCTGCCTGTTTGGTATTCACAGCTGTTTCCGCACTGGTAACTTTTGCGTTTGCTGCTTTCAAATCTTGTTTAAACTGTTCCATAGTGGTAGTCTCTCCACTCTCAACAGCATTAATCACACTGTTCTCCACCGTGTCCCCAAGAAGTGCTTTTTCATATGCCAAAGTTAATTCATCCAGTACCTTCTGTGCTTCAGTCAGTTCTGTGCTTTCACTTTCTTCCAGTAAAAATAAAACCTGATCCTTTTCAACTTGATCTCCAACTTTAACCTTTACACTTTCAATTACACGACCACTTTTAATGACCACATTATAAGGATCACTAGCCACAATATTACCTGTTCCTCGTATTTTCGAGGTGATACTACCACTGCTTACATATTGTGTGGCAACTTCAGGTAGTGAATAATTCATGAAGGTATTTGAGAAAAAAGTCAATACCAACATCACCGATAAAAATATGATTGCGATATTTTTTACCCATTCTCTTCTTTTTACGCTTTTTTCATTCATGTTAATAACCATGCCTTTCTTCAGTTTACCCTTTTATTCCTCCCTGATAGGTGATACCCTCTACCAAGTAATCTTCTCCATATAAAAAAACCAACAATGTAGGAACCATATAGATTGTTGCTACCGCAAAAGCCAATCCTATTTCTCCTGCATTAATTTTCGATAAAAATACTGACAATGGATGTTTTTCCACATCCGATAATAGTATCAGCGGTTGCTCTACCATATTCCAATAATCGATAAATACCAGAATTGCAACAGAGTAGATAGCTCCTTTACATAGGGGCATGGCAATCAACCTGAAAATCTGCCATTCTCCTGCTCCATCTATTTTTGCTGCTTCAATCACTGACTCTGGAATCCTTCTCATAAATTTCGTTAACAAATATACCGCAAACGGAGAAAAAATACCAGGTAGCCAGATAGCCCAATTTGTGTCAATTAATTTTAACCAGTTGGAAACCAAATAATTTGGAACCAAGGTAACCTGATAAGGCATTAACATCAAAATAATATAGGCAAAAAATAACATTTCTTTTAATCTACCACGAAACCTTGTAAAGCTATATGCTGCCAGAGAAGCAACTACAATCTGAAAGATAACAATTGGGGCAACAAGTATAATAGAATTCCAGAATTTCAAAAGATAATCCGGACTCTTTAAAAGAACCGTTATATACTGATGAAAGGATACAATATCTGGTATAAATTTTAAAGTAACGGTCTCTGCAATAAACTTTTTACCACCGGTGTCCGTAGTTGCAAATATTTTACCATAATTCGAAGTGATTTCCGATGCTGCCATGAAAGAATTTGATATGGTTAATATAATCGGCATTAAAAACAATACTGCGAAGGCTCCCACGAATGTAAAGGAAAATATGTTTTTAATTTTCTTTTTTCTATGACGCTGGCTAATGGTTTGTCTGTGGATTCTGCCTCGTCTTCTCATCCTTCCACATCCCTTCCAAAGCGGTTTTCTGTAATAAACAAAATCCCTATAATGATAATCATAACAACTGCCATGATAATTGCAGCCGCAGAAAGTTTTTGATAATCCAAAGAACGAAAGGTATTATTCATAAAATGCTGTAGCATATAAAGCGTATCAAAAGGATAATCCCCTGTGAGCAGATACACCTCGCGAAAAACCTTAAAGGAATTAATCAAAGACATAATCGTAACAAATAAAATGGTTGAAGAAAGATATCTTGTTTTAATATAGTAGAAAATCTTCCATTCTGAAGCACTTTCTAACTGTGCTACTTCTATAATATCTTTTGGGATACTACTAAGAGCTGCCATAAAAAGAATCATATTATAGCCCAAATTTTTCCAAAGAAACAATAACACAATTACAACTGGCGCATAGGAGGATTTCATCCAGTCTATCTTATCTAGTCCAAATCCTAACAAAGCATTATTGACAACTCCGTTGTAATGAAAAAGAACCTGCCAGATCAAAACAATAGATGCAATGGGTACCATCATTGGGCTTAAAAAAAACGTTCTCAGCTGACTCTTATAAGGCAAACCACCTTCTAATAAAATCGCCAGACCAAGGGATAATAAAACTGCCAATGGAACTGCAATCAAAGAAAATTTTAAGGTGTTTTTCGCAGCCAGCTGAAATGCACTATTACTTGCTACTTTTGTAAAATTGTCAAGAAAAACAAAGTTATGGCTAATTGGATTATCCACAAGGGAATAAAATATAACCACAAGAAAAGGAAGCACAAAAAATAACAATACACCAAGCAGGCTTGGTGCTAAATAAAGCACCGAGCCCATTCTTTCTCTTTTATCATGTTTTCTTTTTGATACAACTCTTTCTTTCTTAAGTTTTGTCATAATTATCTGCTTTCATTTACATAAATTTGAATTCTGCTTTGAATAATGGTTGCTACTTCTGGAGCGGTTTTCATTCCTTCAAAGTAAGCCGCTGCTTCCTCTGCTACAATTGATTGTATCTGTTGATCGTAGGAAGAAACTTTATCAATGCTCATAATTAAGTCTCTGATTTCATCCACCTCTTCTTGTGTCGCTGCATAAATCTCAACTTGAAAATCATTCCATCCCCAGGTGGTTTTTGGCTGTACCACTTCTGTTCCAGTTTCATCTGTCCAGGATTCTTCCTTCATAGCTTCTTGAAAATTATCCTCTAATGCAGATTTAAGTATTGGGAAGCCCCAATCTAAAGAAGTCTGGTAATCTTCTAACATAAACATACGTACAAATTCCCATGCACCTTCTTTATTTTTCGCTTTTGCATTAATTGCTAAAGTGCTACCGTTGGATTCTAATACAGAACCTTTTCCACTGGATGTTGGATATCCTATAAATGTTACTTCTTCACCAAACATTTTTTGATATGCCTGGAAAGAAAGTACATCTGAAAAATTTGTGTTAACAAGAGTTAATTTATTTTCTGCAATAAGGCTTGGTGTACTTGGTGCATTTTCATCCCAAACAAACTCCTTATCGAACTGATTTGCAAATTCAAGAATCTGAATGAAGGATTCCGAATCAAAGGAGCATTCTCCTGTTTTATAATCAATATATTCTTCAACATTATACATCAAAAGCGTAGAAAGGATGGAATCTTTTGTTGCATATTCAAATGTTTTTGTTCCTTCAGGTTGTTCTTTTGCAAATGCAATCAAATCCTGAATCGTCCAGCTTTCTCGATCTCCAATCAATGAAGATTTTCCCATGATGGTTCCTATCGTAAAACTTGGCATAATTGCATAAAGTTTATCCTCTACTTCATAGGCATTTAATACATTTTCTAGGTAATCTTCCTTTTTAATCAGTGTATCTTTCTCCAGATACTGATTTAAATCTTCAAATACACCTTTATTAATATAGGATTCGATGCTAGCTCCATAGGATAAACTAAATATATCTGGTCCGTTTCCTGACAAAATATCTGCATTCATCTGAACCTGTGCCTGTTCCCAGTCATCAATGCCATACTCTTTTACTTCAATTCGATACTTCTCATTGGTTTTATTAAAATCAATAATTTTTTCGATTATTCTATCATCACTATATAATGTTCCATAGGTTAAGATGGTTTTTTCTGTTACTGAATCATATGGTTTTTTAGTTAAAATAATAATTTCAGACGTCGATCCATCTTGACTGTATCGCTCTGTTACAACTGCAATTTGATCTTCGCTTAAAGCAGAAAACGCTCTGATATTATTATAATTAATATCGCTGTTAATCCATTGCAGAATCTCTGTTGATGTTTTAGATACCATGTCATATGAAAGCAAAGTACTTCCATTGCTTACCAAAAGTCCTTGCTCAAGACCTGGTGCAATCATCATATTTCCATTGCCAGAAGCCAGTCCTGTTATAGGCTGTCCAAATGCTTTACCGGCAAAATCTACTTCTTTCACTTCGATTCCTTCAGCACCGTACATGGTAACGATTACCGTACCTTCTTTGGTAACTCCCATCGTGTTAATATAATTATCCACTTGAATAATTCCTGTTTGCACACCATCTTTATTAAGTAGCCAAATTTTACTATCACCATTGGTCAGATAAATATTTCCATCTTTATCTATCTGCATATTCTGAATATAACTATTTTCTTCTCCTGCAAGTAAATCTGATAAATCAATCTCATAAACAACAGTTCCATCTGTCATGCATTTTGTTAACTTGAAGGCATTTGTAGAGTTACCTGATTCTTCTTCATAAGTAAAACTATTACCTAATATATAAAGGCTTCCATCTTCTGCTACCGAAAACGAAGTAACATATTCATTTTCTTCTTTTTGAAATGGAATTTGTGCCTCTTCACCAGTTACGAGATCCATGTAGTAAAAGTTTTCTGTATACATTTGAGTTGCTTCATCAAAGATACCTTTTGTGTAATAAATTTTTCCTCCTGCTAGCTTCGCATTATAAGAATTTACACCTTCTGGCATATCTTTATACTCAGCAGTATAAACAAATTCAGGTGTCTTTACTTCTTCTGCTTTTTCACTACTCCCACAAGCTGAAAACCCGAATCCTAATACCATGCATAACCCCAGTAGTCTTAACTTTTTAACTATTCTCATTTCCCTCTCCATTTCTCCTGCCTGATACAGAATCTATATGTAAAATGTTCGTTTAATACTATATATTGATTGTATGATAGGGTGACAGCATAGTCAATAGAAGGTTTTCTTAATAATTTCTGAAGTTATACAAAAGAAGATTTCCGCAATTGCTTATGCAGAAATCTTCCCAGTCAAATTTTACTTTAATTTTTTGTTTAGTTCTTCGATGGAATTCACTACTCCATCCACAATCAGTTTCACAGTCCCATCTTCAAATGGATTGTGAAGATTCGCAACGTTCAACAGTTCAAAGTATCCCTTGCTACCACCAGCCTGGCAAAGTCTTAAATAATCTGCCCATGCCTGTTCTTTATTTTCATTCATGCGATTATATAATTCAAATGCTCCCATCTGAGCCAATGCATAATCTACATAATAAAATGGGTATAAGAAAATATGCTGTTTCTGCATCCAGAAACCACCCTCTTCTAAAAATTTATTTCCATCATAATTACGCCATGGTAAGTAGGTTTGTTCAATCTCATGCCATACTTTTCTTCGTTCATTTGCAGTCATCGAAGGTTTCGCATATACACGATGCTGGAACTCATCCACAGAAACCAAATAAGGGATTGTACATAAAGCCTGTTTTAAATGTCCAGCTTTATATTCATCTGCCTTATCTCCAAAAAATTTATCCATCCATGGATATGTGAAATGTTCCATGGACATTGAATGAATTTCATTGATTTCACTGGTGGAATGCATTAAATCAGCCATATCTAAAACTCTGCTTGCGGCATAAGCCTGAAAAGCATGTCCAGCTTCATGTGTCAAAACATCAACATCCGCACTTGTTCCATTAAAATTAGAGAAGATAAAAGGTGCTTTGTAATCATGTAAAAATGTACAGTAACCACCTAGGTGTTTATTTGGTTTTGTCTCCAAATCAAACAACTCATGCTCTACCATAAAATCAAAAAACTCTCCGGTCTCTTTCGACAATTCATGGTACATCTGTTTTGCAGCTTGAATCATCTCTTCTGTATTTCCTATAGGAGTTGGATTTCCTTCTGGATAAATCAAGGACTCGTCATAGTAAAACAAGGTGTCAACGCCTAACTTCATTCTTTGTTCTTCATATAATTTCTCACAGGCAGGTACTATGATTTCGCGAACCTGTTTACGAAAATTAGCAACGTGTTCCTGATTATAGTCAAAACGTTGTCTTCTAATATAAGCCAAATCTGTATAACTTGCGAAATTTAATTTCTCTGCCATACGAACGCGAAGTTTTATTAATCTGTCATAATATTTATCCAATGTACCGCTTACTGATGCATACAATTTTGCCCAGGCTTCGAATGCTTCTTTTCGAAGTGTGCGGTCTGTACTTTGCATGTGTTTTAAGAGTCCATAAAAATTACAGTCCTCACCCTGAAAAACTGTTTTACATTCCGCAACAGTCTTAGAATATGCCTGACTGATACTTCCTTCTTTTACCATATCAAGGATGATTTTTTTGCTGATTGTTCTTAATTCTTCCTCTTTTTTTGTAATTAAAATATCGCCAAATTCCTTTTTAAAATCCTCTTTAAATTTGGAATTCAAAAAAGTATTGTTTATTTTTTCAGATATAGGCATTAATTTTGGTGTTTCATCATTGAA
>CANRGO010000001.1 GCA_947630125.1 uncultured Lachnospiraceae bacterium | reverse complement strand
TTTTCTCACAATTACTATATAGCAGGGAAAGAGGGGATCGAACCCCCGTTAACGGTTTTGGAGACCGCCGCACTACCGCTGTACTATTTCCCTAGGGTTTGGATTCTAATAAATTTAAAATTATAAATCCATGGCTGGTTTTTACCGCCGAATTGAATTATAACATAAGACCTTTTGAATTGTCTAGTCTTTAAATTGATTTTCTAAGAGTTTTTTTCATCTCTTTCTTAGTTCTAAGGAACCATCCAAAGTACAAAAAAACGACTAAATTGTCTTCTGCTAACCACAACACTTTCATCTTCAGAATCATGGGCAAAAATATAGCCAGATCCCATTTGTTCTGTATACACGTATCCTTTTTTCTCCATCAGATTATTCAAGTATTCAAAACTTTCTTCCTCATTTTTTGATATATAAAATTCCAAGGAACCTTTTCGATCATATACACTGAACTCATCCTCTCCTAAAACAAGTTTTACAATTCCCACAAGTATTTTTCCTGTGTTCTCTTCTTGTTTTATGAGTGGTAACAAAAATATCACAAAGATGCTAATTATAAAGACAAATACCAGAATACGAAATACTTTAAAGTATTTTTTCATGAAAACTCCTATCCTATCAGCGTCATGTCTGCACCTATCCATATAGCTTTTGCATCGGTACCGTGTCCGATGTTTGGTGTATACGCCACTGGAAGATTCTCTGGAATAAACGTTTTTAATACTTCATAGATTAATTCATAAGATTCTTCCTGCATAAGTTCTGTAAAGGTTCCAAGTATGATTCCTGAAATATCATTAAACACACCCATCTGCTTTAGCTGTGCAAAATAGGTGATTAACTGGGGAACATTTCCAGAATAGGATTCCAGTAAAAGAATAGCATTTTGAAATTCTGGCATATAGGGAGTTCCAGCCAGTTTTAAGAGGCAGCGAATATTCCCTCCCAGCACAATACCCTTCATGCTCTTTCCTTGTAAAAATATAGTTTGTATAGAAAATAAGCCAGATTGCTTGATAAGGTTTGGCTTCTTTTCTAATAACATCATATACTCCATAAAGTCTGCAGTTTGTTCTACCTGTTGATGATAGAGGAGATTCCTTACTTGATACAAAACTGATGGCTTTCCTGTTCGCTTATAAATTGCATTGATAAGTGTTGTTAAATCACTATAGCCCCAAAAAATAATAGGGGCCTGTTGAATTAGGTCATAGTCTAAATAGGGTAATAGTTCATTTGCAAGGTCTCCACCTGAAACATCAAAAATATCAGTTATCTTAGGATTTGCGTAAAAATCCATAAGCTCTTTTCCACGTTTTTCACCATTCCCAGTTAGCTCTCTTTGATCCTCATAAAGATAGAGGCTGCTTAAAACAGATAAGCCCATGTCCTCAAACTGTTTTATCAGGTCCTGTATTCTATTTTCATAACCCCTTCGCTGTCCATTGGAACAACAGACTAAGGCAATGGTATCTCCTTGTTTCATCCACAACTCCTATTCTCCAACTTTTCCATCTCCATCTCCATCATGCATATATGGATAGAGCCAGTGATTGGAATAAATTGGCATTTGAAAACCAGCTGCTCTGGCTTCTGCAATGGTTACCTGACCATTTCCATTGGTATCAATTGCTGCTATTTGTGTTGCAACATCAACAGGTGCAACCTCTGCTACTGCAAGTTCCTCTTTTCCATCCTCGGATTTGACCACTTCCTGCACAGCTACTTCCGGTGTTTCATTTGGAAAATCTTCTTTGATTTCACTTCCATTTAAGATATACGTAATTTGATATCTGCTTGGAATTTGAGTTTTGGTATCTGGATAGGTAATAACAGCAACAAAATTAGTACAGCCTCCACCGTAATTGATTGATTTTTCCATATAGGCCTGATCACCTGAACGATTTAGCACACTATCCTGTGGCGTAATGTTATAGGCATTTGCAACACCACCCAAAGAATCAGCAATCACATGACCCTGATCAAATTGCTTTGTTTCAGTACCCGGAACAAAAGCTTCTTCATCATAATATCGGCCATTGGCATTTACAGTTTCGCTCTCTTCATCTTGTGGAATGATTTGCTCTGCAAGCACATACACCAATTGACCATATTCATTGGTTAAACCCCAATAAATTCGGTCGCCATACCCGATATCTACTGCTGCCAATGCCTCCCGTTCACCTTTGGTGTCTCCACCATCTACTTGAATAATTTGATATTCCTTACCCAAATAAAATAAAGACCCTAAATCTTCTTTTGAAGAATCCTGTTGGATCGAAGGCACTTGTACCAACACCAAAGCAGTCTCCTGCCTTTCTTCAACCTCTTCTATTTCTAATTCTTCTGCTGCAAGTTCCTCTGCTACAAGTTCTTCCTCTTCCAATAACCGATCAAGACCTGCAAACTCGATAGAAACATTCTCTTTCACTTCCACAGGCGCATCAGAAACACAGCCCATAAGAAAGATGCACAGAAAGAAAGGAGTGCCTAGCTTCATCGTATTAAGTCTGGCACTCTTGTTTGTTCTATGTTGTCTGCTCATAAATTTCCCCATATTTATAAACCGCCCTATTTTTATTGATATCAAATACCTTTTTTAATTGTACTACTTCTTCACTTTTATATCAAGTCAAAGGGGAAATCTTGTCAAAGGGGAAATCTTAACTCCAAAGTTCATTGGCATCATTTTTACTGCGATTTAATCTGGAAAAATCAGTTTTCACAAAAGATCTGGTGGCAAGGGTTAAAAAAATCAAACCGATTCCAAGGATTATCATAACAGAAAAGAATGGGGTAATAATAAAACCATTAATTTCAATTGCCAAACCTTCATTTACCAATTGTTCTGCTGAAAGCCCTGTTTTTTCCAATACAATCATACGAAAGAACGCTGTCGCATAAGTCATAGGGTTGATGTAGGCAATGATTTTCAGAGTATTTGGTAATAGTGATAAGGGAATGTATGCTCCTGAAATAAAAGTCAGAGGCATAGCAATGGCTGTTTTCACGATTTGAAATGTCTGTCCATTACGAACCACGGTTGCAAGATACAGACCCACTCCTGAAAATACGATTCCAACACAAATCATGGCAAGTAATACAAAGATGGGTGTTAATATGGAAGTAAATTCAATGCCGATAAAAAGGCCTAGAATCACAATCAATACACCTTGCAAAGTAGAAACTGTTGAAGCAGATAGAATCTGTCCCATAGCCACATGAATTCGATGAACTGGAGAAACCAGAACTTCCTTCATAAATCCACTTACCATATCATCCACCGTGGAGGATGCAAGGTTCAGGGAACTTTCAAATACTGTAGTGATAATAACACCCGAAAGCATATAAGCTACCGGATTATCAATAAATTCATTTTTAAAAATTGCGCCAAATACATAGACAAAGAAAAATGGGAAAATAAGTGAGAAGACCAAACTAACCCGATTTCTTACAAAGGCTTTTAAGCCTCTTTTCCATAATGCAAATACAGTACTCATACAACTCCTCCTCACATATTGCTGAACTTTTTAAGCTTCTTCTCGAATTTTACGTCCAGTAATTTCAAGGAACACATCATTAAAAGTCCCCTTCTTAATTTCCAAATCCGTAATCAAATCCTTTTGTTCTCCAATCACCTGTAAAAGGGCTGGCATATTTTGAGCGTCTGCTTTAAAATACGTGGTTTTTCTTTCATAATCGATGGAATACTCTTTAAGTGCAACTTCCAAAGCATCCATATCCTTAGTAGTTATAAATGCTTTATCTCTGGTATATTGCTTCTTTAAGGCATAAGGTGTATCATGGGCTACTATCTTTCCCCCATCAATAATGGCTACCTTCTGACATATTTCCGCTTCTTCCATATAGTGAGTGGTTAAAAATATGGTGATACTTCTCTCCTTCTGGAGTTTTACGATATATTCCCAGATATGTGCTCTAGTCTGAGGATCTAATCCAGTGGTAGGTTCATCTAAGAACAAAACCTTTGGATAATGAATCAACCCTCTTGCAATTTCTACTCTACGCTTCATTCCTCCGGATAAGGCTCCCACCATTTTCTTACGTTCTGGTAGTAAATCAACCAGATTTAATACAAAGTGAATACGTTCCTCCACTTCCTTCTCAGGTACCTGATAAAATACACAATGCATTTTCAGATTTTCTTCGATTGTCATTTTAGCATCCAAGGTGGAGTCCTGAAACACTACACCTATGGCTTTACGCACAGCTGCCTTTTGCTTAGAAACATCCTTATCATCTATCACCAAAGTTCCACTTGTCTTTTCAAAAATGGTACATAAGGTATTAATTGTGGTACTTTTCCCTGCTCCATTGGGACCTAAGAAAGCAAAAATACTTCCTTCTTCAACCTGAAAGGAGATATCATCAACTGCAGTGAAATTTCCATATTTTTTTGTAAAATTTGAAACATCAATAATGGCTTTCATAAGAAACACCTCCTATTTTAAAAATAGTTTTACAAACTTCAAATCTAGCTTGCTATATGGACGATAACGTAATGCTGGATCAAAAAATGTACTTTTCTTCAAGATACCTTTTTCATGACTAAAGGTGGTAAAGCTTTTCTTTCCATGATAGGAACCCATTCCACTATTTCCAACTCCACCAAAGGGTATGTTTTTCGAAGCTACATGCATAATGGTATCGTTGATACAGCCACCACCAAAGGATACCTGTTTCATAAAATGTTCCTGAATTTCTTTGTCTTCCGTAAACACGTAACATGCCAGTGGCTTTGGTCTGCTGTTAATAAAAGCTTCCACCTTATCCAGGCTCTTATAGGATAAAATTGGCATCAATGGTCCAAAAATTTCCTCCTGCATAATGGCATCTTCACTTTTCACCTGATCGATAATCGTAGGTTCAATTTGTAAGGTTGCTTCGTTGCTTGTACCACCATAAAGTACACGGTCAGCAGGTATTAATCCAAGCAGACGTTCAAAATGTTTTTTATTTATAATCTTTCCATAGTTCAAACTTTCCAAAGGATTCTTACCATACATTTTTTGAATCTCATGAATTACATACTGCAAAAATTCTTCTTTTATGGTTTCATCCACAAACACATAGTCCGGAGCAATACAGGTTTGTCCGCAATTTAAATATTTTCCGAAAACCAACCTTTTTGCTGCTACTTTTAGGTTCGCTGTTTTTTCTATGATACAAGGACTTTTTCCACCTAATTCTAAAGATACCGGAGTTAGATTCACCGCGGCTTTTTCCATTACCATACGTCCAACCACACCACCGCCAGTAAAGAAGATATAGTCGAATTTCTGCTCTAATAAAAGCGCATTTTCGTTACGTCCCCCCTGGATGCAGCTTACATGTTTTGGGTCGAAGGCTTCTGCTACAATTTCTCCAATGACACGAGATGTTTCTGGTGAATAGGCGGATGGTTTTAATACCACACAATTACCTGCTGCTATAGCACCAATCAACGGATCTATGCATAGTAGAAAAGGATAATTCCATGGAGACATAACAAGTACTGTTCCAAATGGTTCCTGAACCAGGATTCCTTTTGCAGGGAATTGAAAAAGTTCTGTTCTGACTTTTTTAGGCTTCGCCCAACGTTCAAATCCATTCCGTATATGATCCAACTCACTTAAAGCCATTCCGATTTCTGTTAAGTACGCCTCTTCTTTGGATTTTCCAAGGTCTAAATGCAAAGCTTCCATGATGTCCTTCTCATGTGCTTTAATGGTTGTTTTTAGGCGATCAAGGGCTGCTTTTCGATACGAAAAATCCTTTGTCTTTCCTTTTTCAAAAAATGTCTGATGATTACTCATAAGTGTTTCAATATCCATCTTTTTTATAGGCTATTGTGATAGCCTCCTCCATCTTTTTTCTTTTATTTGTTAGCGGTTAATTTTTCTCTTAAAACCATAGGTAAAATTCCACCATGTTTATAAAAATCAAAGTCAATCTGTGAATCAAAGCGAAGAATTGCTGAAAAACTTGCCTTTAAAGAGCCTTGTTCAGATGCTTCCACAAGAACCTTCATCTGAGGTTTTTGCTCAGCAGGAACTATAACGGAGAATTCTTCTGCTCCTGTTAATTGAAACTTTTCTACAGAATCTCCTGGTAAAAATTGTAAAGGGAGAATTCCCATCATCACCAGATTGGAGCGATGAATTCTTTCATAACTTTCTGCAAGAACCACCTGAACTCCTAATAGATTCGGTCCCTTTGCAGCCCAGTCTCTGGAGGAACCCATGCCATAATCTTTACCAGCTAAAATCATAAGGGCTTGTTTTTGCTTCTTATATTCCATGCTGGCGCTATAGATATCCATAAGTTCTTCCGTTTCTACCAATTTTGTATATCCACCTTCCATGCCATCTGCCATCTTATTGCGAATTCTCACATTGGCAAAAGTTCCACGCATCATAATTTCATGATTTCCTCTTCTGGAACCGTAGGAATTAAACTGTTCTTTGAAAACACCTTGTTTCAATAAATAGGCTCCTGCTGGTGTTTTTACTGAAAAGCCACCCGCTGGTGAAATATGGTCTGTGGTAATGCTATCTCCAAATATTGCCAAGGGCTTAATATTGGTAATTGTTTGTAGCTTTCGTGTTTCTAAAGAAAACCCTTCAAAATAAGGAGGATTTTTAATATAGGTAGAGTCATCGCTAAATTGATACAAACTGCTTTGCTCTTGTTTGATCGCATTCCAGTTATCGTTGCTTTGATAAAGGTTTGTATATTTACTTTGGAATAATTCAGGTTTCACAAAAGAAGACACCGCTTCTGTAATTTCGTCTGCACTTGGCCAGATATCTTTTAAATAAACTGGATTCTGGTCCTGATCAAAGCCAATCGGTTCTGTCTGCAAATCAATTCTTACGGTTCCAGCCAAAGCATATGCTACCACAAGTGGTGGTGATGCCAGGTAATTTGCCTTGATTTTCTGATGAATTCTTCCTTCAAAATTACGATTTCCAGATAATACTGAGGCACATAATAAATCTTCTTTTACAATTGCTTCCTCAATTTCTTCCATCAAAGGTCCCGAGTTTCCAATACAGGTTGCACAGCCATAACCGATTACCTGAAATCCCAACTGATCCAGATAGGATTGAAGACCAGCAGCCTCAAGATATCCTGATACAACTTTTGACCCTGGAGCAAGTGAGGTTTTTACGTAGTCCGGAACATTCAAACCTTTTTCTACTGCCTTTTTTGCAAGAAGCCCTGCTCCTAGCATTACGGAGGGGTTTGAGGTATTCGTACAAGATGTAATGGCTGCAATTAATACAGAACCCGTTTTTAAAGTAAACTCTTTTCCCTGTTTGGTATGTACAAAGGCCTGCTTCTCAAGTTCTGCCTTATCGCATCCATATCCGCTGACCCCTATTTCTGTAACAACTGCTTTATCAAAGGCCTCTTTCATTTCTTCTAAATGCAACAGATCCTGAGGACGTTTTGGCCCTGACAAGGATGGTTTTAAAGTGGATAAATCTAACTGTATAACGGTTATATATTCTGGTTACTGCTGATAATCCTGGAATAAATGATTGGCACGAAAATAAGTTTCAACCAATTGTATCTGTTCATCACTTCGACCTGTCAGTTTTAAATAATGTACGGTCTCTTCATCTACAGGAAAATAGCCACAGGTCGCTCCATATTCAGGAGCCATATTTGCGATGGTTGCCCGGTCTGCAAGAGAAAGTCTTGCTACACCTTCTCCAAAATATTCCACAAATTTGTCGACCACTCCATAGCTTCTAAGAATCTGTGTGAGTTTCAATGCCAGGTCAGTTGCTGTTGCTCCCAGTGGCAGGCTTCCAGTTAACTCCACACCGATTACTTCTGGGAGAGGTAAGTAGGATGCCTGTCCTAGCATACCTGCCTCTGCTTCGATTCCACCAACACCCCAGCCAAGGACGCCAAGTCCATTGATCATGGTGGTATGAGAGTCAGTTCCTACCAATGTATCTGGATATAAAATGGTTTTATCTCCAACTTCTTTCTGCATCACGACTTTTGCCAGATACTCCAAATTAACCTGATGAACGATACCAGTCGCTGGCGGAACTACGGAAAAATTCTGAAAGGATTTTTGTGCCCAGTTTAAAAATTCATAACGTTCCTGATTGCGTTCAAATTCTAATCTGGAATTGTCATCCAGCGCTTCTTTATTTCCATAAAAATCTACCTGTAAGGAGTGATCAATAACCAAATCCACTTGTACTTCTGGATTGATTAACTGAACCAGTCTTTCTATCTCTTCATTCATTGCTTCTTTATCTTGCTTTTCAAGTTGATTTTTCTCTTTTAGATAGGTTGCAATTGCTGCTCGCATACTAGCCAGATCTACCACTGCCGGAACACCTGTAAAATCCTGTAAAATAACACGTGAGGGTTTAAAAGGTATTTCTACTGCTTCTTTGTTATCACTTTTCCAACCTGCAAGGCGTTCCACATGTTCCATGTTTATGGTATAGTCATCCATTTGCCTGAGTAAGGATTCTAATAAAATTCGAATGGAGTAGGGTAATTTATGAATTTGATACCCCATTTTTTCAAGTTCCTCTATATCAAAAAAATAATAACTTTTTCCAGCAATCTGTAAATCTTTGAAAGCAGATTCTTGTAATTGATTCATTTTTTAACCCTTCCTTTCTATTTCCTCATAATTTTCCTATTTAGCACAAGTATAGCATACCTCGTATGAATTCATAGGCCAAAAAATCTGAAAAAAAAATAAAGTAAGCAGAATTTTTTATAAAACTCTGCCAACTTTACTCTTTTAAAGGTTGATACTTACGTAGACTTCTCACAATCAAGGCTCCTACCAGACCTACCACAGTACCAGTTATCAAACCTGATATCATAAGAATTGGTAAGTAATAGACCAGGTTTAGATTCTGTACAACAAGCATTGCCACTAAAATCTGACCTATATTATGTCCTAAGCCTCCTAATATACTAATCCCTGTCATAGAAAACAGTTTACTTTTTTGAAAAACTGCCATTAAAGTCAAACTTAAAATACCGCCTGCAAAACTAAATAACATGGTGGAAAGGCTTCCAAAGGTAAACCCAACCAACACAATTCGAATCATGGATAATAAAAAAGCTTCTCGAAAACCCATACTATACAGCGCAACCAAAACCACCAGATTCGCAAGTCCTAACTTAATACCAGGGACAGGTATCATTACAGGTATCATGGTTTCAATGTAACTTAAAATAAAGGCAAGAGCAATCAACATACCAAATGTTGCCACATGTTTTGTTTTCATTTTGATTCCTCGCTATTGACTAATCATATCAACTTCACTAGTTTTTGCATTTTCAACAGTTAAAACAACCTTATTCGGCAAACATACGATGGTTTCATGATTAAATGAAATCGGACGCTGCGAAATACAGAGTTTATCTGGACAACTTGCCTCTATCATAGTTGCAACACCATCTTTTATTTCAAACACATTTTTATGACCATCTTCATCCTCTATGGTTATGGTTTGATTTTCATGCAAAGAATATTCCTGATAGAATTCACCGTCTACAGTCACCACCAGGGTACTTCCTGTTTCTTTTTGAAATGCGTAAAACACAAAGAATATCATAACTATCACAACAATGATAGCAATTAATGTTATATCATTTTTTTTCACAATATACTCCTATTGTTTTATCAAAGCATCAAATCCATCACTTTTCTTCTGTGTTCCATCGCTTAAAATCCAAAGGGCTTCAGTTCCTTCCAATTGTTCAATTAAGGCAGCTCCCTGCTCATAAGGCATATTAAAAATGGAAGTCGAGAGAACATCCGCCAAGCCTGAATTTTCACAAATAATCGATACGGATTCATAATAGTTGGCTGGCATCAGCGTATCTTTATCAATGATGTGATGGTATTGCTTTCCATTTACAGTATAATAGCGTTCATAAACTCCACTGGTAACCAAGGATTGGTTACTTAGATTCAAGATATACAAGGTTTGATTTTCACTACTGGTATCGGGATTCTGGATGCCCACACTCCATGGTTGCTGAGTCATACTATCATCCACCTTCATTCCCATAGTTCGTACATTTCCCCCTACGGATATCATGCTATTTTCCAAACCAATTTCTATCATATAACGGCTTATCATCTCTGTTGCGTAGCCCTTTGCAATGGCACCTACATCAAGGCGCATGTCTGGGTCAGAAAGATAAACAGTTGAATTTTCTTCATCAATAATCATTTGATTTATATCACAATGCAGAGCTTTCTCTTTTAATGTTTCAGGATCTGGAAGTTTTGCATCTTCAGGATTATCAATTCCTGCAGTTCTTTCCTCATGCCATAAGCGAAGAACACTTCCAAATGCAATATTAAGTTCTCCATCGGTTAATTCATACATATCTTTTGCATAGTATAATAAGTCAATAATTTTCTGTTCTACTTTAACCGGACTAATTCCAGCCTGATCATTGATTGTTTTGATATTAGAAATTCCTTCGTAATCATGGTAAATATCATACAACTGGTGATATACTTCCAGTTCAGCATATATCAAATCCATTTTACTGGAAAATTCTTCCTTACTTTCCGAGTATGCTACGACTTTTGTTACCGTATCAAACAATTCTAAAAAACTTGCTTCATAACGCTCTTTCTTTGGTTGTCCGCAAGCTGTCAGTGTAACGATCATTATGCCCATTATCAGCATCACGTTTCGTATTTTTTTCACAGTTTTTTTCTCCAACTCATTTTTAGTACCGATAATAATGGGGATGCATCCTGATATAAGAGATGCATCCCCAAAATCTGGGTACTAATCATACTATAAAGTTCTTGTGATTATTCGTCAAGAACAACTCTTATTTTGCATTTGCAAGAGCTTTACCAACAACCTGGATAAATGGACCAACATGTACAGTTACAGAACTGATTAAGTCTGCATCTGCTGCAAGTCCTTCTCCATCTACTGCAATACCACTTACTTCATCTGCTGTTTTACCAACAACATATGCTGCAAATGCATCTGCCTGTTCATTCCATTCTTTACCAATTGCAGACGCTTTTTTCATTCCATAATCAGCGCCAAGTTCCTGTTTTGTAGCAAGTGCAACAGCTAAATCTGTTGTAATAACACCAGTTGCATCAAAGTTTACATTTGCCTGAGATGCATCGAGTAAACAGCTGGTTACTTTTCCTTTGCCATCTTTTGTCACAACTGAGTAAGTTAAATAAATCTGTGCAAGACCTGCTTCTTCAGCAGTTGCATCTTTTGATTTAGAGATTTCTGTATTTACAGCAAGACCAAGAACATCATCACTGTTTGCTCCGATTTCTTTAGCATTTGCTACTGCTTTTTCAACAGCTGCAATAAAACCACCAACTTTTAAAGTTACAGTTGCTGCAAGATCAGCGTCTGTTGGAACACCTTCTTCAGTTACAGCGATGCTTTTAACTTCTTCAATTGTTTTTCCAACTACATATGCTGCAAAAGCATCTGCCTGCTCATTCCATTCTTTACCAATAGAAGAAGCTGCATTCATTCCATATTCAGTTTTTAATTCCTGTTTTGATTTAAATGTTGAAGCCACATCTGTTAAAAGTTTACCTTCTGCTGAGAAGTTCACTTTTGTCTGAGCTGCATCAATATCACATGCAAGAATTTTTCCATCAGCTCCAACTAAAACAGCTACAATAGTAGAATCTGCCTGAGCTAATCCATCTTCTTCACCAGCACTTGCTGATTTCCCCACGGATGTTACAACAGCAAGACCTGTTTTTGCTGGTTCGCTTTTACTACCACAAGCGGTAAGTGTACCTACTACAAGAACTATAGCAAGTAATAACGATACGATTTTTTTCATTTTATCCTCCGTTTTCTGCCATTTAAATGACACCATCATAAAATTTATTTTTAAATCATTGCTGATATAAAAATCACTACTGTTACTGCTCCCATTATGAAAATAAAATTCTTAATGGAAATATCAAAGGTTGTTGCTTTCTCCTGTTTTTGAAGAAAACGCTGTATATTTTTCCAAACTGGAACTGCCACAAGTAAGGCCACAAGACATATAGGGGAAAGAATCTGAAATACGACCATCAGAATCAATGATATAAAAGATAATCCATACAGCCCCACAAATAATGGCAAGGCAGCCTTTCCAATGTAATATGGTAATGTATATCTCTTTACCAGAATATCCTTTTCCAAATCACAAATATTATTTGCCAGCATAATGTTGGCTGTTACTGAAAAAGGAATCAGTGATAATAAAAATAATACCAGAAAGGGAACTACATTTAATGTTAAGGATACTTGTTCCAGGCTCAAACTATATTCCAGAAAAGTTCCTTCTGGATAGGATATATAAAAAATAATAAAGGGAATTAGCATTCCATAAAAGAAACCAGAAACCAATTCTCCCAGCGGCATTCTTGAAATCGGCAAGGGTCCATAGGTATAAAAAATCCCACAAACAAAGCAAATTCCACCTACCAGAAGAATGATTAAATCGGTCATGTATGCAAGGTATAAGCCAAACACAGTGCTAAATGCAAATAACCCATAGATAATAAACAAAGAGGTCTTTCTTTTAAATTCCAATGCCTGTCCATTATCTTTCGAGTCTATGTAATTATTAATTGCTGTTGTTGTTAAGTCAAAACCAAGCATTCCCAGAAAAAATATACCTGTTTTATACCAGTCAATCTCCACTTTTTGATAAAACAAAAATGCAAGTGACATGAAAAAAGTAAAAATACTAGTGATTTTTGTTCTTAATTCTGTATAGCGGAAAAATTTCTGTATCATAAACTTCTAATTCCTTTCTCTTATCAAGTCAGGCAATCATTCGTGCTGATTTGTTTAAAATACTTAACATTTTGTCCTCTTTCTCCGCTATCAGGGAAAGTGACTGTATAAGTTTTTCTGCTTTTTTATAATAGCGAGTAACAATGGAACGGGTATACCCCAGTCCTTTTGCATCTTCAACAGCCTGATTGATTTCATTTCGACTGATACCTTCTACTTTTGCTTTTCTTGCAAATTCTGGTTTCTGAAAAAATGTATAAATCAAAGGCAAGGTGATAACACCCTGTTCATAGTCCGACTGCACCGGTTTTTTCATGGTTTCTACTGTGGTTTCAAAATCCATACAGTCATCCATTAATTGAAAAATCATTCCAATATAGTACCCGATTTTTGCATACTTTTTACAATTCTTCTGAGATTCACCAGTAATTACAGCTCCGGCAAAAAAAGAGGCTTCAAAAAGTGCAGCAGTTTTTCCACCAATAATTTTAATATAATCAAACATAGATAAATCTAAGTTATGATTATTAATGTGTTGATTTAACTCCCCAAGACATAATTTGCTAATATAATCTGGTATTTGTATTTCCAAATACTTATTTTTATGTTCTAGGTTTGTAATCATTTTTAAGGCCAGGCTTAAGAGATAATCACCGCAGATTACGGCTGTTCTCTTCCCATATTTTTTCTGTAATGTTTCATGTCCTCTGCGTAAATCAGCGTTATCAATAATATCATCATGTACAAGCGATGATAAATGAATAATTTCAATAGCTGCTGCAACACGAATTGCTTCATAACTGCAGTAACCATCCTGATCAAGCGCAGCGGTTAAAACCGAAACAGCACGTATCATTTTCCCCTGGGATAAAGTCAAATGGGTCAGATACTCACGAATCATACGGGGAGACCTGGTAAGCGCTTGGTTTATTTCCTGCTTCACCTGCTCAAGCGCTTTCTCATATGTAAACATCTCCATAGGTTCACCCAATTTCTTTTCTATTAATCATGATATAAATATGATTTACGTACGATTGGAAGTTTCTTCCATAATTTCTTTAGTTGTGGCATTGCATAATAGTCAAGTCCCAAGGTTCTGCCTGCTCCGATTAATACTGCAATACCTGCAAATATCATCCAGAAGGTTCCAAGATACAGACCGGTTGTACAAATAAACATAAACTGTAAAACAAGTGAAAATGCTGCTGCTGGTGTAGTAAATAAACCACCCATAAGTGCAAGTCCAATTAAAATTTCTGCTACTACAATGAAAATCTGCATAAATAACTGCATTCCATCATTTGGAAGAATGACTGTGTCAACAAACCAATTCATAACTGGTATATCTAAAAGTAATGCAAAATCACCAATTTTCGATTCCGCTAAATCTTTTCCAGTTACAAATAAGATTTTAATCAGTCCAAGAATATCAAAGTTAATAAGTACTTCTCCCGTTGGAACAACCACTGCTCCTGCTTCAGATGCACCGGTCGCTGCACTAACTGCGTCAGTTGCACCGGTCGCTGCACTAACTGCGTCAGTTGCAACCTGAGCTGTTGTGTTGCCAATATTTAAAATACTGTCATACCATGATCTTGCTCCACCGAAAAATCCAGTTAATTTAGGTGCCTCAAACCAACCTTCTACGATTTTCATAATACCTTCAAATAGCCAGACAGCTCCAAGCCAGAAACGAATTGGTACCAATAAAAAGCTAGGGGTACGATTTGAGAAATGTCCACCTACAAAACTACGGCAATTACGAATGGTAAAGAATTCATGTTTAATATAGTTAAACACCTTATTCCAACCAAGTACCTGTATAAAATAAATAATATTAATAAAATGCTTTGAAAACATGGCAAGGAAGGATGGCAGACTAAAGAAGTGTCCTGGTAATCCAACATGGGCAACCCCATATCTTCCACCGATGCAAACCATTACTCCGTGGAACGCTGGTTTATATTCTTCCATTTTACCTTTTCCTGTTATCTGAGAAACAATATTATGTGCTGCTGTATGAGAACTTTGTTCACAGTTTTCCACCATCTGTGGAACTGGAGCCTGTTCACCTTCTGCAACGAAATACATGTTATCACCAATTACATACACATCTTCGTTGGTGGTTGATCTTAAAAATTTATCTACCTGGATTCTGTTTCCACGTTGTTTTTCCATGCATTCTGCTGCGCTTTCTGAAATGTCACAAGCCTGAATTCCAGCACCCCAGATTACAGTAGATACAGGTTTCGTTACATCTTTTCCATCTTTTTTATAAGTGATGAAATCAGCTCCAACTTCAACAACGGGTGCTTCCAGACAAAGTTCAACTCCCATTTTATGTAGACGTTTGCTTACTTTATTTGATAATTTTTCTGGCAGATTTGGGATAGGTCTATTCAGACCATCAATATTTACCAGTGTAACTTCATTTCTTTCAACTCCATACTGTTCACAAAGAAAAGGAACATACTCAGCAAGTTCTCCGATCATTTCAACACCGGTAAAGCCAGCTCCAACCACGTAAAATGTTAGCATTTTACGTCTTTGTTCTTCGTTTCTTTCTCTACCAGCTTTGCGGAATATATTTAAAATATGTTCTTTTAATAAAACTGCGTCATCATAAGACCATAATTTAAAGGTATTTTCCTCTGCTCCGGTTACTCCATAAAACGTTGGTTTACTTCCAGCTGATAACACCAAATAATCATATTCATACGTGTTTTCTTCACCGATAACCTGTTTTTTTTCAAAATCAAAACTTGTAATATTATCAAGTTTTACATCAACTTTTCTTCCAGCAAAAACTTTTTTCAAACTAATTTTAATGCTGTCTTCATCCACACGGCCTGCAGCCACTTCATGAAGCTCGGTTAACATCGTGTGAAATGGATTTTTATCGATAATTGTAATCTCCACATCACTGACTTTTTTAAACTTTCTTGCTAATTTTTTTGCAGTCAGGATACCTGCATATCCTGCGCCAACAATAACAACTCTTTTTTTCATCAACATTCTCCTTAGTTGTTTGTTTTTGTCAAACTTTTAACAAATTTGAGCATACTTTTAAGCATAAACATACTATTTTCCAATTTTATATAGTATCCTGCATTTATACAAGTAGGTACTTTTAAGTTCTATAGTTTCCTTGAGGATACCTTTGGCTAGTAACTCCATAGGAAATCTATAAATTATATATAAAAAAAACATAAAATTGGATAAAAGTAACAGAAACTATAGTATAATGAATTTAAATATGTAATTATTATACTACATTAAACGGAAACAGAAAAGGGATTGGTGACATTCTATGAATAAAAATGAAAAAAAACATGAGAACTGCTTTATGAGAGAAACTTGCCTGAAGGATGATATATGTCCTATGGTTTTGGCATATAAACTACTTTCAGGCAAGCGCAAAATAATGATTTTGTGGTTCCTAAGTAATAAAATTCTAAGATTTAATGAGATTCAAAAGAAAATGCCTGACGTTACACAAAAGATGTTAACAAAACAGTTAAGAAGTCTTGAGGAAGATCATCTAATCTACCGCCATGTATATCCAACCGTACCGCCCAAAGTAGAATATGAAATCACAGAGGTTGGAAGTCGCATCATCCCAATTCTTGAGCTGATGCATCAGTTTGGTGCCTCTTATATAGAAACATTCCGTGACCAAATTGACGAGCGTTGTAACCGAAAAGAAAACGGGGAAATTTGCACCTAGTTTAGGCTAGGTAACAATTTTAACAAAACTTCCCCCGGATTTTTCTTTTTTCACCTGTATTTGTTTCTCAATTCTCATCTTTAGTTCTGTTACATGAGAAATAATTCCAACCATACGATTGCCTTCCGTCAAACCATTTAACACTTTAATTGCCTGACTCAACGCTTCTTCATCAAGTGAGCCAAATCCTTCATCAACAAACATGGCATCCAGCCTGATTCCCCCTGCCATAGATTGAATTTCATCACTCATACCAAGCGCCAAGGCAAGTGCGGCCTGGAAGGATTCTCCTCCCGACAGTGTTCTCACACTTCTCTCACTTCCGTTATAGTGATCTATAACAGATAAATCCAGACCAGTCTGACTTTGCTTATTTTCTGAACTCTTTTGCCGAATCAGTTCATACTGACCGGCACTCATTTTCATCAATCTGCTATTTGCTCTTGCAATAATTCTTTCAAAATAAAGCATTTGAACATAGGTTTCTAATTTGATTCTTTCTTTTCCATTCAGATTCCCATTTGCTGTTTCCGAAAGATTTTTCATTTGCATTAATTTTATTTCCATCTCCTCCATTTGATTTCCTTTTGCCTTTAATTCCTGATAAATGGAGGTGTTTTGTCGCAAATAGCCTGCTGATACTTCTTTTTTCTTGCTTAAGTCCTTGATTCTCTGTTCTAACAAATCAATGCTATTTCCTAACTCTACTACATCAGAACCCTCATCCAGCGAGATCTGCTTCTGCAATTCCTTTATGAGAGTTTCTAAGGAAATAATACTTCTTTCACATTGATCTAATTCCTTTCTTGCCCTATCAAACTCCAATTCAATCTTTATTTTTAAAGCAGTTTTTTCTCTGATTGCTTCTAATGTTCTCTCTTTTTCTGCAAAGTCAAGATGTTGTTTTTGAGATTCCATCGTCTTTTTCTGATGCTCATATTCCATCTTAGATTCCAAATACTGTTCTCGATATGTTTGTATTTTTATAGAGATTTCTTGCTCTTTTTGTTGTAATAAGGGTAGTTCCTTTTCCAGTTTGCCTTTTATCACTTTTTTTTCAAGAATATCCTTTAATTCCTTTTCTAAAAAAGCTTCTTCTTCTTGAACAGACTTTAACCCTTGCTCTAAAAGCGATGGAAGATTCTCCATGGTGTAAGTCTCAAAAAACAGAGCTGCTGATTCGTGAAGTTTTTCAAGTTTTTGTTTTTGATTTCCTTGAACTTCTGCAGCTTTTCTGCTTAGTGACACAGCGTTTTCCATTACAAGATTCAGTTCCTTCTTCATTTCTTCCAATTCTGCTTCCTTCGGCGCTCCGTCGGATAAGACTGCTTTTTGAGGATGACTGAGAGAACCACATACTGGACAGGGTTGATTTTGTTCCAAATGCTTTGCAAGGATACCCGCCTGTTCACTTAAAAAAGCATTTTCCATGGCTTGATAGGCATCCTGTGTTTTGTTTTTTATTTCCAAAGCATCTGTATATTTTTTTTGAACCTGCTCCAGCTGGTGTTGTGTTGTTTCCAGAATTTCCAATTCCTTTTTCAGGTTAACATACTGCTGCTTCTTATTTGTTAAATTTAATTGTCGTAATTTTTTAATACCAATATCTTCATCCACGTCTTTCAAGGCGTCAAGTTTCTTTCTGGTTTCTTCTACTTGATCTTCAATCTGTGATTTACTGTCACTCATTATTGTAAGATTGCTTGATAATTCATCCTGCTGTTTTTTTGATTTTTCTAGCTTAACTACCTGTTCTTCTAAGTCCTCCATAAGTTTCAGCTGATTTTTCAGTATTTCTATTTCTTTAATTAATTGTTCAATGTTTTCCTGTTGCAACTTGGCTTTTTGGTAACTAACAGATAGCAATTCTTGTGCTTCTTTTTGTTTCATTATCTCAATGGAGGCTTCTGAAAATTTTTCTCTTGCTATTGAAATCTGTTTTGCTAAAGTAGCTCTTTCATAAAGAACTTTCAAACGCCCCTTCTCATCATTTACTTCCGTTTCCTGTTTTTTTTGGGACAAGGTATCTTCTTGTATCAATTCCTTTAAAAATTCTAAAACCTGCTGCATTTGGAAAAAATTACCCTGGTCTTTAATTTTTTTAAGTGCAAGAAAATATACACGATCCTCCACACAATAAATAGAATCAATGGATTGTCTGATGCTTCGAATCTGCTCTTCGTATTGAAGTTGTAAACTTTTTGCCTTTTCTTTTAATTTATCCTGTAAGTAATTAAACAAATCTGTATGAAATATCTTTTGAAATATCGCACTTCTGGTTACTGTGTCGGCCAAAAGAAGTTTTAAAAAATCCCCTTGTGCTAAGAGTGCAATCTGTTTAAACTGTTGAAAATCAACCCCTAAAAGATTCGTTACGGCATCGGTTACATTTTTAGAACCACTAATAATGTTATCTCCTATCCAAAAAGTAGCATCCCCTAGTTCTGTTGTAAATCCCTCTCCTCTGGTCTTTGGTCTCTCATACGCAGGATTCCGCCTGATTTTATATTCTTTATCTCCATGCAGAAAATAAAGTTCCACAAAGGTTCCCCTCTGTCCTGTTGCATATTTACTTCTTAGCATTGAGGGGTCTCGAACTTCTCCACTTGCAACTCCATACAAAGCAAAACAGATCGCATCAAAAATACTTGTTTTTCCAGCACCAGTATCTCCAGTAATTAAAAATAAACCTTCTGTCATCAATTGTGTGAAATCTATCTCTATCTGCTCTGCATAAGGACCAAATGCTGATATCATTAATTTTAATGGCTTCACTTAATTCGGTCTCCTTCCTCCAGTAACTGTAAAATAATATCTTCCTGTTCAGGACTCATTTCCTGCCCATTTTGTGTTACATAAAATTCTTTAAACAATTCAAAGGGTGTTTTATCTAACGTTGCAGCAAGGTCTTCCATGGTTTGTCCACTTCTTGTCCTTTGATTATCATAATCCAGCTTCATAATATTGGGATATATTCCCCGCAATCTGGAAACAGCATCTAGTATATCTTCTTCGTCCGTTAGTGTTATATGCAAATAGTCCATAATATTCGTATGTTCATAATAAGAACGGTTCGTTAATTCCATATAGGTGCCCTTGATTTCTCTTAGATCCCTCAGACACTGCAGTGGAATTAATTGAACCTTTACGTTTGTCTTTTCTAAAATGTCAACAATTACCAGACTTTTTTCATGAGAAGCTTCAGAAAAAGAGTATTTTAAGGGCGTTCCACAATAACGCATGGTTTCACGAAGGATCTTTTGAGGCTTATGAATATGTCCCAGTGCCACATAATCATAAGCATCAAAAAGATTTCCATCGATTTGGTCTATTCCACCCACCGATAATTCCTCTGATTCGCAGGTCTGGGCTCCAGTTACAAATTGATGCAACATCAAGATATTTCTCTGTATCAAATCGAATTCATCCTGTTCAATAACTGCTTTCATACCATCCTGATAAGTTTCTATCTCTAACTCCGGAAAGTATTTTCGAATCTGTACGGGTCTTAGGAATGGTAACATAGAGATTGTAAGAGGTCCATATTCATCTTCAACCTTTACTTTTTCTATTGTTCCTTTATAACTACCTGCAATAAAGACTTTGGAAGACTTCAAAACTTGGGATGCAAAACTGATACGTTCCTGTGAGTCATGATTACCCGCAATGATAAACACATAGAGGGAGCGTTCAACCAATTTAGTTAAAAAATGATCCATTAGAGCCACCGCATCCGAAGGCGGAACGGCTTTGTCATATAAATCTCCTGCAATGAATACTCCCTGAATTTTATTTTGATCTATAATTTCCAGAATATGGGTCAACACCCATTGCTGGTCCTCCAACATAGAAAACTCATTAACTTTCTTTCCTATATGTAAATCCGACAGATGTATAAAGCGCATTTGTATTTTCCTTCCATATTTTGCTGTTTTCAATATAGTAACATAAAACGTCTTTAAAAAAAATGCTTATAAAAATTTCTGTTATTTTTCTAAGTTATCAGTTAAAATAGAAAAAAGGGAATTATTAACAATCATGTAAGGGGAATAAAAATCTGAAAAATAGTGAGGGACCTATGATTAAACAACAAAAAGTATCCTTGTTTCTAATGCTTCTATTCTTTCTTGTAATGCTTTCTTATGTTCCTACGGAAGCGTCACAATACCTTGATAACAAACATATTCTTATATTAAATTCCTATCAGCCAGGATTTACATGGACCGACGATCAAACCCAGGCAATTCTTGATACGTTTCAGGAGGATGGTTACAATTATACGATTTCCACCGAATACCTGGACTGGAAACGATATCCTTATTCTACCACTTTAGAACATGCGTATCAGCAGTTACAATATAAATATGTAAACCAGGAAATCGATCTTATCATTACCACAGACGATATCACCTTTCAATTCGCCAGTCTTTACAGAAAAGACTTTCTTTCTGATGCTCCGATTGTTTTTTCTGGTATTAATTCAGAAGGCATTATGGAAATTGATAGTTCCATTGACAACTATACTGGTGTTATGGAAGTCATTGAACCTGTGAAAACAATTGAGCTTGCACTTATGTTAAATCCTGACTTAAAAACTCTCTATTTAATCTATGACAATAGCGAAAGTGGTCTTTCCACTGGCAAACTTTGTATCGATGCAGCAAAAGTGATAGCCCCTAATTTAAATATTATTTCCATGAACAATATGACAGCCGAGGAAATTATAGACACCGTAAAAAGTACTGGTCCGGAGGCAACCTTTTTAATCACTACCTATTCCTTTGACGCAGATGGGCACTATATTGAACATGAACAATTCTGTGAAGAACTGGGAGCTGTGTCACAGGTACCCCTCTATCATCTCTACGATTTTGGAATTAACAAAGGAATTTTTGGTGGTTATCTAACCATCGGTTACCTTCAGGGAAAACAAGCGGCTATGTTAGGACTTGAAATTCTTTCGGGACAAGAGGCATCTTCGCTTCCTATTATTACAGAGGGAACCAATCAATACACCTTCGACTATATGCTTCTTGAAAAATATGGTTTTACCATAAACGATCTTCCTGAAGACTCTGTGCTCATAAACGAACCGTTTTCGTTTTATAAGACTTATCGCTCTCTTGTTTTAAGTGTCCTTTTTGTTTTCTTCTTATTACTTCTATTTACATTAATTTTACTGTTCTATATTGGTAAAATCAGACGATTAAAAAATAAACTCGGTGAGAACAATGAAGAACTGTCTCAGCTCTATGAAGAATTAACAGCCACAGAAGATGAAATCCGAAGACAGTATGGAGAACTTTCAGAAGCGCATCAGCAATTGGAAGAATACAGTCAGAAATTATTTAAATTAGCCCATCATGATAGTTTGACCGGTCTTTTTAACCGTTTATATTTATATGAGGAAGTGCAATCAGATTTAAATCAGCAAAAAGAAGAAAGCGCATTCTACTTTATTGATCTTGATAATTTCAAATACATCAACGATGCACTGGGACATAATACAGGTGATGAATTACTACAGGTTATCAGCTTACGGCTTCAAAAACTTTGCGATCAGAATAACACGTTAATCCGCTTAGGTGGAGATGAATTTGTATTTGTTGTGCATCAGCTTAAATCCAGAGAAGAGGCTGAGTTATTTTCTAAAAATATACTTTCACTCTTTGTTGCTCCTTTTCGAATTCAGGGAAATCGCCTAACCTTAACAGCAAGCATCGGAATCAGTATGTTTCCAGAACATGGCAGAACTGTGGATACCCTGCTTAGAAATGCCGATATGGCTATGTATAAAGCTAAAAAAAGTGGCAAAAATGGTTTTCTCTTCTTTAACGGAACTATAAAAGATGATATTCTGGAGCGAATAAACATTGAACGTTATTTCCAAAAAGCACTGAACAATGGAGAGTTTATGATTTACTATCAGCCACAGGTCATAACACAAACTGGTGAAGTTGATGGTTTTGAAGCTCTTATTCGCTGGGACAGTCCGGAACTTGGCTTCCTTTCGCCTTATAAATTTGTAACAATTGCAGAAGAAACTGGTTTTATTATTTCTCTTGGCGAATGGACTCTCCGCAATTCCTGTCATTTTATTAAAAAGTTAAATACCAGGTTACAAAAGCAGTATAAAATTTCCGTAAATATCTCTGTCATTCAGTTGTTCCAGGAAAATTTTGTCAACATGATTCATGAAGTATTAAGTGAACTGGATTTTCCTCCTCATTTGTTAGAAATTGAGATAACAGAATCCGTAATTATGGAGTCCGTAGAATTAATCTCAGAAAAACTACGGCTTGTACAGGCTCTGGGTGTAACCATTGCTTTGGATGATTTTGGTACTGGATACTCCTCTCTTGCTTATTTAAAAAATATACCGATATCCACCTTAAAAGTAGACAAGCTATTTATAGATGATATCACGGACCCAGATTCTGAAATCAATCTGGCTGATACCATCATTGACTTAGGTCATAAAATGAAACTTACCATCGTTGCAGAGGGTGTTGAAACTGCTGATCAGGTCGCATACCTAAAGAAAAATGGCTGTGATAAAATTCAAGGCTACTTCTACTCAAAGCCAATTCCAGCTGGAAACCTGGATCAATGGATATCTTCACTATCCATCTAGCACAAAAAAACCTGTCATATTTGCTTCCCTAATATTACTGCTAGGGAAAGTAAAAGACAGGTTTTTCTTATTTTATACTGTAAATTTGCGAATTACTTCTGCAAGTTCTTCTGCTATCTGTTCCATTTGATTGCTGGCATTTGCAATTTCATTAATTGCATTGGCTTGTTCCTGAATGGATGCTGATGCTTCTTCTGTACTTGCTGCATTTTCCTGGGCAATAGCCGCTAAATTCTGCATTAATTCATCAATGGTTGCCTTGTTCTCATTCATAATCTTAGATGACTGATTCAAACTTAGAATCATCTGTTTGATTTTCTCTATGGAAAGAGCAATCTGATCAAACTTCTGCTCCGTATGATGAACACTCTTAGCTTGAGATTTTACGATTTCTCTCACCTCTTCAACCTGATCCACTGCTGTCTGCGAATTCTGCTTCAGTTCTTCAATAACCTTCATAATTTCTTTGGTAAAACTATCCGACTGTTCCGCCAGTTTTCGAATTTCATCTGCAACAACCGAAAATCCTCTACCTGCTTCTCCTGCTCTTGCAGCTTCTATTGCTGCATTAAGTGCCAATAGATTAGTCTGTGAAGCAATATTTTGAATCATAGAACTTGCAGTTTCAATTTTCACCGCACTTTCATTATTTTCTACGATAATATTATAAATTCTCTCAGCAGCCTGATTATTCAACTCCGTTTTAGAATTTAACTCCTTTAATATGGTAAAGCCATCATTTTTCTTTTGATCAATTTCATTGGTTTCTTTATTCAGTCCTTCGAGATAACTAGCATCCTGATCTAATAATTTACCTAGTTCCTGAACATTTCCGGCTGATAATTCTGTATCCTTAGCCTGTTCCCCTGCACCATCTGCAATTGCCTCAATGGTTTTTGATATTTCTTCTGAGGTGGAGGCTGTCTGGCTGGAAACTTTTGATAATTCCTTTGAAGAGTTCGCCACCTGACTGGTTACCTCATTGGTCTTTTGAACAAAGTCTCTTACATTTTCTTCCATAGTTGTAAGTGCTTTTATCATCATTCCAATTTCATCATTCTTATTCTTTAATCTTAAAATACTCTTATCCTTACTTCCCCGAAAATCTAATTCTGCCTGTTTATGAATCATTTGGGTTACTTTTTTCAATGGTTTAGTTATGCTTCCTCTTATGTAAAGCATTAACAAACTTAGAATAATTGACACCACCACCGTGATTAAAATTGCATTTATGACTCCTTGGGTACTTATCTCTTCATAGGCTGCATCTGCTTCCATATTTACTTTTGCCAGATTCTCAGATAATTTTCCAACCGCAATAAAATAATCTGCTTTTAATTGGTCAAGTTCTCCATCCAGTGCTATGACATCACTTGTTGATAAAGATTTTGATTTTAAACCAGGAAATAGTTCATCCGTAACAATCTTTGTAAACGAATTAGAAAGACTTAAGGCTTTACTAATCAGACCAACATCCTCTGATGAATCAACAGAATCTCCTACTAATAAAAGTTCAGCAGAAACCTGCTTCCTAATGGCTGTATATTCCGCATTTAAATCCTCTGAATATCCATTGATAATTGCATCCGCGGCGATACTATATAAGCCATTTAATCCATGTTTTACATTCAAAACCCGCTCAGCCTCAACAGCTCTATCATGACTTTCGTTCTGTAAGGACTGTAACTTTGTAACCTGATTATACGATAAAACACTTAATGAAATCAAAGCCACTATTGCAAGAATCAGTAGTAAGATTAGTTTTCCACCTATGCTAAGTGATTTTTTTTCTTTTATACCCTTATTAACAGTCTTATGATTTCCTTTTTTTTCTTTCTTTCCCATGGAACCCCTCCATATTTCGCCAAAAGTTGTACACATACAACACAATTTAATCGTAATTGCTGTAAAATATAGTTAATTTTAACATAATATTTGACAAAGCGCAATTCAAACAAAAGAAGCTCATGGAATAATCCACGAACTTCTTTTCCCTATTCTTCTTTATTATGCAGTACTTGTACAAGTACTTTATCAATTTTTTTATCTGTCACTACCAGTGTTTTAAAATAAAGATTTTCATAGTTTATTTCACTAATTTGGTCTTTTGGTGGTATATAGCCAAACAGATGAATCAAAAAACCATTGAGAGTTTCATACTCTGTTGAGGGAAAGTCCATATGAAAAAATTGTTTCATATCATTCAGAGAAATCAAAGCATTGATTTCATATACATCCTCTTCAATTTTTTTAATTTCAATTTCATCTTCCTCGTCATATTCATCAGAAATATTACCAACAATTTCTTCTACCAAGTCTTCCATGGTTACGATTCCAGCGGTTCCACCATACTCATCTATTACAACAGCCATATGATTTTTTACTGTTTTCAAGTTTAGAAAAAGTTCATCTATTTTTTTATGGGTAGGAACGAATATAGGTTTTTTGATAAAATTTTCCAACTGAAACTCCGAAAGATTACAAATCCCGATTAACTGAAGCAAATCTTTCACATATAAAATTCCAACGATATTATCTAGACTTTCCTCATACACAGGAATACGGGAATACTGTTCTGTTTTCAAAAGTGAAAGAACCTGCTCAATTTCCATATTAATAGGAAAAGCAACCATTTCTGTTCGATGGGTCATAATCTCTTCAGCAGTTTTATTATTAAACTCAAAGATATTATTGATCATGATTTTTTCATGTTCATGAATAGCCCCTTTTTCTTCACCCACATCTACCATCATACGAATTTCTTCTTCTGTCACTTCATCAACTGAGGAATTTGGATCCACACCAAAAAGTCTTACAAAAAAATCCGTTGAATTTGTAAGTAGTTTCACAAAAGGGCTGGTTATTTTTGACAAAATAATAAGTGAGCGCACTACAGCAAATGAAATTTTTTCCGCCTTATTCATAGCAATACGTTTGGGCACAAGTTCACCCAGAACCAGTGTAAAATAAGAAAGAATAATTGTAATAAGTAAGACTACAATTAAGCGAATAATTGTTTCTGGTATCGTAAGTCCCAGTTCAATAAGATTCTCTACAATTGGATCTGCAAAGGATTCTGCTGCAAACGCACTGGCTAAAAAACCAGCCAAAGTTATTCCAATTTGAATGGTTGCTAAAAATCGGCTGGGTTCTCCAAGAAATTGTTCAAGTAATTTAGCTTTTTTATTCCCTTCCTCGGCTAACAATTTAATCCTTTTGTCATTTAATGAAATCAAAGCAATTTCTGATGCTGCAAAATACGCATTAAGAGCAATTAAGACCACCAAAAATAATATCTTACTTAACAAAATAGTTCCTCCTCTTATGATAAGAATTTCAATGCATCTTGAACACTCTTAAGTCCAATTAATTGAATATCTCCAATTTCTTTTATTTTTTTCAGGCTTTCCATCGATGCATGAGGTAATATACAGGTTGTAAATCCTAATTTTTTTGCTTCTAACACACGCTGTTCTACCTGACTGACTGCTCGTACTTCTCCACTTAGACCAATCTCTCCAAAAGCCATAACATGATCTGAAATTGGTTTGTTTTTAAAGCTTGAAATAAGTGCCAATACGATACCAAGATCTAAAGCTGGCTCCATCACTTTAAGTCCACCTGCTATATTTACATAGGCATCGCAATCTGCTATTTGAAGTTGCAGTCTTTTTTCCAAAACAGCCATCAGCAGGTTTACTCGGTTAAAGTCCGTACCTGTTGCCTGTCTTTTTGGAAATCCAAAGTTTGTTCGACTAACCAATGCCTGTATCTCCAGTAAAATAGGGCGACTGCCTTCCATAGAACAGGCCACAACAGAACCACTGGCTCCATCTGGTTTTCCACTTAACATATACTCTGAGGGATTTAAAACTTCCACCAGTCCTTCTTTTCTCATTTCAAAGACACCAATCTCATTGGTTGAACCAAAGCGATTTTTCACTGCCCGAAGAATACGGTAGGAAGCATGTCTGTCCCCTTCAAAATACAACACCGTATCAACCATATGTTCCAAAACCCTAGGTCCCGCAACGGTTCCTTCTTTTGTAACATGGCCCACAATAAAAATAGAAACTCCACTTCCTTTTGCTATCTTAAGTAAAATTCCCGTGGATTCACGAACCTGGGAAACGCTTCCTGGCGCAGAAGAAACATCCTCTGAAAACATGGTTTGTATCGAATCAATAATCACCACTTTAGGTTTTATTTTTTTGATAACCTCTTCTATTACAGCAAGATCGGTTTCACAAAGCAGTAACAGAGAATCTGAGAATTTACCTATTCTTTCTGCACGAATTTTAATTTGTTTTAAAGATTCTTCTCCTGAAATATATAAAATTTTTTCTTCTGAGTCTGCAATATTTCTGCACATCTGTAATAACAGCGTAGACTTTCCGATTCCTGGATCCCCACCTACAAGAGTCAGTGAACCATGTACAATTCCTCCGCCTAGCACTCGGTCTAATTCAATCATTTTTGTGGAGCAACGTTCATCGTCACTCATGATTACTTCCTTAAGGCTAACCGGATTATGGTCGCTTCCTGTTGTGTGCTTTTTATGTGCACTATTTCCTTTACCCCCGACAACTGGTTCTTCTACGAAGGTATTCCACTGCTTACATCCAGGACACTGTCCCAGCCATTTAACCGATTCATGACCACATTCCTGGCAGAAAAATACTGTTGTTTTTGCTTTCGCCATAAATCCCCCATTAAAAAATAGACCGGGGAGTTTTCCACCACCCGGTCTCAACATACATGTTATTTCACAATCTTAATATGTACACGGTTTACATCTGTAAAATCAACACTCACATTTAATTTTCCACTGACACCTGTATTCATAATTCCTACACTTTCATCATTGATGAAAACTTCATATTCTGTATTATCCTCTAAACCAACAATAATCTGAGCTTCATCATCTCCCTGAACAAAAAATTCAAGTCCCTTTTCGGTTTCCTGAAAATGATTCACACTGGTTCCAGGTACTGATTCATATAAAAACATTCCATTTTTTTCCAATTTAGTCATTGCTTTAAATGTCTTTACTTTATATATATCTCCACCATGATTAAAGTCTTCTAACTTGGCTTTTTCTTCTAACACATGATTTCCAAAACTAATTGTTCCATCATTTTCTGAACAAAGTAACTGTTCTACAACTGCCATTTCTTATATCCTCCTGGGAATTTGCCTGCCTTTCATCTTCTCCTATAGAAAATGTGGCATCTCTGTTTTAAATACTTTCAATATATCATTTTTTAGTTGAAAAAACAATTTCTTTATTCTTAATACCAACCAAAACCTTATCTCCTGCTTTTACTCGCTGGGATAGAATTTCTTCTGCCAACTTATCTTCAATTACAGTTTGGATTGCTCTTTTCAAAGGTCTTGCACCCATTTTCAAATCTGCATACTTTGTTACCAGTTCATCTTTTACCATTGGTGACAGGCTTAAAGAAATATTCATTTGCTTCTCAGCACGTTTGATTAAATTCTTTGATAAAAGGGTAATGATTTCTTTCATATTTTCTTTGTTCAATGGATGGAACACAATAATTTCATCAATACGATTGATAAACTCTGGTTTAAAGAGTCTCTTAACTTCTTCCATAACACCTGACTTCATCGCTTCGTATTCCTGCTTTTGCGTTACGTTTGAAGCGAATCCTAAGTTTTTAGGTTCTATAATTTTCTGTGCACCAGCATTGGATGTCATAATAATGATGGTGTTTTTGAAATTCACCTTACGACCCTTTGAATCTGTGATATGACCATCATCCAAAACCTGAAGCAAAATATTAAATACATCTGGATGTGCTTTTTCTACTTCATCAAAAAGAACCACTGAGTAAGGATTTTTTCTGATTTTCTCACTTAATTGTCCACCTTCATCAAAGCCCACATACCCTGGTGGGGATCCAATCATTTTGGATACGGAATGTGATTCCATATACTCTGACATATCGACACGAATCAGGGAACTCTCAGAACCAAACATTGCCTCTGCAAGTGCTTTACTTAGCTCTGTTTTTCCAACACCAGTTGGTCCTAAAAATAAAAATGAACCAATTGGACGATTTGGATCCTGCAAGCCAACTCTGCCTCGTCTCATCGCTCTGGCAACAGCAGTTACTGCTTCTTCCTGCCCAATTACTCTCTGATGTAGCAATGCTTCCAGTTTTAAAAGTTTTTCACTTTCTTTTTCTGCCAGCTTTTTAACCGGAATTTTTGTCCAGGTAGCAACCACTTCTGCTATTTCCTGTTCATCCACAAGATACGTTGTTTCGCTTTGTTTCTTTTCATCTTTGTTAACAGCTTTCTCATATTTTATCTGAAGTAGTTCTAGTTTCACTTTTGCGTCCCTTGCATTTTCCAGGTCTTTTGCTCGTAAACTCTGTTCCACTTCATCTGATAATTGAATGATTTCCTGTTTCATTTCTTCTAATTTGGCAGGGCGGACCATTTTCTTTAATTTTAAGGCACTGGCTGCTTCATCGATTAAATCAATTGCCTTATCTGGAAGATTTCGATCATTAATATAACGACTGGATAATTTCACTGCTGTTTCAATGGCCTGATCTGTTATAGTAACCTTATGATGATCTTCGTACTTTGATTTAACTCCTGACAGAATGCGTATCGCTTCTTCTTCTGTTGGCTCTTCCACTAAACAAGGCTGGAATCTTCTCTCTAAGGCAGCATCTTTTTCAATATGTTTACGGTACTCAGAGATGGTCGTTGCTCCAATCAACTGAATTTCTCCCCTTGCCAGAGAAGGTTTTAGAATATTGGATGCATCAATTGCTCCTTCTGCTCCACCTGCTCCGATTATGGTATGAATTTCATCGAGAAAAAGAATGATATTGCCATCATCCATAACCTCTTTCAAAACCTTTTTAATACGTTCTTCGAACTCTCCACGATATTTACTTCCCGCAACCATGGCAGATAAATCTAGTGTAACAACTCGTTTCCCTTTAACTGTATCAGGAACCAAATTATTCACAATTCTTAGTGCCAATCCTTCCACGATAGCTGTTTTACCAACTCCAGGTTCACCTATCAGACAAGGATTATTTTTTGTTCTCCTGCTTAATATCTGAATAACCCTTTGGATTTCACTTTCTCTGCCAATCACTGGATCAAGTTTACCGATTCTTGCATAGTCCGTTAAGTCTCTACTAAACTGATCTAAGGTCTGCGTTCCCGCAGGTTTCTTTTTCAACTGTTTGCTTAATTCTTCTTTAAAGGAGGCAGGATCTTGTCCCATCGCTAATAAAACTTCAACATAAAGTTTCTGTACCTGAATATTTAAGGTATTTAAAAGTCGTACCGCAACACTATCTGTATCACGAAGAATCGCAATCAGCAAATGTTCCGTACCCGTTGTTTCTGATTCAAATTTTCTAGCCTGTGTATGTGCTTCTTCCAAAATAGCCAAAGCCCTTGGAGAATAGCCATCTTTTTCACGAACCGCTACACCTACATTGTCAGGTGCTATTAATTCGTCAATCATTTGCTGAAGTCGTTTCGCTTCAATTCCGTTGGCTAAAAGTACGGCCGCTGCAACTCCGGTTCCTTCTTTTAAAAGACCCAAAAGTAAATGTTCACTACCAATATAATGGTGTTTTTCTTTTTTTGAAACTGCCTCTGCCTGTTGTAGAGCAGCTTTTGCTTTATCTGTAAATTGTGGCATATTATATCCTCCATATTCTAATCTAACAGTCTGATTAGCAACCGTAGTCCTCATAAATAATATCAATCATTTCATATACATCTTCTTTGGATATATTCTTGCAAATTGCTTTTGCTAATACCACTCGCAGGTCTTCTTCCAATTCACCAATGGCATGAAGTTTATTCATATCAATTGCAATCACAGCACCTCGTCTTCGGTCTACTTTTACAAACCCTTCCTGCTTTAGCACCGTATATGCTTTATTCACAGTATGCATGTTAATTCCAATTGCTTCTGCTAACTGCCTCACCGATGGAAGTGGATCTCCTTCTTGAAATCTGGATGTAGCTATCCCAAGTATGATTTGATTTCTAAGCTGTAAATATATGGCCTCATCGCTGTTAAAATTGATTTCAATAAACATAAACAGGATCTCCTTTCATAGGTTTTCATAAGTCATCAAAACTGTTATAACAATGGTATAACAGTTATTTGACACTGTCAATAAAACAGTTATGAAATAATTATAAAATTAGGTGGATACTACAAAAGTCTAGCCTGTAAATTATAAATTCAACAGAGACACATTTTCATTCAGTTGTCGCTCATAATAATGGCTGACAAACGGTCTCTTTATGAATTATAATTACAGGCTAAAATTTATATATCAAATTTAATTTTTATCAATTATCATATTCACCGTACTCGCAGCCAGTGTTTTCAAAAGCTATATGATCGATTAACGTTTTTGTTTTGTTGTAGGTGTGATAAAGTTTTAGTTCTCCATATCCGGTTCCACCATTCCACAATTTATTATGAAGTTTCTTACCATTTGGTGCTTCATATTGAATTAAGAGCATCTCTTCTTTGGGACAGTGTAAGGTAAGGGTCAGATATGCTTTATGGTTTTTGGCTTTCACTTTCCAGATGTTTTCCTTTTTTCCTTCATGAAATTTAAATTCCACTTTGGCACCGGTCCAAAATCTGGAAAAATTAAACTCATACTCTGTTCCTTCGTAATTAAAACATCCAAGTATTTTTTTACCCAAATCAAAACCAAATGCTTTAGGTCTACCTCCACCAAATTCAATGGCTGAATTTTCAAGTTCACGTCCAGTAAACAAACTTCTCATATGACAACTGCTAATCCAAAGCCAGGGTGAAGTATAATCTTTTCCCCAGTTTTTATCTGCATAGCCATAGGACTTTTTAGGAATCACCTGATAAACCTGTCCTTGATAGATTAGTTCACCTTCATATTCTGTTTTGATTCCTTCTGCATGCCAAAACATCTCAAAAGCATTCAATTTTCGAAAGAATTCAGATGCTCCATAACCAACATGAAAAGGAATTTTCTTTTTTATTTTCAAATCCCAACTCATTTCACCCCCATTACACATGTATTCCGGATGAAGAAGGCTGTCATTTTCTGAAACCTTACAAAATCCTTTCATATGTTCCTCTGAAAGACTGCATGGGCCAATTTGAACTGTAAGTGGAGCTTTTGTAGCCTTAAAATCTGCAATTGGATAAAAATTGTGAATTTGTCTTGGCTCTTCTCCCCAGGTTCCGACTTTTATCATGGCATAGGATGGTTTCTTAGCTTTTTTCTTGTTTTCTTCAAGTTGTCCAAGCACTGCTGCTTTTTCTGCAAGTGCAGGATTACACACATAATATTCAATAAAGAAGGCTTTTGCTTTTCCTGTTTCTTTATGATAAGCAGTAAAATTATGCCACCACCAGTCATAACCTTGCCTACTTAAGGGTCCTTTTTCTAACATATAATAGTTCCTACTTAAGTCTGATTGATTCATATGTTTCACCAATCCTTTCCCTGTTATTGAACTTGGTTCACTCCATCAAATGTTAATAAGGGCTTATATAAATCTGGTCTGCGGTCTCTGAATATTCCCCAAGAGGTTCTTAATGCTTCTATTTCATCCAAATCAAACTGGCAAACCAACGTGGTTTCTTCTGTTCGATCTGCTTCCTTTAAAATTCCTCCCGTAGCATCAGTAATAAAAGAGGAACCATAAAAGGAAATGCTGGAATCTTCGATTACTTCTACTCCCACACGGTTGCTGGCAATTACAGGCATCACATTGCTGGCACTATGTCCAATCATACAACGCTGCCAATGATCCTTGGAATCAATCTGTGCATTATGCGGTTCGGAACCAATGGCTGTTGGATAAAACAATAATTCTGCACCCATGAGTGCCATGGCTCTTGCTGCTTCTGGAAACCATTGATCCCAGCATATACCAACTCCTATTTTTGCGTACATCGTTTGCCATACGCGAAAACCCGTGTCACCTGGGTTGAAATAATATTTTTCTTCATAACCTGGTCCATCCGGAATATGACTTTTCCGATACACACCTAAGATTTCACCATCTCCATCAATGATAGCAATCGAATTATATCTGGCATTATTTTGTCTTTCATAAAAACTGATAGGAAGAACGATCTGTAACTCCTTTGCGATTTTTTGAAAATGAAGAATTGCCTTATTCTCTTCTAAAGACTTTGCAAGTGCATACTGTTCTTCAATTTCTTTTTGGCAAAAATACAGATTCTCAAATAACTCCTGTAAAAGAATAATCTGCGCTCCTTCTTTGGCTGCCTTTCTAACAAAAAGTTCTGCCTTTTGAATATTATGTTCCTGATTATCTGAACAGCTCATTTGTGTAGCTGCAACTTTTACTAATCTCATGTTGCTCCTTATCTGGGTCAAACCCCTGACTTTAATGATTTCCTTTTGGCATTTGCTGGGTTATACAGTGTACATTTCCACCTTCTTTAATAAGTCCCATTCCATCTACTGTTACTATTTGGCGTTCTGGATACAGTTTGCTTAAAATACGAATTACTTCCTGATCACAGCTTTCCGCATCTCCACCAAAAACCGGTAAAATAAGTCCGCCGTTTACCAAATAATAGTTCATATAACTCAAAGTTAATTCCACACCTTCATAAAATCTACGTGGTGGTTGAGGAAGTTCTACAATCTGAAGGCTTCTTCCCATCGCATCCTTAGCCTCTTTTAATATATTTAAGTTTTCATGTGAATACTCATAATTTGGATTTTGAGTATCGTGACACGCCTGAATTAAAACCACTCCCGGCTTTACGAAACATGCTACATTATCCACATGACCATCCGTCTCATCACCAAACAATCCACGATTTAACCAAATTACTGTTTGTATCCCAAGATAGTTTTTGAGTCTTGCTTCTATATCTGTCAGAGACAGCAATGGATTACGATTGTTGTTCAATAAACATTCCTTTGTAGTAAGAAGCGTTCCTTCTCCGTCCACATGAATCGAGCCGCCTTCCAGTACAAAATCCGCAGATACGCATGGAACATTCAGAATATTCAGAATCTTAGCGGCTACCTGATTATCTAAATCATAAGGTTTGAAACGTTCTCCCCAGGCATTAAACATCCAATCGATACCAGCGAGTTCTTTCTCTTTATTCCAAACAAAGGTTGGTCCATTATCTCGGCACCAGGCATCGTTATGTGGCAAAATCAAGAGTTCCACGTTTTTATTGCAAACGAGTTTCGCTTCTTCAAAGGTATCTTCATGAACCAAAAGTGTTACCGGTTCAAACTCCGCAATTGCATTTGCTACTTCTGCATAGCTTTTCGCTACTTCCTGATAATTTTCTGGAAATACTAAGGCATCCTTAACTGGCCATTCCATGATTGTTCTTTCATGTATCTCCCACTCCGCAGGCATTTGATAGTTCTTTATATTCATTGTTAAGATTCCTTTCTAAGTTTCAGAAAAGCCCTATTTTCATAGAGCTTTCCAAGTTGCCTTTTTTATTCCATTGAATCACTATTTAAAAAGAGAAGTTCCATATCGTCTTCTTCCTCTATATCCGCGATGCTAACTGTTTTCTGTTCCATTTGCTCATAGGGGTCAACCACAGGTATTTGTCCTGTATGAACTTTATCCTGCATCCTCTGGCTTTCCTGAATTTTCGTTTCCTCTACGGCAACTTGTTTCACAAAACTTTTCTTAGGCTTTTCATAGACTTTTTTTCTAAGCGGTTTTTTATCTGCTTTATGATCAACATAATCTGTTAATTTCAAATAAACAAAAGTACCTGCAATTACTAATAGTATCAGAATCTGAATTACCCAAATAAGTGCTTTGTTACTTTTTTCCTCTTCTGGTTCATTCAGTACCAGGGAACCATCTGGTTGTAGAACTGGGTCTGTTGTTTCTTCTACGACTGGCTCTTCAACAACTGGCTCTTCCTCAACAGGTTCTTCCACAACAGGCTCTTCCACGATTACTTCTTCTACAACCAGAAAATCTCCGCGAACATAACCCATGGTTTCTTCCTCAAGAAATACAAATCGAATGTTATACCACAAAGCTCCAGTAGAATCTGTCTTTTCACCTATCACGGTTACTGCATCGTTTTGATCTACGCTTCCTACCATGGATGCACTTGTTGATGCATCACTTCGTACTCGGACTCCATTTTTTTGGACCACAGCACCACGCTCAACATAGGCATTTTGGTCTGTGGTTTCTAAATCATCTTCCAAAGGGTCCGTAGTGTTCGGTTCTTCCGGAGTAACCACTTCCTCTATTTCTGGTTCACTGAGATCAAGATCTCCAAGCGAAACATAATCTGCCCAAATATAGCCTTCCACCAAAGTACCATCTTTTACAAAATTAACATGACTCCAGTCACCTTCTGACTTTAACAGATTTACATTCATTCCCTTTTCCAAGCTAACTAATGTTGTCCCTGTTTTGGTGGAAGGTTCACTTCTCACCCACACCCCATTTCCAGTAATGGTTGCTATCTGTGTAGTTTCAGCAGTTGTAATGGTAATATTTGGTATAGTATCTGTGGTACTTACCATATCAGAACGAATAAATCCTTTTGTTGTGGCATCTACATAAACCTGATACCACACAAATCCATCGGCTGCAGTTACTTTCCCGATAATGTCAACGGTATTACCCTTTAACGCGCTTCCAATTACCGTACTGGCTGTATTGGCATTTGCTCTGATATTAACACTTTCCGATGTAATCGTGCCACTTTCAGCTAATGACTGTATTGGTATGAGTAAACAAAAAACACATACACTACCTATAAGGAATCCTTTGATTCTCTTACTAAGATTTTGTAATTTCTTTTCCATATTATCATGTCGATTTGTTTGTTTTTTCATATCATTACATCCTTCCGACCACTACGGTCTAAGAATTATTTATTTCGATCAAAACGTTTTGAACCTTCTTGACCTTTAGTCGCTTGTCCAAAGCCACGAAGTTGCTTTTCTTTTCTTTGTTGTAATTCCACAGCAGCATGATAATTGGTTTCACACTTACTACAGAATCGACCATAGCGAATACTGACATTACAGATTTCACAATGCAAAAATGCTCTGGAATCAGCAGTTACTTCCAGTCTTGATTCTCGAAGCATCTGTCTTATCGTCCTCTGACTTACTCCAGTTGCCTCTTCAATTGCTGCCGCAGTTGCTCCTCTATGATTTTCTATAAAATGCCTTACTTTTCCATAATCGTCATATTCAGCAGCTTTACAATCTTCACATTGGTATTCACCTACTCCTTTGAATACCATAACCCCTCCACATAACTTACAAACTTTTGGTCTGTGATAATAATCTAAATCTAATATGTTACGATCCATGCAATCACGTTCCTTTCCTTTGAATACCGGGGCTGTTTCATCTACGTGCCCAATCTGTTTTTAAGCTTCATCAATCGCCTTTCCAATGTCTGTTCTCATATATTTACTGGAAAAATTAATCCAATTTGTAGCTTCATATGCTTTTTGTCTTGCTTCAATCAGATTTGATCCAACACCTGTGATTCCAAGAACACGTCCTCCATTGGTTACAATCTGTCCATCCTTTAAGGCTGTTCCTGCATGGAAACAATAGTACTCCTCTTTTCCATCAAATGCTTCAAATCCTGACATTGGAATTCCCTTTTCATAAGAAAGTGGATATCCTTTGGAAGCAAGCACTACGCAAACTGCAGCATTATCTTCAAATTCCAGTTCTATCTGATCAAGGGTTCCATCAATACAAGCTTCCATCACTTCTAACAAATCATTTTTCATACGGGGGAGAACTACCTGTGTTTCAGGATCACCAAATCTGGCATTGTATTCTAATACTCTGGGTCCATTGGGTGTGAGCATAAGTCCAAAGAAAATAATTCCTTTGAATTCACGACCTTCCTGTAGCAGTGCATCCACTGTTTTCTGATAAACAAATTCTTTACAGAACTGATCTACTTCCTCTGTATAAAACGGACTGGGTGAAAAAGTTCCCATTCCTCCTGTATTTAAACCTTTGTCATGATCCTCTGCTCTCTTATGATCTTGTGCACTGGTCATCGTTTTGATTGTATGCCCATCCACAAAGGCTAAAACAGATACTTCACGACCTGTCATAAATTCTTCTATAACCATACGATTGCCAGCGTTACCAAAATCTTTATTTTCCATAATGGATTTTACACCCAAAACGGCATCTTCCTTTGTTTCACAAATTAAAACACCCTTTCCAAGCGCCAATCCATCTGCTTTTAACACAATTGGAAAATCACAGGATTCCAGATAGTTGATTGCATCTTTTGCAGAGTCAAAATTTTCGTATGCTGCAGTCGGAATATGGTATTTTTTCATTAGGTCTTTTGAAAAGGCTTTACTTCCTTCCAGAAGTGCTGCATTTTTACGAGGACCAAATGTTTTGATTCCAGCTTCTTCAAATCGATCTACCAATCCACCTACCAGTGGATCATCTGGTCCAACAATTGCAAAATCAATCGCCTTTTCTTTTGCAAAGGCAATGATATGATCAAAGTCCATAACAGAAATTGGTTCACAGGTTGCAATGCTTGCTATTCCAGCATTTCCTGGTACACAGTATAATTTTTTTACTCTTGGGCTCTTTAAGATACTTACCGCTATGGCATGTTCTCTTCCGCCTCCGCCTACAATCAAAACATTCATATTAATTATTATACCTTTCTTAACATTTATGTGAAGTTTCTTTTATGCTTCTATAATTACCTTGTGCTCCAGTACTTGAATTTTGTTTTCTGCAAAAAGGCCAATTGCCTGAGGTAAAATAACCCATTCTGCTTCTTCCATAACTCTTTGCTGTAAACTCTTTGGTGTATCGGAAGGTAATACTTCCACTGCTTTTTGAAGTATAATTGGTCCAGTGTCACAACCTGCATCTACAAAATGAACCGTTGCCCCAGTCACTTTAACTCCTCGACTTAGAACTCCTTCATGAACCTTAAGTCCATAATAACCAACTCCACAAAAAGCTGGTATTAAGGATGGGTGAATATTCATAATACGATTTGGATATTTATCAATTAATTCCGTTGGAATATTTACAAGAAATCCTGCAAGAACAATCAAATCTGGTTTCCAGTTATCCACAGCTTCTAAGAAGGCATGGTTGAATAATTCTCTGGTTTCAAATGTTTTTGGTGATAGGCAACAGGTGTCTAGTCCTGCAGCCTTTGCTCTTTGTAATCCATAAGCGTTTGGATTATTAGAAAACACCCCAACGATCTTGGTTTGTTTAATCTGTTGTTCTTCCAAGGCCTTTATAATGGCTCCCAAATTAGTTCCGCCACCTGAAATACAGACAACCATTCTTAGCATATCTGTACTCCCTTATCATTTGAAATTGTTTCTCCAATCACCCAAGCCTTTTCTCCACTTGCATTTATCACAGCAAGTGTTTTCTCTACATCCGCTGGATCAACTGCAAGTATCATACCCACTCCCATGTTGTAAGTATTATACATCATTTCATCCTGAATCTGTCCTGTTTCCTGTAAAAGCTTAAAGATCGCAGGCAGTTCATAGCTGTCCTTATGCACCACTGCACAAATACCCTCAGGTAACATACGTGGGATATTTTCATAAAAACCACCACCAGTGATATGACTGCAGCCCTTGATAACAACCTTCGCTTCTTTAACCGAGCGAAGTGCTTTCACATAAATCTTAGTGGGTTCAATTAAAGCTTCTCCAAGTGTTCTTCCAAGAACTTCATAATGTGTATCTAAGGTTTCTTTTGTCATCGGAAATACTTTACGAACCAAGGAAAATCCATTGCTATGAATTCCTGAAGATGCAATCGCTATCAGGGTATCTCCCGCTTTGATATTTACACCGCTAATCAGATCTTTTTCATCTACAACACCTACTGCAAATCCAGCAAGGTCATATTCATCTTCTGGATAAAAACCTGGCATTTCTGCTGTTTCTCCGCCAATTAGCGCAGCACTTGATTGAATACAACCCTCTGCAACACCTTTTACAATCGTTGCAATCTTTTCAGGGAAATTTTTACCACAGGCAATATAATCTAAGAAAAATAATGGTTCACCACCTGCACAGGCGATATCATTCACACACATGGCAACACAGTCAATACCGATGGTATCATGTTTATCCATTAAAAATGCTAATTTCAGTTTCGTTCCAACTCCGTCAGTACCTGAAACAAGGGTTGGTTTTTCCATATCTTTAAACTTCTCCATGGAAAACGCACCTGAAAAACCTCCCAAAGAACCAAGAACTTCAGGTCTCATGGTTTTTTTCACGTGTTCCTTCATTAACTCTACTGATTTGTACCCTGCTTCAATATCAACGCCTGCATTTTTGTAATCCATTTTTCTTTTCCTCTCTTACTAAAAAATTCCTCTGACAGCTAGCCAGAATATTACTAACAGTTTACTAAAAAACTGTTTTGAAAGTCAATTGTTAATACCTACGATTTCCACTGACTATCTGTAGCAAAATCATGCACTTTATCTAACAAAAGCCTTATTTAACTCTTCGCAACCAGGCAGAACAAATCTTCCTTCTATAATAATTGGAATTCGGCTGCCATCTTTCTTAATTGCTGTTAGTTCACCTAACTCATCATAAGGTATCGTGATATCTGTATGACAGTTAAAATACGCTTTCTGACTATCTTCTTTTCGTAAAAGAGACACTTCATTATCTCTAGCAATAATTTCTTTTCCATTGGGATTATACACTTTTACATCTTCGCTGTGAGAATAACAGGTATCCCCAACGGCAAAGTGAGGTCCCATCTTTTCTGCAATCAAAATGGGCATTTTATCTGCCATTTTATATTTTTGTGTAACCACATAGGCTGTGGTATTGGTGCCTATGGCAAATTCTCCAAGTGGTAAGGATTCATGATGAAATAAAATATTTTCCTTCATATATTTTTTGTTTTCCGTCTCGGTTGTAAAATTCGTACAGCGATAATCTGTGATCATTCCATCGGTAAATGTTATTTCCAAATTTTCATAGCGAAGTTCATTTAAGAACACTTCGGATACATGAAGAATTCCATTGGTTCCTTTCAGTACTGGTGAAGTAAACACTTCTCCTACCGGGATATTTACATCCGCAACACAGTTTTCAAATATGGTTTCCTTTTCTGGATTTGTAAGTGGTTGAAGTGCTACGGTAAGCAAGGTATGATTGTTATTCATTCCTTTTATTTCAACAAAACTTGCCTGATCCAAACTTTCAATTATAGTATTCTGAATCTCTCCATACAACTTGGCATCCAGTGTGTTAATGCGAATCACTTCATTAAAAATCTCTTTGAAGTCATCCCCAATCGCAGGCGTAGGAAAGGCAATGATGGTAAAACTTCTTTCTTCTCCCTTAATATACTGATTGGTAATGTCTCCGGCTTTGATAGCAAATTCAACGGATAACTTTTGCTGTAAATCCGATAAGGTATAAGCATATGAATTCTGAGCAGGTTCAAAAGGTGCTTCTCCAAATATCTCAATCACCGCAGGACCTGCAAATAAAGCTGCCTGTTCTTTATGTTTTTCATAGGTGGTTTTTAAGATTTCCAAACGACGATTCATGTATAATTTATCAAAATACAGAGCTTTATCATCTTTATGATCGTAGTCAAACTGTTTGTTCGGATTAGCACCCAAAAATCCGACTTTATTTACCCCTGTTTTATTAAAAATAGAGTATCCCGCACGATAAAGAGTGGGTTTTAATCCCATCTTTTCAAAGTTTTCAATTGCCTTTTTCACAACTCGTTCAAAGCCCAGACTGTATCGAATATTTACTACTTTTTTACGGCTTAAATCCTTGTTTCCATTTACAAAACCCATACGAAATCCTTCTGTATAGGTGTCTGCCATGGCTGCAATCACACTGTCATCTAACTGATTAATATGCTCCGCCATTTTTAGTTCCTGCTCTGTCACATATTCTCCATATTCAAAAAGATAGCTAAGATCATGCAAATCTCGATTCATGATAATCTCATAGGTAAAATCTCCTGCAGGATCAAGTTGTTCTAAAATGCGATTTTCCACTTCTATTTCACTATAATCACTGATGAACCAATAGATTATTTGTCTAATATTTTCAAAATCTGGTTCTGCTTTTTCTTCTTCAAAGGCTTCAAAAAAACTATGATAAATTTCCAAAAAGAGTTCTAGACGTATGGTAAATAAATACCAGTCACTTTCATAGGCAAACACCACTAAACTTCTTAATTCTGTGGACAAAAACGAAAAGAGCTTCCCATAGGTTTCTCCAAACTTTTCCACAGCATTTTTGGGATTCGTAAAACTATTGTTATAATTTTCTTCTAAAATATCCTGATAAAGTACATGATTTTCTGCTAGTAAGGTTTCTATGGATTTCTTTTGAAACCAGTCTTTTTTTTCTTCCAACTGTTCCAAATTCAAAAACAGTTCTATCATTTCCTTAAGATATAAACCTGTTCTAGAAAAATATTCTAAATATGGTTCTGGAAGTTCCCACTTGCCCTCCAAACCTTCAATTCGTTCTTTGCATAGATAAAAACGCTCTTTTATAAATTCTATTTCTTCTTGATTCATGTCAATTTTCATAATCCATACGCTCCTGCAAATAAAATAAAGCTGTTAATAAAAACTACCAGGCAATTTAAAACTAGTCCAAAGTAAGGAAAAAAACGATAGCTCTCCTTTTCCCGAATGGAGAGAAATGCCAGAACAATGCCTGTCATAGCAAAAATCGTAGCAAGAAATAAGCTGCTTCCATACTGGATTGGTGCCTCAGCTCTCTGTTGATAAGTAAAAAAAATAGACAATATAACCGCCGCTAAGGATATCAAACCCAAAGCGGTTGCCATAATTGCCTTTTTTGATTGGTTTTTCGTAGTAAAAATGTAATTACGTTTGCGGCTCATACAGCCTCCAGACTACCTTCATTAAAATAAAAGTTTTGATTTACTGGCGTTTAATTTTGCCCCACTGATAATCAGTAAAACTCCACCTGCTATTCCAAGAGTAATAGCACAGATTCCAAGTACAATATTCCATGCACCTGCACCTTGCATAACTTTGTAGATTTTCTCATTCATTGAAAATACCTCACTTTGTGTTATTTTACACCGTATTCTTCATAATAAGCATCAATTGCCTGTTTCATGTTCTCGTCGATGAGTATTTTACCATTAATTGGTCTTAGATACAAATGTTCAATAACTTCTTCCATGGTAACAATCGCCGTCGTGGTTAAACCGTAGTTTTCTTTGAGTTCTGTTAATGCGCTAACATTTGTTTTGCCTCTTTCCATACGATCCACAGAAATTACCAAACCAATGATATGTTTTGCTCCCTGAGATTTTAAGATTGGCATGGTTTCATCAATGGATTTTCCAGATGTGGTAACATCTTCGATAAAGATAATTCTATCTTCTTCCTGTATTGGACTTCCAAGCAAGATGCCCGTGTCTCCATGATCTTTTTCTTCTTTTCGATTAGAACAATAGCGAATATCGATTCCATACAAATCACTGATAGCCATCGTTGTTGCTACCGTTAAAGGAATTCCCTTATAAGCAGGTCCGAATAAAACGTCAAAATCCAATCCAAATTTATCATGAATCGCTTTTGCATAATACTCTCCAAGTTTTTTCAGTTGTCCACCGGTTCTATAAAAGCCTGTATTTATGAAAAAAGGTGTTTTTCTACCACTTTTCGTGACAAAGTCTCCAAATTTCAACACGTTGCAATGAACCATAAATTCTATAAATTCTTGTTTGTACTGTTCCATCTTAAGCAAGATCTCCTATTTATATATTTTTATTTTTTTGCTAAAGCTCCCTGAATATCTTCTAACATATCAAGCACAGCCTGTCTGGAAGCATCGGCATAATTTTCTGGTGTAAAACGTTCCTTATATTGAGCACTTTGATAAGCTGCAATAATTCCCCTTGAAGAATTTACAATCGCACCAAGACCATCTGCATTAAAGAAGTGTACCAAATCCTCTCCTTTACCACCTTGTGCGCCATAACCCGGAACCAGTATGTAAGTTTTAGGCATGATTTTGCGTAATGTTTTTCCCATTTCTGGATAAGTCGCTCCAACTACTGCACCAACATAGGAATAAGAATCTCCCATTAAGGTATCGCCCCATTCTGCAACCTTTTCTCCAACTTTTTCATAAAGTGGCTGATTCCCAATCAACTGATCCTGGAATTCCCCACTGCTTGGATTAGAGGTTTTTACTAATACAAAAATACCCTTTTTCTCTTCTCTGCATACATCAAGAAAAGGTTTGATTCCATCTGAGCCCAGATATGGATTTACGGTAGAAAAATCTTCCTGAAATCCATAATAAGAATTACTTCCTACCTTAACTTTTCCCAAATGTCCAACTGCATAAGCTTCTGAAGTGGAACCGATATCCCCTCGTTTAATATCTCCAATAATAACCAAATCTTTTTCTCTGGCATAGTCAAGAGTCTTCTGATAGGCAATCAGACCTTCAATACCAAACTGTTCATACATGGCTATTTGAGGCTTAACTGCTGGAATTAAATCATAAGTTGCATCAATGATTCCTTTATTGTATTGCCAGATTGCTTCCCCGGCTCCCTTTAAGGTCTCTCCAAATTCTGCAAATGCTTGGCTTTTAATATGTTCTGGAATAAATCCCATCATAGGATCTAAGCCTACAACAATCGGAGCATTTCTTGTTTCAATTTTTGCAATCAGTTTCTGAATCATCTTCTACTACCTTCCCTTTATCTATTCTATGATGCCCATAGGAAAAGCGTTGCCCTATAGTTCAACGCCTTCCAAATCTTTTAATACATAACGATTCTCAATATAATATTCAAACTGGTCTCTTTCGATCCAATCAAATCCACCATATTCTTCTGTCAGAACAAACTGAGATTCATCGCTATCCGTATTGCATACATAAGCGATTCCAATCCCATGGGTATCTCCTAACATCATAGACCAGGTATAAACAACACGTTCAATCGTCCCATCTACTCCAAGGCGATCTCGTATCAAACGAAGAACACAATCATCTGGTGCTTCTCCAAAGCTAACTTCTCCATCAATAAATTCCCATACAAAAGGATCTGGAATTCGATCATCCATCCACTTCTTCAAAACAAGATACTTGTTTTCTTTTTTTATAATTCCCTTTACATACACAATCGTATTTCTCAAAAAATTACCTCCCTGTTTATCCTAGAAAAATTATACATTTGTAAGCATTGTACTGTCAACATACTTCTTTATATTTGAAGCATTGGCATACTTCTCAAAATGATCTTCATTCACGATAACCAAGGTTGGCGCCTGCATAATCTGATAGCGAATAGCCAAATCCTGATTTTCTTCTGCATCCAGCAATATATATTTTTCACCTTTCAGATAATCTTTCGCTAATTTACAATTGGGACAGGTTTTTGTAACAAATAAATATTTCACTTCTTTAGGACTTTCAATACTTACATCAATCTGATGATTGTGCTCTGTTAAGCGAACCATGGTAGTTTGAGGTCTTTTCATGGATGATTCTTCTACTTCATAAGTGATTCTGTTTGCATATTCCTGTAATTTACCATCGTTCCAGTTTTGAACCGGTCTGTAATAACCTGTAATTCTACTATAGACCTCTGTTCGCTCATTGCAATGAGGACAGGTTGCAGCTTCTCCCTTCAGATAACCATGTTCCTTACAAATAGAGTAGGTAGGTGACATCGTATAGTAAGGTAATCTATAGTTTGAAGAAATTGCTTTTACCAAACTTGCTGCTGCTTTCCAGTCTGGCAATTTTTCTCCTAAAAAGGCATGGAATACGGTTCCAGATGTATACAGCGTCTGTAATTCATCCTGAATATCCAGTGCATCAAAAATGTCTGGTGTAAATTCTACTGGTAAATGTGAAGAATTGGTATAATATGGAGTGTCTCCCGGTTTACCTGCTGTACGTATGGATGGCCACTTTTTCTTATCGTGTTTTGCAAGTCGATAGGTGGTGCTTTCTGCTGGGGTTGCTTCCAGATTAAATAAATCTTTAAAGGTAACCTGATACTCTGACAGACGATTTCTCATATGATTCAAAACTTCTTTTGTAAATTCCTGAGTTTTTGGATCTGTCATGTCTGCACGTAGCCAGTTTGCATTCAGACCAACCTCATTCATTCCAATCAGACCTATGGTGGAGAAATGGTTGCTAAAACTTCCCAGATACCGTTTGGTATAAGGATATAAGCCTTCTTCTAACAACTTTGATATCACTTCTCTCTTAATACTTAAAGAACGGGCAGAAATATCCATCATTTTATTTAAACGTTTGTAAAATTCATCTTTGTTGGTTGATAAGTAAGCGATACGAGGCATGTTAATGGTAACCACCCCAATACTTCCTGTGCTTTCTCCTGAACCAAAAAATCCACCTGTTTTTTTACGCAACTCTCTTAAATCCAGTCTTAGTCTGCAGCACATGCTTCGAACATCAGAGGGTTCCATGTCAGAGTTAATATAATTTGAAAAATATGGTGTTCCATATTTTGCTGTCATTTCAAATAATAAGCGATTGTTTTCTGTGTCAGACCAGTCAAAATCTTTTGTAATGGAATAGGTTGGAATTGGATACTGAAATCCACGTCCCTCAGAATCACCTTCAATCATGGTTTCAATAAAGGCTCTGTTTACCATATCCATCTCTGCTTTACAATCTTTATAACAAAAATCCATTTCTTTTCCGCCCACAATAGCTGGTAATTCTGCTAAGTCAGAAGGAACAGTCCAGTCCAGCGTAATGTTTGAAAAAGGTGCCTGGGTTCCCCAGCGGCTCGGTGTATTCACTCCATAAATAAAGGCTTCGATAGCTTTCTTTACGTCAGAATAGGAAAGTTTATCTACTTTTACAAAAGGCGCAAGGTAAGTATCAAAAGAAGAAAATGCCTGGGCACCAGCCCATTCATTTTGCATAATTCCTAAAAAATTAACCATCTGGTTACACAAAACCGATAAGTGTTTGGCTGGAGCAGAGGTGATTTTACCAGTGATACCACCAAGTCCTTCTTTGATTAATTGTTTGAGAGACCATCCTGCACAATATCCTGTGAGCATGGATAAATCATGAATGTGAATATCTGCGTTTCTATGGGCATCGGCGATTTCCTGGTCATAGATTTCAGATAACCAGTAATTGGCAGTGACTGCTCCTGAATTACTTAAGATAAGTCCTCCTACAGAGTAGGTAACCGTAGAATTTTCTTTAACACGCCAGTCTTCTACTTTTACATAACTGTTTACAACATCCTTGTAATCTAAAATGGTGGATTCCATGGTTCTCATTTTTTCTCGTTGTTTACGATATAAAATAAAGGCTTTCGCAGGTTCTGCATAACCAGCCTGTTCCAACACTTTTTCCACACAGTCCTGAACATCTTCCACATGAATTCCATTGTCTTTGATTTTGCTTTGAAATTCAGCAGTCACCCGAAGCGCTAACAAATCAATAATATCATTGTTATATGATATATCTGTGGCATTAAAAGCTTTCATAATGGCATCACTGATTTTTGTTAAGGTAAATGCAGCACTTTCCCCATTTCGTTTGATTACATTTAGCATTGTAAAACCCCCTCTGTTCCTTACTTTTCTTGAATCTTTCTCACAAAAAATACCCCCGCGTGAATATATTTATTTTACACCTATACCAAAAAAAGGTCAAGAAAAAACACTATATATAATGGATTAAAAATACCACCTCCACAATATATAGTGTTTTGTGACTTTTCTATCTAGTTTTTAAAAACTCATATTCGCGAAGTGCTTTTTCATCTTGTGGATACATGGATATATAAGCTTCCATTAAAGATGCTGCCTTTTTAAAATCAGTCAGATATTCATAGGCTACGATTTCATTATAACTTAAAGCCTGCATCATATCCTTATCATTTAATTTGATTCCTTCCTGAAAAGCTTCCAAAGCGCCTTGATAATCATTTAAGTGGATTTTACAAAGACCTAATTGATTATAAACTTTTGCACTTGGATGTAATAAAAGATAAGAATTATAAACACTGGCTGCATAATTAAAGTCTGTCAGTGCCTCATAGGTCTGACCAAGCATCAATATCGTATCTGCATTTTCCTCATCTCTTGCTTCTTCTAGATAGGTTCTGGCATTTTCGTAATCCTCTAGATAATAACATATTCTTCCTTTATCAAAGTTCGTCATGCTCTTATCCTGATTATGTATGGCAGCACTTAAATATTTAACGCCTTCTTCTTTGTAACCTTCCTCTTTCAGTTTCAAGAAAATATCAATCTGCATCTCATAATCTTTTGGACTGAGTGCCACTGCCTGATTAAAATCTTCTATGGCTTTTTCGTAATTTCCCATCGTAAGGAGTGCATAAGCACGAAGGAAATATGCTTTTGGCTCTTTCTTTCGAAGTGCTAAAATTCCATCATAGGTAGACACTGCTTTTTCATAATCTTCTTGATTAAAATAGGCACTTGCCAGATAATAATTGGTATCATAAGCCAGATTTGTAGGGAAAAAAGATGATTCCTGCAGACTGAGCGTAAAGTATTCTGCAGCTTTTTCATATTCTGCTTTGCCCATGCTTGCAAGTCCAAGTCCTCGAAAACTCAACTCTTTATCTTCTTCTTCCAAAATGGCTGTTTCAAAATGCGTGGATGCGGTATCATAATGCAATTCATTGACAGCCTTCATTCCCTGATCTATATTCGTCTGCGTTTCCATAAAGCCACAACCTGTTAAAGTTGCTGCAAATGTCAGCAATAAAAAAAATACTTTCCCATTTACTTTCATATCCAAAATCCTCTTTCTAAAACAATACGTTTTGTATTGCAAGATTATAGTCTTTGAACATTATAGCAAATTTGAAAGTATTTTTCATTACTTTTTTATGGATTCAGCATTTTCACGAACATATTTCTAATTTCTGTTTTTGCTTCCTCTAAGGTAAGCGATTCATAGATCTTTCTATTATTTAAATAGTGTGGAAAAAGCAGAAACATCATCAGTGCACTATTCTTCATAAAATCATGTTTGGGTTTTTGAATAATGCCTTCTTCTATTCCTTTTTGAAATAAAGTTTCAATTACAGTGGATAAGCTACTATGCAGTGTCAGATGTTCTAATAATTCTAAAGCTACCTCATTAATAGATTCCGTATACCTTGCCAGCATAATCTTTTGAAACAAAAGATTTTTTTCTCGGTTTAGTTCTAGCCAATCCATCATGGCATAACAAATTCCATCAAAGGTTGCATTTGCAAGTACGTGACTGGCAAATGCTTCTGCCTGCGCCAAACACTCATAGGTTAAGGCGTCTTTTACCAGATCTTCCTTTTTTGTAAAATACTCATATACTGTTCCTTTTCCGATTCCGGCTCTTAATGCGATTTCAGAAACAGTCATATTCGAGAAGTTTTTGCCTTCGTTGTATAACTCCACAACCGCCTTATATACAGCCGCTTTCTTTTCCGGAATCGGAATCGTTGTATTGTTTTTTTTCATACACCCCAATGACTTTATCAAATTGTACCTCTTTTCTGTCTAGTCTTCCAGTTCTTCGTATAATGCAAGTTCTTCTTCTGAAATTACACGCATAGGCTTTCTATGGAAAATATCATACAAAACAGGAATTACAAACAAGGTGGTTAAGGTTCCATAAAGAAGACCGAAAATACCAACGATTGCAATAGGCTGCACCATATCTGCTCCCATACCTACACCAACTGCCATGGTGGAAAGACCAAGTACTGTAGTTAATGCTGTCATAAATATTGGTCGCATTCTTGTTTTTCCTGCTTCCAATAAAGCATCCTTTTTATCCATTCCTTCAATTCTCAACTGATTAATGTAATCCACTAAAACAATACCATTATTAACACCAATTCCTGCTAGAACAACAAAGCCCAATAAGGCAATAACGCTAAGTTCAAATCCTGTAATAAACAGTCCTAAAAAGCCTCCCGTAAATGCAAGTGGAATGGTGAACATTACAATAAATGGTGAAAGAAGGGACTGGAACTGTGCAACCATGATCAGATAGATAAATAAAACTGCAACCAATAACATTTTTATCATTTCCACCATTGCTTCATTAATGGCATCATCTTCTCCACTGGAAACGATGGTATAACCATTTGGCAACTGATAATCCTTTAATAAGGTTTCAATTTCTCCTGATACAATACCTATGTTAGCATCTTCTGCGATGTCAGCCGTCACAGACATATAGCGCTGCTGGGAATCACGGTTGATGCTGGATGCTGCTTGTACTTGTGTTATGGTTGCAATCTCTTTCAATTTTACAGTTGATTCTTCCTGCGCTTCATTTGTCACAGAAAATTCAAACTGTTCCAATTCTGAAATAGAATCCAGTTTCTCTATGGTTTCATCTTCTACAAAGATAGAAACCTGGGTATCTTCGTAGGTAATTGCTGTTGCTTCCTGATCTGTGGATAGTTCCTCTGCCAAAGCAGCAAACACTTGCGCGACTGTTAACTTATTTTCCATGGCTGCTTCTTTGTTTACGGTGATTTTTATCGCAGGATCTGCATCTTCCATGCCATCCGAAACATTGACTGTTCCCTCTACATCGGATACCAAAAGCGCAACCTCGGTTGCAATTGTTTGAAGAGTTTCTAAGTCGTCTCCTTTGATTTCCAATGTAATTCCAGAACCATATAGTGCTGAGATATCCATGGTAGAACCATTTGCCTGAATTGTTGCATTTAAATCGCTACAGATTTCATTGATTTCCTCTGCAATTTCCTGACTGCTGCGTTCTTTATCTTCACTTAAAATTACATAGGCACTCATATTGAGTCCAGAGCCTTGTCCTCCCATAAAGGATGACATGACATTGCCACCTTGCATAAGCCCTACCGTCCGAACTCCTTCTACCTGTAATATACGTTCTGCTGCTTCATCACCAATTTCCTGGGCTTCTTCTTTTGAAGTTTCTGGAAATACTGCAATATCAACGGTTATCTGGGTGCTGTCCATGGCTGGCATAAAGGCTGAACCATTTTGATAAGCAAGATAGATGGAACCTGCTAATAAAATAACAGAAAATAATAATACCAGAACTTTGAAACGTAGGCAAAATCTTAATACTTTATCATACAAACGGATAAGCAGATCCATAATTGGATGCTTTCTTTCTTTGATTTCTTTTAACATGCCTGCTGCCATGGCTGGAATCACAGTTAACGCCACAATCAGACTGGCAATCAGGGAATAGGCAATGGTAAGTCCCATATCAACAAATAAGGTTTTTGTGATTCCTTCTGTGAATACAATGGGTAGAAATACACAAATAGTTGTTAGAGTCGATGCTATAATCGCACCACCAACCTGCGTTGCGCCTGTAACAGCTGCTTTTATACGACTCACACCTTTGCTTCTAAGTCGATAAATATTTTCGATTACTACAACCGAGTTATCCACCAACATACCAACACCGACGGCTAATCCAGAAAGAGAAATAATGTTCATGGAAACGCCAGAAAAATACATGAGTGTCAGTGCAAATACCACACTGATAGGTATGGAGAGTGCTATCATAAACGTAGGTTTTAAATCCTTTAAGAAAAAGATCAAGATAATAACAGCCAGAATAGCACCATATAGAAGATTGTTAAGAACAGAATCCACCACAATGTCAATATACATACCCTGATCCATTAATTCCGATACGGTAAGTTTTTCATGTTCCTGTTCCAGTTCATCGAATAAAGCAAGCAAATCCTTACTTACATCGCTGGTTGCATATCCTGTTTGTTTTTGAATAGATAAAATAACAGCATTGTTATTGTTTACTTTTGCGTAACTATCCAAAGAATTGTCACTAACAAATATATCCGCAACATCTTCTAAATAAATTTTCCCAACCTCTTCAAGACCACTGTCAAACAGTAATAAGCCTTTTATTTCATCAAGGTTTTGTACCTTATCTCCCACTCTTGTTAAATACGTTACATCATCCTCGGTGAGATAACCAGCTGGCATAGAAAAATTCTGTGCACTTAAGATTCCTGTTATCATTTCCTGATTAATATAATTTGATATATCCGAAGATTGTAAGGTTTCTTCTTTTTGAAGATTCACTTCTTCTAACTGGCTTTGTAATTGAATGCGTTGTGCCTTAACTTCTTCCAATTGTGTAAGTACAGATGGATCTGGATACATTCCATAAGCTGCTTCCAGCTGAGATTCCGCATCCTTTAAGTCTTTGATACCATCCTCTAATTGGGTGATTCCATCCTCAAATTGTGCTGCTATGGCTACATTCATGGACTGATTTACTTCCTCAATCAATTCTTCACGAATTACAACCTGGATTTCTTCTTCAATTAAGCCCTGGGTACTAACACTTGCTACACCCTCAACTGCCTCTACACGCTGCAAGATTTCATTTTTTGCAAACTTGGAAATCTCCACATTACTATAGCCTTCCACATCAATGGCTGCTACCATAACTGGCATCATACTTGGATTTAATTTCATAATGACTGGGGTTCCAATCATCTCATCTGTAAAATCTGCTTCTAATAAGCTTAGGTTTTCTCTGATATCAACCGATACTCCGCTCATATCTACGGAATCATTAAACTGTAGAATGACCATGGATACATTTTCATTTGACATACTACTGATGTTATCAATATTGCTTATAGTCGCCAAAGATTGTTCTATCAGCTTTGTTACAACTGCTTCCACTTCCTCAGGGCTAGCCCCTACATAAGTTGTCATAACAATTGCATAAGGTAATTCCATATCTGGTAGTAAATCGGTTTTCATCTTAGTAAACGAAATAAATCCCAGTGTTAAGACTAAAATCACGGCTACCAATACGGTAAATGGCTTTTTCACACTAAACTTTGACATATTGTATTCTTCTCCTCATTGTTTTGATTCTTTTTTCGTAAGCAAACTTTTTCCGACCGACCAGTCGGTCAGTACGTTCTGATTATATTTTTTTGGTCCGTTACTGTCAATAAAAGCAAAGAGAAGAATTCTTAAAAAAAACTAAACTTCGATAATATGTAATTCATGAAGGGCTCTTGTAACAGCTACATATAAAAGTTTTGCTTTCGCAGCAGTCATAGTTTCTTCTTTCATATCCGGCTCAAATAAGATTACCGCGTCAAACTCCAAACCTTTGGTCATATGAACTGGAAGGACCATAACCCCTTTGGAGAAGCCCTCTTTTAGTCCATTGCTGATAACCATTGGCTTCTCTGGCAGAACCTCCAGTTCTTCCTGTACTCTGCTTGATGTGTTTTCATCCTTACAAATGATTGCGATACTGTCGTAATTTCGATCTTGGATCTCAGCAACCAGACTGGAAAGCTTTTGGATTTTCTGTTCTTGATCCTGCATTTCATACTTCATAACTTCTAAACCATGTCGAATCACTGGCTCAATTTTGTATCGACCCATAGACGCATGTTTTAGTATGGAACCTGCAAACTCAGAAATTTCAATGGTATTTCGATAACTTTTTGATAGAGTTAAAAAATGATCCCTGCTTCCTGTAAATACCTCCGTCATTAGCTCTTCCCAGTCATTGAGTCCTGTATCATAGAATATATTCTGGGATACATCTCCCATAATGGTAAAAAAGCATTTGGGTAATGCTTTTCGAATGGCATAATAGATACTCACCCCAAAATCCTGGGCTTCATCGATAAAAATCTGACCAAACTCCTGGTCTTCCTCTTTTTCTGTGATTCTCTTTCGTATCAGAGTAAGTGCAGCAAGATCATAGATGTGAAATTTATGATCCAGTACCGTTTCCAGAAAGGCACTTTCATCCAGTTGTCTCTTTTTTGCATATTGTATTAAAAATTCCACATACACGGATAAGGATGTCAGCCCCTTTACATCTTTTGAAAAATAGGCTTGAAACAGCTTATTTTTCTCACGAATTGCTTTCACATATTCATCTTTGTCTGTATAATGGGTTAAAAATTTAATTCTTGCTTTTAGTCGTTCATCCATTAGTTTTCCAAGGCGATACATGGAAAGTTCAGGATTTTCTTTTAAAGTCTGGGTTATGGATGCTTTGGAAAGAAGCACCCCTAATTTGGAATCGATAATGGATTTCTCTGGAATCAGGCTTTCTCTCTTTCTTTGCAAAAAGTGTTCCAGTGCTCTTACAAAATCCATCTTGGACTTCAAGTGACTCATGGAATTCAATCCTGTTACCTGATATTCCTTCTTCCATTCCTTATGTAGCAAATGACATAAAAAGGAATCCATACGCTTCTGCTTCATATCATAAACATCCAATTCTCCCAGACCACCTGTAATGTAGCGAATCAACACATCATTGCTTCCAATAATACAGAATTCGTTGGAGGTAAATTTTTCTGCATAGTTATATAAAATATAGGATATGCGATGCATGGCAACGGTGGTTTTTCCACTACCAGCCACTCCCTGAACAATGGTACTGCCAAAAGGATTTGCTCGTATAATGGCATTTTGCTCTTTTTGAATGGTGGCTATGATATCCCCTAAGACCACATCTTTATTTTTGGACAAATACTGTACCAGCAGTTCATCATTAGCCGCAACATCACTATCGTAATATCCCTGCAGTTCTCCATTTTGAACACTAAAGGTTCTCTTTAGCTTCAGGTCAATCTCCATCTGCTGACCACTGGGTATTTGATAAGACCCAGTTCCCAGTTCATTTTCATAGTAAACAGTGGCGATGGGTGAACGCCAGTCTGCGATTAATACATCGGTTTTGTTTTTAAAGACACCATTTTTCCCAATGTAAATCTTTTCCCTTTTTTCCTGTGATAGATTCCGATAGTCTATTCTTCCAAAATAGGGTTGTTTCAAGGCTGCAATATTTTTAGCCAACTGCCGTTTTGTGTGTTCTGCCAACCCACTGCTTACAATCAGCTGATTATATAATTCTGTATTTCCACTGTTTACCTCACGGTATAATTCTTCTGTTTCTTTTTGAATATCAGAGGCTTGCATTTCATATTTTTTTACATTTTTTTCTATAAATAAGCGACAGCTATGAAAATGCTCCAGCTCCATATTCCATTCTTTTTCTTGATCCATTTCTCAACCTCTTCGCTTTATTTTAAACTCTGTATTTCTTCCTGGCTTAATGGTCGAAAACTACCTTTTTTTAGGGTCTCATCCAGTTTTAGCCTGCCAATGGAGATTCGTTTTAAATAAATCACATGACAACCATAGGCTTGAAGCATTCGCTTCACCTGGTGTTTTCTTCCTTCAGTAATCGTAAGTTGCCCTTTTAGAACCGGTCGATTACTTCGTAGTAATTTCTCCGTTTTTTGAAATTGTATATCCGATAAAAGGGATAATAATTCCTCTTTATATTCCTGGAATAAGCCTGTTTTTTCAATTTCAAGCTTTGCCTTTTTGGTTCGTTCAACTTCACCCTTTAACAAAAGTCCTTCTTGTATGGAGCGCTTGGCACATTCATCAAGAACCCCTGTAGCCCAAAAGAGATAGGTTTTCTCTATGTGATGTTCTGGTTTCATGAGTTCATGATTGAACTCTCCATCATTGGTAAAAAGCAGTAAGCCCTCGGTATCTTTATCAAGTCTTCCTACAGGAAACAGGCCTTCGGTTTGCACCGAATCAAAATAGTCCAGCACGGTCTTATCTTTATGATCCCACCTGGCGGTTACACAACCTGCTGGTTTATGAAACATATAGTAAATCTTCTGGGTCTGTCCTATGACCCTATTTTGAACCTCGATCTGATCCTGCTCTGGATGAATCTCAGAGGCTGGTTCCAAAACAAGTTCTCCGTTAACTTGCACTTTGCCTTCCCGAACCATAACTCGTACCGCTTTTCTGGTTCCAACAGAAGCCAAGGCTAAATATTTATCCAGTCTCATCCTAGCATATAATCCTTTCAAATAATTATAAAATTATTAAGCGCCTTATGTGTTTTATATGGCATGCAATTTACAGTTATAATCATCTTTAACTTCAAAAGAAACTCATCTGAACATTCAGATAGTTTACCATATCTGATTGATCAATAAAATTAATTCTTTTTAAAATTGCCCCGTTTTTTACTTTTATACATTTTATCTACCATAACAAAGCTGAATATAAAAACGGGTTTTTTATCCATTTCCTAACCATGGAGAAAAACACCCGTTTACTATTCTTAACTATTAAATTTCTATTTCCAACTCCACAGGGCAATGATCTGAACCCAAAATATCCGCATGAATTTTTGCTCCCCTTAACTTATCCGCCAGTGACTGAGAGGTTAAGAAGTAGTCAATTCTCCAGCCTGTATTATTCTCTCTGGCTCTTGCACGATAAGACCACCAGGTATAAGCATTTTCCAGCTCCGGATAAAAATATCGAAACGTATCCACAAACCCCAGTTCCATCAAGGTAGAAAATTTTGCTCTCTCCTCGTCGGTAAAGCCTGGGTTCTTCCGATTCGTCTTGGGATTTTTCAAATCAATTTCCTTATGAGCCACATTCAAATCTCCGCAAACAATCACAGGTTTTGACTCTTCCAGTTTTTTCAGGAATTTGGCAAACTCATCTTCCCAGACCATGCGATAATCCAGTCGTAACAACCCGTCTTTCGAGTTGGGTGTGTATACCGTAACCAGATAAAAGGTTGGAAATTCTAAAGTAATTACCCTTCCTTCCTGATCATGTTCCTCGATTTGCATTCCGTAGGTAACGCTAAGTGGTTCTTGTTTTGTAAAAACTGCGGTTCCTGAGTAGCCTTTTTTCACCGCATAATTCCAATATTGAGAATAACCTTCAAAAGACAATTCAATCTGTCCTGCCTGAAGTTTACTTTCTTGAATGCAAAATATATCCGCATCCACTTCTTTAAAAAAATCTTCAAATCCTTTGGTTACACAGGCACGTATGCCATTCACATTCCAGGAAATTAGTTTCATAGTTTGTTTCCTCCTGTTACTCTGAATATCTCTTAGCCTGTTCCTGAATCATCGTAAGATCTTCAAAATAATTGATTTTCATAGCTTCCTTTACTTCAGAAAGTGTGGCTGCTGCCTTCTCTCTTGCTTCTTCGGTTCCTTTTTTCAGAATCTGATATACTTCTGGTATATCTTTTTCAAAATGTTTTCTGCGTTCTCTGATTGGTGCAAGTTCTTCCTGTAAAACGGCATTCAGGAATTTCTTCACTTTTACATCTCCAAGTCCACCACGCATATAGTGTTCTTTTAATTCCTGTAGAGAAGCATAATCAGGAAGGTAGGCTCCAAAATGCTCTGTTTTGCTAAATGCATCCAGATAAATAAAGACAGAATTGCCTTCAACTTGTCCTGGGTCTTCCACTCGAAGATGATTTGGATCCGTATACATACTCATAATCTTCTTTTTCACATCTTCTTCTGAATCTGACAGATAAATACAGTTATTCAAAGATTTGCTCATCTTTGCTTTTCCATCGGTTCCTGGTAAACGAAGACAGGCTTTGTTATCTGGCAGTAAAATTTCTGGTTCCACCAATACTTCTGCATAGGTTCCATTGAATTTACGAACGATTTCTTTGGTCTGTTCAATCATAGGTGCCTGATCTTCTCCAACTGGCACTGTTGTTGCTTTAAAGGCAGTTATATCTGCTGCCTGGCTGATGGGATAGGTAAAAAATCCAACTGGAATACTTGTTTCAAAATTTCTCATTTGAATTTCACTTTTTACTGTAGGGTTTCTCTGTAACCTTGATACAGTTACCAGATTCATATAGTAAAATGCTAACTCACATAATTCTGAAATTTGAGATTGAATAAACATGGAGGATTTTAAAGGATCCAATCCCACAGATAAATAATCCAGGGCAACTTCAATAATATTCTGGCGTACCTTTTCTGGGTTATCGGCATTATCGGTTAAAGCCTGAGCATCTGCTATCATAATATAAATATGGTCAAATTTTCCGGAATTCTGTAATTCCACACGGCCTCTTAATGATCCTACGTAATGCCCAACATGAAGTTTTCCTGTAGGTCTGTCTCCGGTCAAAATAATTTTACTCATTTGTTAATTCCTCCTGATTTTCCTTACTGTCTGGTATGATTTTTCCATAATAATCTTGTTCCAGAATCAGCACGGATGCTTCTAATTTATTTTTTACAATTTTTTTAATAATGGTTACATAATTTGAAATCTCTTCTTCCGACATGACCACACCATCCCTCAGTGTGAAGCTTTCTTTATAGCGATTGTAAATTCCAATATCCGTTAAAAAACTACTGGAAGTGAATACCACCAGTCCAGGTGCTGTAGATAAAATATCACTTCCTGCAAGCAGTCTAGAATCATAGGGAAGTCCTAACAGATTACTTAAGGTTGGCAGGATATCCACCTGGGAACAAGGTTTTACGACTTCTATGGGTTTCTCCATACTGGCCGACCAGATGATTAAGGAATTCTTATATAAATCAAAGTCCAAATCGGACTCTTTTAGCTTCTCAATGGCACTTCCCCCATACACTTTTCCAGATAACTCTTCGATAATATCCACATCAAAATAAGGAATATGATCTGGACTTAAAACAATCAGGGTATTCTCTAATTTCCCTGCTGCCGTAAGTTGCTCAACCAAATAAGTCAAGGCTTTTTCCACCTCAAGATTTGCTGCCAGATAGGCTTTTGTTTCATCGGAATAAGGAGCATCTGCCACCGCATCTCGATTTTTTACTGCCATACTATCTCCGGTAAAATTATAAGGCATGTGTCCACTCACCGTCAAATAATAAGCATGAAAATGCTCTTCCTGAATGTAATCCTGTATGGTTTGTTCTATCATATAAAGGTCGGATTGAGGCCACACATTATTTCCATAGGCGTTCTTTTCCATTTCAAAGCCTTCTCCACCTTGAATCCATTCATATCCCAGATTAGGGTGGGAAAGGTTTCTTCCATACATATTTCCATTGTTATGATAACCAATGGTTCGATATCCAAGCTTACTTAACTGATGGGCCAGGGTAAATGGAAGACTCGTTTGCCTAACTCCTGTCTCTTTCAAACTGATTGGATTCCCATTTTTAGGGTATAAACCTACCAGATTCTGAAATTCACCTCCAGAAGTACTTGTATAATGAAGGGCTGTGTAGAAATTAGGAAATACAAACCCTTGGGTACTCATTTTATATAGGGTTGGCGTTCGTTGTTCATCAATGATATGTTTGGAAAAGCCTTCTGCTGTTATAAAAATCAGATTGTAACCTTCAAACATTCCGGTGTACTCATTTTTCAACGTGGCAGTCTGACTTTTGAAATAGGATGCCAGCCACTTTTGATCTTCATTCTCTGCCTTTGCAAGCAGATCATCAAAGTCAATTTCCAATTGATTGGGAGAAGTATCCAGTACTTCTACTTCCTCTATCACGGTTTCTTCTACTACCTCTTCTTCCACTTCTTTTGTTTCTTCTTTTGGCAGCACAAGACTTCCCTGTTGCTGATAAGAAGGTATTTCAACAAAATCTGTATCTCGTTCCTTGTTAATACCGAATAAGGTGTGTTTTACATCCAGTCGCAGCATAGTAAGTATACCTAACTGTTCTACCTGATCATCCACATTAGTATCCATGCGATATAAAGTCGCTGGCGTAAAATCCCCCTGCCAGCTGCCATTCATCAGAACCAGAACACCGATATGCATCATAATTCCAAAAAATATACTTAAAATCGCTGACAGAATATGCATCTCATTCTCTTTTTTCAACCAGCGAATCAAAACTATACTTAAGAAAACCGGCAGAAATAATCCAATGATTCCAACATAGTTTTCTAGGATTCCTTGGAAAACTGCATCTTTGTAATCACTTAATTTATTACCTGCTGCCGTAGACAACACGCTAAAAAACTGATAATACTGCTGTAAAATGGCCTTGCAAAGAAGTTCAGCCACATAGATAAAGGCAAGAAAAAAAGTTAGAACAAACTGGACGACTGCTCGTAAATTACCACGTAATAATAACAAACAGGGAGAAAGCAGTAACCCAGCGGAGACGCCAAAGGGAAGAATCAGGAGCAAGTAGTCCACCTGCAGTCTCATATAGAGATGAAAAAACAATTCCAGATACACAAAAAGAAAAGGGAAATACAGAATCTGTATCCACATTCTGAGAAAATCCCTTTTTTCTACTTCTTGTACCGTTCCAAATTCATAGTCTATTAGTTCCTGTTCTTCCATAGGACCATCTATTCCTTTTCAATCTGATAATCAACAAAATGAAATTGTTTTTTTCCCGTGGCATAATCATCTACCTTATGTCCATTACCAAATAGTTTATACTTATAGGTTACAAGGCCTTCTAGTCCAACAGGACCTCTGGCATGTAATTTTCCAGTACTGATTCCAACTTCTGCTCCAAAACCATAACGAAAACCATCTGCAAAACGTGTAGAACAATTACTATACACTCCTGCAGAATCCACATATTGCATAAACTGTTCCATATGTTCTGTGTCTTCAGAAATAATACAATCCGTATGATGTGAACCATAACGATTAATATGTAAAATTGCTTCTTCCAGGGAATCTACAAGATGCACCGTCACAATATAATCTGAGTATTCTGTTTTAAAGTCCTCTTCTGAGGCTATTTCACAGTCAATGATCTCTTGTACCCGCTTAGAGCCTTTGATTGTAACATGATGCTTACTTAAAATCTCTTTTAATTTTGGAAGAAAGTCTTCTGCTATTTTTTCATGGATTAAAAGGGTTTCCACGGTATTGCAGGCAGCCACATACTGGGTTTTTGCATCCACAATAATAGGAAGTGCTTTTTGCAAATCATAGGAAGCATCCACATAAATATGACAGATTCCCTCTGCATGCCCCATTACTGGAATGCGGGTATGATTCATTATATATTGAACGAATTCATTGGAACCTCTTGGAATCAGTAAATCCACGGATTCATAGCAGGAAAGAAGCTGGTGAATATCTTCTCTTGCTTCTATTTGAAGTAAACATCCCTCTGGCAAACCAGAACTTACAGCCGCTTGAAAAATGATGTCAAATAAAACCTTATTACTTCTTAAGGCTTCACTTCCACCTTTTAATATGGCGCAGTTACCACTTTTGATACAAAGTGCCGATATTTGAACCAATGCATCCGGTCTTGCTTCAAAAATAACACCAATCACTCCAATGGGACAGGTTTCTCTGTAAAGCTTTAAACCTTCATCCAGACTTCGATCTAACTGTCTTTGGAACAAGGGATCTGATAGTCCAATCAAGTCCTTTATTCCTGCAATCACATCTGCAAGTTTTCCTTCATCAAATTTCAATCTTTTTAAAACAGGTTCTGGTACCTGATTCTCTTTTGCATTCTCTATATCCATTAAGTTGGCTTTTATTATCGCATCCTTATGTTCTTCAAGAGCCAGTGCAATATTTTGTAATGCAAGATTTCTTGTAGAAAAAGATGTATTAGCCATACTGGAACTATCAATTTTTATTTGGCGTGCCTGTTCTTTTATATCCATCCTTGTCACCTCAAATTTTCAATATGTTTGCATTTTAACACAGGAGATACTTTGGTTGCAATGCTTTTCCCAAGGTATCTCCTATGTAAGAAAGATTCTATCTTATCTTTTTTCCTTTATGCTGAAATCTCTTCAAACTGTGAATTATATAATGAAGCATAAAATCCATTTTGTTTTAATAAATCTTCATGATTTCCCTGCTCTACTATATCTCCATCTTTCATAACCAGAATAATATCGGCATCTTTGATGGTTGACAAACGATGGGCAATTACAAAGCTGGTTCGTCCCTTCATCAGGTTATTCATGGCTTTCTGAATACGTACTTCTGTACGGGTATCCACTGAGCTGGTGGCTTCATCCAAAATCATAATTGGATTGTCTGCAAGGATGGCTCTTGCTATGGTCAATAATTGTTTTTGTCCTGCGGAAACATTGCTTGCCTCTTCATTTAGTTCCATCTGATATCCATCTGGTAAGGTTTGAATAAAATGATGGGCATATGCTGCTTTTGCAGCCTGAATAACTTCTTCATCACTAGCATCCAAGCGGCCATAACGAATATTATCCATAATGCTTCCTTTAAATAGCCAGGTATCCTGTAAAACCATTCCAAAATAATTACGCAGTTCCTGTCGATCCAGATTACGTATATCGGTACCATTTAATTGAATAGAACCGCTATTTACATCGTAAAATCTCATCAAAAGCTTCACCATCGTAGTTTTCCCAGCTCCTGTTGGTCCAACAAGAGCCACGGTCTGTCCAGGTTTTACCTGACAGTTAAAATCATTGATGATAATCTGATCTTCTTTGTAACCAAAATGTACATTTTCAAAGGTTACAGTTGTATTTCGCATCATTTCCTGATTTGTTTCCAGTTTTACGATATTTTCTGTCAGAACTTCTTCTTTTTCCTCTAAAAATTCAAACACACGCTCTGCTGCCGCCGTCATAGACTGTAACATGTTGCTTACCTGGGCCACTTGTGTAATTGGCTGGGTAAAGTTTCTTACGTACTGAATAAATGCCTGAATATCACCAATTTGTATGGTTCCATTTACTGCCAGAATACTACCACTGACAGCCACTGCCACATAACCAAGATTGCCTACAAAATTCATAATTGGCATCATCATACCAGATAAAAACTGAGACTTCCATGCAGACTGATACAAGCTCTGATTGGTTTCATCAAATTCGCGTTTTACTTCTTCTTCCCTATTAAATACCTTTACGATGTTGTGACCACTATACACTTCTTCTACCTGGCCATTGATTTTCCCAAGAGAACTTTGTTGTTCTTTAAAATATTTTTGAGATTTTTTCATAACCACCCCAATAAGCACTGCACTGACTGGTAAAATAACCAGTGCAATCAGAGTCATAAGTGGACTGATGCTCAACATCATAATCAAAATTCCGATAACCGTAGCCGTTGAGGTAATCAGCTGGGTTATACTTTGGTTCATTCCCTGTCCTAAAGTATCCACATCATTGGTGATTCTGGATAAGACCTCACCTACTGGCTTGGTTTCAAAATATTCCATAGGCATGCGGTTTATTTTTTCGGATAATTCTTTTCTCATTCGAAAAGAGATTTTCTGTGAAATATTGGTCATGATCCAACCTTGTACAAAGGATAACAAGGAACTTGCAACATATAATAAAAGTGCTGTTAATAAGATGAATCCAATTTTTTCAAAATCAATTCCACCAGTTTGCTGTATTTGTTTGATAAGACCGTTGAAAATTTCTGTTACAGCCTTACTGATTATTTTAGGACCTGCGATACTAAACGCAGTACTTCCAACGGCAAAGATCATTACAATCAGAATCCCGATTTTATAATTACCTATGTATTTAATTAATTTTCCTATGGTTTGCTTAAAGTTCTTGGGTTTTTCTCCTGGCATCATACCATGTCCGCCTCGGGGACCAAACCCTGGTCCTTTTCGCTGAGGTGTTTTTATTCTATCATCACTCATGAAGAAAGACCTCCTTTCAATTCTGCTTCTGATAACTGAGACTTTGCGATTTCCATGTATTGTTCACATGTCTGTAACAAGGTTTCATGATTTCCCATACCTACAATTTTACCTTCTTCCAGCACAATAATTTTATCTGCATGAAGAACTGTACTAATACGCTGCGCCACAATAACAACTGTTGCCATGGCTGTTTTTTCCTTTAAGGCCCGTCGTAACGTAACATCGGTTTTATAATCCAGGGCGGAAAAGCTATCATCAAACAAGTAAATTGGAGGATTCTTAGCGATTGCCCTTGCAATGGATAAACGCTGCTTCTGTCCTCCAGATACATTGGTTCCGCCTTGTGAGATTTCACTCTCATACTGTTGTTCTTTTTCTAGTATAAAAGTTTCTGCCTGCGCTACTCTGGCTGCCTCCATCATGGTACGTTCATCGATTTCTTCACCTGCAAATTTTATATTACTAGCAATGGTTCCTGAGAATAGAACACCTTTTTGTGGAACAAAGCCTATCACTTCATGTAACTTTTTCTGACTCAAATCACGAATATCAACACCATCTAAGGTAATTCTTCCTTGGCGAACATCATAAAGTCTTGGAATCAGCTGAATCAATGTGGATTTACCAGAACCTGTACTTCCAATGATTGCGGTGGTTTCTCCAGGATTTGCTGTAAAGTTTAAATTCACAAGGGCATCTTCTTTTGCATTTGGATATGCAAAGCTTACATTCTCAAAAGAAATTACTCCCTGTACATTCTTAAGTTCCTGATCTTTTGTCTGAATCGGATCACACACGCTATCTTTCATTTCCAGAATTTCATTGATACGTCCAGCCGCCACACTTGCTCTTGGTAAAAAGATAGAAATCATGGTTAAAATCAAGAAGCTCATAACAATCTGCATGGTATAGGTAATAAATGCCATCATATCACCAACCTGAAGATTTCCAAGTTCAATTCCTTTTGCTCCAAACCAGATAATCAGAACCGTAACACCATTCATAATCAGCATCATAATGGGCATCATAAAGGTCATAACACGATTGGTAAAAAGTTGTGTATCCATCAGATCTTTATTGGCTATTTCAAAGCGTTTCTCTTCATGCTTTTCACGTCCAAAAGCACGTACCACGAAAATACCTGTTAATATCTCTCTGGATACTAAATTCAGGCGATCAATCAAACTCTGCATTTTCTTAAATTTTGGTAAGGCAATCATCATTAAAATCGTAACAATCAGCATCAATACACCAACTGCTACACCGATAATCCAACCCATGCCAGTTCTGGTTGCCATTACTTTAATCACACCACCGATACCCAGAATTGGTGCATAAACTACCATACGAAGCATCATAACCGTTACCATCTGAACTTGCTGAATATCATTGGTACTTCTGGTTATTAAGGATGCGGTTGAAAAATGATCAATCTCCTGATTGGAAAAACCAACCACCTTCTTAAATACATTTCCTCTTAAGCTACAACCGATTCTGGCTGCTGTTCTGGCTGCCAGTAGACCTACAAGGATGGCTGAAATCATCATCACCACCGATAAGCCCAACATCTTTGCACCAGTTACCAGCAAATACTGATTCTGTAACTCTCCCAAATCAATCTCTAAGGCTTCATATTCTGTTTTCACAAAGGCAAGTACTTGCTGCTCCATAAGACTTTCGCTAACATCTTCCTCTGCCTGACTCATGCCAAGGATCATAAGCACCGGTACACGAAAGATTTCCGCCACTTCTTCCTGTTCTTCCTTGGTTAAATCTTTTCGTTCCAGATAGTCCTGGTCCTTTTTTTCATAATAGGAAGAAACCGTTTGAATCTCTTCCTCTGTCATAAAAATCTGCAGACTTTTCATCGTATCTTCGCTGATATACGAAAAGGCCGCATCTTCAATTCCACTTTGTGCAATACCTACATCCACAATCTGTGAGGTATACTGGGGCAATGCCAGGTCACAGTAAGCCTGCAACATAAGCAAAACAATAATCAAAAAAACAGATAGCTTCTCCGTTTTTAAATAACGAAACATTTTAAACATGTTTTCTCTCCTCAATTTCTTCTTCTATATGATCAGCCAGTATCGTCCAAAGGCGAATCAACTCTTCCATTTTCTCAAATCCCATTTTCCGTACAACATTTCCCATCATCTCATCTAGAAGATCTTCCTGTCTCTCTAAAACTTCCATACCTCGTTCTGTCACAAAAATCATGGTATTTCTTCTATCATTTGGATCTATTTCACGACGAATATAGGTTTGATCTTCCAGACTTTTTAACATTCTGGATACCGCTGGTGTTGAAACCTGCAGGTGTTGCGCTAATTCCGAAACAAAGATTCCTTTGCTAGGTTCACTCTCATGGCCAATGATTCGCTCTAACATCATAAATTCTCGTTGTGAAATTTCTTTGAACAAAAATTCCATACGATCTTTCTTTAAACGATGAGCTGCTTTCATAAATGCTGCCTGAAGCTTTTGTTCTTTTGTCATTGTTTCTGGATTTTGAAATCTTCCTTTTCTCAATAGATACCTCCGTTCTATCAAACTCTTGTTTCTCTTAATTGGTTAACGCGGTTAACAATTAACGATGTTACCTATTTTAATACCACTTTTTAATTTTATCAATAAAAAAAATATAAAATAAATCTAAAAAAAGCCCGCAAGTGATCAGAACGAGTTAAAAACTGTCACGACACCTTGCAGGCTTCATCATATCTTTTTCAGTATTCAATTAATTTTGTTTTCTAACCACTGCATATTCGTCATCCAGAATATAGTAGGGGCAATCTCCAAAGGAATCTGACAAGAAACGACTCATCTCATCTTCATCCAGGTTTACAAGACAGCTAAAGCATTCATAAACTTCATCATAGACATAATTTGCACAACTTTCACACATTGATCTACCGCTCACCCAATCACCTCTTCCTTTCTACGAACCTCTTTGTGCCTATTATAGCACAATCCATTTTTTAAGGGTAGACAGTTTCTATGGAAAAAGGTACACTAAAACCTGAATTTTCATATAAAAAAGGAGGATCTGATGGAACTACAAGTTTTAGATCAGACAATCTATTATCAAATCGAATATACCAAGGCAAATTCTATGAAACTGGAACTTTCAAGAGAAGGTCATGTAACCATCAAAGCTCCTGTTGGCAGTAAATTATTGGAAATCGAAGCCTTTGTGTTAAAACATTCCAAGCCAATCCTAAAGCGCTATGCAGAACTAAATCAGCGTGTCATGATTTCTTCTCAGAAAAGCTACGAAGAGGAAAGTCATTTTCTTTTTTTGGGAAAAGCCTATACCATACAAGAATTGGGCCTTAGTATTTCAACTCTTTCAGAAGAAGAAATCCAGGCCCAATTAAAAAAATTCTATACAGCAAAAACCAAAGAGATTATCAAACAGAGAGTTGCCCATTTCGAAAAACAAATGGGAGTAAAAGCAAAGTCCACAACCATCGTAAACTCTCCCAAAACCTGGGGAACCTGTTCGTCCCTAAAAGAGTTAACCTTCAATTATAAGTTGTCCATGGCTATGCCTTCGGTCATTGATTATGTAGTCATCCATGAGTTATGTCATATCAGTCATTTAAACCATGACCGTTCCTTTTACCGCCTGCTGGGCTCTTATGATAAAAATTTTAAGGAGCATGAAGCATATCTTGCAAAAATTGGTCCCGTGATGACGATTTAGTATCTCATAGGAATCAGATTCATGTAATCTTCTACGGTACCGTTATTCATAAAGACTTCAATGATTTGTTTTCCAAGTGGATGTAAATCTTCTGTATTATATTGCATTAATTCTTTTCGGAAGAAATCTGTTAAGATTTTTGCACCTGCATCATAGCCATCTTCCCCAACTTCTTTTTGTGTTTCAGGTCTTAAGAAAGAACGTCTGATATACTGACCATCAATTTTAAGGGTTTCTAATCCAAAGCCTAAAATGGAACATCTGGATTCTACTAAATGTTCTGGTTTGAATTTTGCACTTCCTCTTCTTGCAATGTATTCTCTGGAAATCCACTCAGGCATAAAGCTTACTTCATAGGCACCAATATGCTGATTTGGAATCAAAACATATCTGGTGTTTGGTGAACTTATAATCTGCTCTAATAAAAGATTTGCCTGTACCACCTTTTTACCAGTTGCAAAAGGCCAGTAAGAACCAACACCTTCACTGGTCATTTCCAGGGAATCGATAATACTTGGATTGTTAAATCCACGTGGTGCAACCAATCTCCATAACCAGGCAAGTGCTGGTGGTAAAATTTGAAGCATTCCAAGAATTCCGTAAGTAGGGTTTTCTCTTGTACAAGATGGTGTACGTACACCAAAGCTACGAACATCTACTTCTACTGGCTCATCAATCATATTAGGCATTAATCTTCTAGGCATAATAACTCTTGGATTTGGACATGGTTTTCCATTGGAATCTTTTGTATGCTCCCATACCAGCACGGTTGAGCCAGGGACACCTTCGATATTTAAGAAAATCAGAGGTTCTGATGGCTGTGTCATAATTTTCTCATACATTGGAGAATCACCATAACTGCAAATACCATCTAATCTTAAAAACCAGGAAGATTCTGCATCTTTTACAACTAATTTTTTGCTGTCATTTTGCATTTTAGGATGACATAAAGCCATGTCATCTGTTACTGGCATTAATCCACAGGTTTCATTTAATACAATGTAATTCTTTTCACCTGTTATTGTATTTTTCGCAAGTACACATCTTCCATCCATTTCTTTATGGATGTCTTCTAGCATTTCACTTTTACCACCACCTGAAGCACCTTCATGCATAATTACGATTTCATTATCATAAGGAGTGATTACTTTCACTGCGGAAGCATGAGCAGTTACCCATCCCTCTTCTTCTCCAATGTTTAAAAGTACCCCATAAATACCTTTTTTTGCACTTGGTCCTGGATATAAATTATAAGAGTATAATTCATGTAAACCATCCAGACGATTATGCACAACTACCTGCTTGCCTTCAAAATGTGTATGTCTGAAAGGTGGTGCCAGGAAAATTACGGCTCTTAAATCAAAAGTTTCAATCTCATCAATATTCATAAAGAACTGTAAATCTGCAAGGCCACCTGCAAAAAATCCTGCATTGGAAGGTGCTAATAAGATGGAATCATATCCATATTCTTTTCCACCTGAACGAAATGGCATAACGATTAATTCCTGATTTTTAAGCCATTCAAAGGTTTGTTGTCTTAAATCATCAAACTCAGAACCATATAAGTCATGATAGGTAGGTTTGTCTGTTGGTTTATGATCTGCAATCACCATACTATCTGGATCTCTACGACGCATATAATCTTCTGTATAATTTACAGCCACACCATTTTTACATTTTGTAACTGTTACTTCTAAGACATTTCCTTTTCCAGGCACTTCATAAGAAATATCATAACTGCCTTCTTCTTTATTACCCATGGCAAGAGAAATTAATTCTTCTCTAGATTTGGGAACTATCACTCCCTTTGCATTTTTAACAATGTCCATCATGTAATCTGGTAAATTCAATTTTTCTAATGCTTTGTACATTTGCCACCTCAACCTTTTCTTTTCAATTTTGTTTACATGTTCTCTTTCTATAAAAACGAAAAAATTACTGCAACTTTTTCGATTTTAACATAGCTTTGTACAATTGTATACAATTATACAATATTTTTTTCTAAAAAAAAGCCGATACCCGAAAGCATCAACTGCTTTGGACATCGGCATACATTCAACTTGGACTTCTCCACCTTGTTCGTCTTCCGTTTATTTACTTTTGATCAACTCTTCTAAATTCTTATCTACTGTAATTGCAATGACCTTTTCCCCAGTTTTGGTACTGATATCCGAATGAGTGCTGACTATGGCTACATCAATGACTTCTTTCAATAATGTTTCCAAATATCCTCTCCCACCTTCAAACAAGGATGTACGAACCTTCTTAAATAGTTCGATGCCCTGAGGGTTGTCTGTTAACTTTTGCTCTGAGGGACTCAAAAAACCCGACAGGCGAACGATAATCATATCCCCTAAAATATAGGATTTAATTACCTTGGGACCCCGTCCCATATATTCTATTTCAAACTTGCTGATAATTTCACATATTTTGGCTTCCAATTGACCTTTTGTCATCATTTTGTTCACCGCCTACTTTTTTGCATGATATCATGATATATTTTAGTTGTCAATGATTTACTTGTCAGGTGTTATTAACTTATGATAATGTCACCTTAAGATTCTCTTGAGATAATGTCATTTTTATTAAACTATATATTATGAAAGAAGGCCACTTTTAAATTACCATAAACAACACTTCTTCTTTAAAAATAACAGAATTAGATACCTATCTACCTGGTTTAAAAAAATATGAATGCAGTAATAAACGGATTAAATTATAAGTATCATAACGGATTGGCTGAGGGGAGCGTACATATAATAAAATTGGTAAAAAGAATTATGTATGGACGAAATAGTTTTCAATTATTGAAAACAAAGATTCTATTGAATGAACATTATTACCAAATCAACTAACCTTGGAAAGAACCTATTTGACAGTTACGTTAAATATAGGCGAACCTCTTGGTTACCTAAAAATTGCGTAGTAGCCAAAACTACTACGCAATAAGGTTTATCTAATTAAGATCATGTCGTACTTTCAGGTTAAGGCTAAGCTCCTTTATTTACTTTTACCTATTAAAATAGATTTTATCAAATTATACATCATTAAAATAAAAAACGAATAAATAAAAATGATTACACATGGTAAAAGCTCAATTCTTAATGGCGTTAATAAAAAGTAAATAGAGTAAATTATTAAGAAAATAAATAATACATTTTTTATTTGTTTTATAAATTTTTGTTTCATTAATTCCTCCTTAATAATTTATAGTTATATTTTAATTATAACTATGCTCCTAGCTATATGGTATATGATTCAGGTGCCACCCAATAAGAATATGTATAATTCACAGGTTGAACTATTTTTCCTCCGATACTATTTAAATCAAATATAGTTTCTGTATGTGTTATAGTCTTATTGCTAATGATTAAAGTCCCTAAAGATTTTTGACTTATTTCACGATATAACAATTCTCTCTCTGGAAGAACTGTTCCCTTGTCGCTAAACACAGAGTCCATATATGCAAGAAGTTTAATTAGTTCTTCTTCACTATCTACATATATAGGTTTAATCCCATCTGGCAAATAATCAGCTTGTTCTAACCCATATTTTTCAACCATATTCTTGTCAACCGCCTCATCAACTCATGTAGCACAAATTGTCTGTCCATTCATTAATATAGCCAGCAACGATAGCATACATATTAATTTTTTCATTATTTCCCTTTATCATATGAAATGTTTACACTCAATGATTCATCTCCCAACCTAAATTATTAATAAAGTAACTGATCCCACCTATATGCTAACAGAAGTAATACAATACGTCAAACTCTTGAGTTTCCGCAGTGTATAATTTCCCTCTTTTATCATAGTCTGATTTATCTATAGTCGGAGGTCGTTATTTAATCTTAGCAGATTTAACTAACATTAATATTTCTTTTTGATAATCTTCCCAAATTGATGCTTCAACTTGAAACCAAATACCACGGGTGGAATCTATAATACAACTTCCCGTTACATAATTACCTTCTACTAAAACCTTTAATAAACGGCCTCCAATTTCTATTGTTTCCATTTCTTGTTCAACTTAGCTCCTTATACTACTTCAATCATGTGTTATTTTATAGTTTTCTCAATAATAAATCCCACTACGGTATAAGACAAAATACCAATGAACGATATCATGAAATAATCCCAATTCCATACGTTATGTTTAAAATAGTAATGAATAATAAAAACGGCACATACGATAAGGTACGTTATAAGCTCAATAATTCTTTTATTAATTCTCTTTTTCACAATAGTAATCCTCCAATTTGTAAGGTGGTACAATTCGATTTGTCATCGTTTTGTTGATTTTATTTTTCTCTTAATTTATCAGAAGCAAATTTTAAAATCACAATTATTTGTATAAGGATAAACCCAATAATCATAGCTGGTGAAAAGGTTAAGAGATAATTTCCGAGCATAGGGCTATATGGCAGCATCATGAAGGTTAGTGAGTCATTGAATGCCAGAATGATAAATGGAATGTAAAGCAAGGATAAAATCTCCCTTTCCTACTTTACAAATTATACTTTCAAAAATTATTAGTCTGGAAGTTCTACATTTGTTTTCATTTTCTTTATTACGTCCACTGCTTTATCTTCAAAATAATTAAAATCATCTTTTGTTTCTGATGTAAATTGAATGTCACTAGGTAGCATTAAAATATAGGAACCTGTTTTTTTACTATTCATTTCTACAATATGATATGAAACTGGTGCTGCTTTTTTATCTTCTTCCCAATCAAAAACATCTTCTTTGGAATAATTATAAAATGCATTTTTTTCACCATGCCATACTATATAAGCAATAACACCAACATAATTATTAAGTTCTGTCGAATTAAGTTTAGAAAGTTCCTTGTATGAATCTAAATGTATAAATGTTATATGATATGCATCATTTTCTCCATCAGGATCTTTTTTAATAATATAACCAATTTTTCCAATCCAATCGTCTGGAACCTGAAGCGAAAAAATATTGTTAGAAATATCATTTTGTGTTATTTCAAATAGTTGATTTAGTATTTTTTTATTCTGATAATTTTTTTTTATTATTGTGTAAGCAATTAAAATAATGGTTAAAATACAACAAAAAAATATAAAATAAATAATTTTCTTTTTCATATTCTAGTCTCCTCTAACAAATTAATTTCTACATTTAAATAATACGCTCGCATTTTATGTATGTCAACACATAATTCAATGACAATCATTGAAAATTTCAAGTACATATGCTATATTAACAATCATGAAAAGCAGGGAATAAGAAAGCAGAGAAAAGGAGAATTCTATGAAAAAAAATGATATTGATGTAGATGAAAGTTTTCAGGAATTAACCAGTCATGGCATGCTTGACTATCCCGTACGTGTTTATTATGTGGACCTTCTAAAAATGTATATGGGAAGTATCCGCTGGCACTGGCATGATGAATTAGAAATTGATATTATCAACAGCGGAGAAGCTGTTTACCATATTGGTGAGACGACTGTAACTGTACAGGCTGGCCAAGCAATTATCATCAATCAAAATGTGATGCATTCCATTGAGCCCGCCCAGGGGAAAAAATGTACCCTGTATACCATTGTATTTAATCCAAGTTACATTGTTGGTTTTGGCCAAAGTTTTCTGGCTGTTAAATATCTGACTCCTCTTCTCACCCGTGAAAATACTCCCTATTATATTTTCAACGAAACAATTGAATGGCAAGAGAAAATTATTGATACCTGTAATAGCATCATAGCTGTGAACCTAACACAGAAATATGGATATGAATTATTAACAAAATCCTATTTGTGCCAGCTATGGGTGGATTTGCTGGCTCGTATTATGCCTTCTTCGGTTGCAACAAAAGAAGCTCCATCCTTAAAAATTGATGAAGCCAGAGTAAAAAAAGCACTGGTATTTATAGAAGTTCACTATCCAGAACAACTTTCCTTAGAGGATATCGCCTCCTCCATTCACCTTAGTAAAAGTGAATGTTGTCGCTGTTTTAAAAGGGTTCTTGATTTAACACCTTTTGAATATCTTCTTCGTTATCGAATCTTTGAAGCATCAAAACGTATCATGGGAAATGACCCCGTTGCAGAATCTATCGCAGCCTTGTCCACTTCTGTTGGATTTAACAATACCAGCTACTTTAATAAACTTTTTAAAAAATATCTTGGTTTTACTCCCAGTTACTATAAGAAACTAGTTAAAATGGATCCCAATGTTATGCATCCAACCCTGGGTGTACCTTTGGCTCCACAACGAAAAAAAATCTAGCAGAGTTTTCTCCGCTAGATTTTTTTATTTCATTTCATATAGTGCTTTGGAAAGAATGACCATATCTCGACTATCCTTTTCACCAGCTGTTTCTAAGGCTGAATGCATGGATAACTGTGGCAGGCCAACATCTGCTGTTGTCACCGATACCTGAGTCGTGGATATATTTCCAAGAGTAGATCCACCAGCCATATCTGAGCGATTCTGATAGGTTTGAATAGCTAACTGATTCTTTTTCATAAGAGATTTTACAATCCCTCCACTCACTGCATCTGTGGTGTACTTTTGTCCTCCATGGTATTTGATTACCACCCCACCATTTAAAACTGGACGATTGGTTGGGTCTGCAAGTTCCGGATGATTTGGATGTATTCCATGGGCATTGTCTGCACTTAGCATAAAGCTATTTTTAATTAATTTTCGATACTGTTCACGTAGAGGATAACTTCCATTTACCTGATAGTTTTGACAGATTTCCTGCAAAACATCATATAAGAACGTGGATTCCGCTCCCTGTTTTGTCATACTTCCAACTTCTTCATTATCAAACACACAGTATACTGCAATTTTTTCAATCTTTTCTGCCATCAAAAACCCTTGTAAGGTGGTATAAACACATTGTAGGTCGTCCAGTCTTGGAGAACAGATAAATTCTCCCTCTGCGCCTATTTGCATTCCTTTTTGTCTGTTATACAAAAACAAATCATAACCTAAGATATCTTCCGCAGTTACGCCTGCTTGTTTTGCTATCATGGGTAAAAATTTATTTTGAGAATCTTTCCCACCAAATAAAGGGATCAAATCCACTTGAGGATTTAATTCTGCATCCTTTTTTCCATCCTTCGTCATATGAATGGCTACGTTTGGAATTAGGAGTAAATCCTGATCAATATTTACTAATTTTGATGTTATTGTTCCATTCTCTTCGATAACTATTCTGCCTGCCACAGACAAAGGGCGGTCAAACCAAGTGCTTAAAATCATACCTCCATAGCGTTCCACATTTAATTTGTTATAGGCATTTTCCACCATCATTTCTGGTTTCTCTTTGATTTTAAAAGAAGGAGAATCACTATGGCTGCTGGTCATGTGAAATCCCTGTGGAATCTGGGTTGGCATCTTAAACGCGATGATGGAAGAACCATTTCTCGTGATATAATAATTTCCTTCGGGTTTAATTTGAAAGGAATCTTCTTCCTTTAATTCCTGAAATCCTTTTGATTGCAATTCTTTTTCAAGATTTGAAATCACATGAAAGGAACTTGGGCTTTCATCAATAAACTGAAATAATTTTTTTGTGTCAAACATTATTTTTTTCATGTCATTCTTCCTTTTCTTACTCTGATATAAAACTGTTTTCTACTAAAATCTCACTTCGATAAACTTTAGATTCTGTTTCAATAGCTGATAGTTCTTCAATTTTCTTGCTTAATGTTTCCTGAAATTCCTTCTTTTTGGATTCGTCATAAGAATAGGGAACCACCAGTTCAAAAACAATGCGAACTTCTTCTTTGCAAGGAATGGTTCGAAAATCATGGATGGAAGCCTCTTTCTCCATATCATGAATGAGCTTTAAGATTTTCTGCTTCAACTGTTCTGTTTTTTTATCGTGTATTTGTACGGGATCCACATGAATTACCATATGAATGCCCATTTCTTTTTCCACTTCTTTCTCAATCTGATCGATGACTTCGTGAACCTCTTCCAGGGTGCTATCACTGGAAACTTCAACATGTATGGTAGCCATAATTTTTGATGGACCATAATTATGAGCAACTAAATCGTGACTTCCTAATATCAATGGTTTTTCTTCTACCAACCTGCTGATTTTGATGTACATATCCTTTTCCACTGCTTCACCCAGCAAAGGCAGTAAGGTGTCTTTTGCAATCTGATAACCAGCAAATAAGACCAGAAGGGAAACCAGTACTCCCATGTATCCATCGATATTAACTCCCATAAAATGTCCAACAATAAGAGAAATAATTGTAGCACTGGTTACAAGTACATCATTTCTTGAATCCGCAGCTGTAGCAAGAAGTATTTTTGACTGTATCCGGTTTCCAAGCTTTCGATTAAATAAGGATAACCATACTTTTACTCCTACTGTTATCAGCAAAATTCCAACCAGCCACCACTGAAATACTACATCTGTTGGATTCATGATTTTCAGGACGGAATCCTTTAATAAATTAAAGCCAACCAAAAGTACCACAAAAGATACAATCAATGCTGCAATATATTCCAGACGACCATGACCAAAGGGATGTTCCTTATCCGCTGGACGTTCTGCCATCTTCACCCCAACAAAACTGATAATGGAGGAGGCTGCATCCGATAAATTATTAATGGAATCTGCCATAACAGAAATGCTGTTTAAGAAAAAGCCGATGCTTAATTTTGTTATAAAAAGTAAAACATTACATAAAATACCAACCACAGAAGCCAGCATTCCATAGCCCGTACGAACGGACTGATTATGGATGTCATCGTAATTTTTTACAAAGGTTTTTAAAAGTATGTTACTCATGTCATTACCCTTTCTGGTTCATGATATGGCCTTTTTTATCACGTTTTCTTTATCTTTTCCTGATAATCATCTAAGAAATGATGTTTCTCTCCGTGTTGTTTATATGCAATGATGGTATCTAAATTCACATTTTCAACGCTTTTAAAAATATTACTTTCCACAAAAGGACTGGATGCTCTTAGTTTTTTAATCAGTGCTTTTACTTCCTGTCTTTTCGAACCGCCTCCACCATTGTCACAAATATTACAGTTTTCCGTAAAGCGGCAGGCACACTGAATAAATTCCAGTTTATTATATAATCTCCACTGAATAATATGTTCTTCCCGAATCAGGTACATCGGTCTGATTAACTCCATTCCTGGAAAGTTTGTACTTGGAAGTTTTGGCATCATGGTTTGTATCTGTCCACCATGAAGCATACCCATCAGTATGGTTTCAATCACATCATCATAATGATGTCCAAGTGCAATTTTATTACAGCCTAACTCTTTTGCCTTATTATATAGATGTCCCCTTCTCATTCTCGCGCAAAGATAGCAGGGAGATGACTCCACATCTGCAACAGCATCAAAGATTTGCGTCTCAAATATAGTGATTGGGATATTTAATAACTTGGCATTGTTTTCAATCACCTGTCGATTCATGGGATTATAACCTGGGTCCATTACAAGAAAAACCAGTTCAAACTGGAATTTATTATGTAATTTTAACTCCTGAAAAAGTTTTGCCATAATCATGGAATCTTTTCCACCCGAAATACATACCGCTATTTTATCATGTTCCTGTATCAAATCATAGGTGTTTATTGCCTTGGTAAATTTACACCAGATATCCTTACGGAATTTTTTTTGCAAACTTTTTTCAATATCCTTCGTTCTATCTGTTGTTATCTCTTTTTCCATCTTTTCGTTAGTACCTTTCTATTTCACTGTGTTCTTATCTTTATCAAGAAGTTCTTTGTAACAACGTTTAAAAATTTCTTCAAATTCTTTGATTTCCTGGAAAGTGGTCATTGCGGAAAAGCTAATTCGTATGGAGGATAGGGCTCTTTTTCGGTCCATCGAAATTGCCATTATCGCTCTGGAGGGGGTATTATCTACGGAACAGGCTGATTTTGTCGAAACACAAACTCCATATGTATCCAGTTTTTTCTGAATTTCAATTGCCTTAACTCCAGGTATGCTTAGATTTAAATAGTAGGGAAGGCTGTTTTTTGGACTGTTGATTTTTACATGTTCCAAAGTTTCAAACGAACGAATCAGGTATTCTTTCATATTCCCTACTGTTTCAGTTGTTTCCTGCATTCTGTCATAATTTAATTTCAGTGCCTGATACATACTTCCAGCAAATGCGGGAACTGGCGTACCAGACCGAAAGATGGAGGTGCTTTTTCCACCATGAATCTGAGGTTCCAAAACAATTCCTTCTCGAATTAATAAGGCTCCGCAACCATTTAATCCAAAAAATTTATGTGGTGCAAAGGTCAGTAAATCAATGCCAGTAAGATCCAGTGGAATTTTCCCAACCGCCTGGGTTGCATCCACATGAAAAAAGCAGTCTGTATCTGCCTGTTTGATTAATTCTGCAATTTGGGAAATGGGTTGGACAACACCAAGTTCTCCTTCCACATAGGAAATGGATACGAGAAGTGTGTCTTTACGAATCAACTCCTTTAATTGCTCCAAATCCACTGTGCCTTCTTTGGTAATTGGCACCAAATCTATTTCATACCCCAGCTGCTGTAAATGAGTCAACGCAGCACTAAGAGAGGAGTGTTCCAACGCTGTGGAAATAATATGTTTTCCATTCTCACGGTAGGCTCTTTGTATGCCTTTTACTGCTAGATTGTTAGCTTCACTGGCTCCCGAAGTATAAATCAACTCCATATGTTCTGCCCCTAATAAGTCCAGAATGTTTTTCGTTGCAAGCTCTATATACTCACTAGCAGCCTTGGCAGCCTGATGCTTACTATTGGGATTTCCAATATAATTTCTTGTTGCTTCTATATAAGTTAATAATACCCCTTCATCAACAGGGGTATTGGCTGCATAATCCAGATATATCATACGTACTTCCTTTTCTTTTTCAAATCAAATAAAAAACTCAATGCTTCGTTCTGGAGTTTTTCTGGTATTGGTATTAAACAATAACATGGCCTCTCTGTCTTCCACTTTTCCAAGGGCATACATCAAGGGCTGAATTTCATTGAGTCTGTCCATGGGAACTTTCCGATTATAACGGTATGGTTCTCCCTCAATGGAACAGATTACCTTCTGATCCACACTGCCTTCCCAGTCATAGGGGTCAAACAAAAAGATTTCTTCCTCTTTTACTCCAGTCAATAAGAGATAATGTTTGCAATCCTCCAGCCAGACACATAAAATCACAGCGCCACCCTGTTGTAAGCATTCCACGATTTTACTATGCTTCCCAACATAAACCTGCTCACTGACTAAAAATTCTGTTTGGATGGGGAATTTTTTTGTCTCTGCATAATGGTTGAACCAATTGGATAAAAACATCATGGCCATTCTGGATGTTCCACTTTTTCCTGACTCTCCTAAATCATCATACAAATCTAAGGTATATAATGCAATGTTTTTCAATAATTCTGGCACAATTTCTTCTCTTTCATATAAAAATCGTAGTGCATTCACCAGGGTTGTTGGTCCACAATCATATTCGGTTGTTTGAAAACTAAGTTTATTTTTCAAGCAGATTCTCCTTCTCTATATTATCATGATTGATTGGGATCAAAGGCATCCCGAAGAGCATCTCCGATAAAATTAACACTCATTACAAGTAGTAAAATCATAAGCCCGGGAGGTAACCATAACCAGGGTTTTGAAGTTAAAATCGATAGGGACTGGGCTCCATTTAGCATGTTTCCCAGACTGGCCTGTGGTGGTTTGATACCCATACCTAGAAAACTTAAGGCAGCTTCATCCAACATGGAAATGGCAACTACGCTGGTTCCATAGATGAGGATGGGTGCAACCGTATTTGGCAGAATTTCAGAAAACAGGATATATGCATGGCTCATTCCAGCAACTTTACTGGCTTTCACATAATTTTTTTCTCTAATCGATAGCACATTTCCACGAACAAGCCTTGCCATCTGAGGCCAGTCAACAAAACCTAATATCAAAATCATCGTCCAAAGTCCTGGCTGAAATATGGCTGCTGCCACTAACACTAGTAAAATATAAGGGAAGGACATAACCATATCGGTGAATCTCATAATGACCATATCCAAAGGACCACCAAAATAACCAGCCAACAATCCTAAGAAAATACCCACCGCAGAAGATATGATGGTAGCCAGAAACCCTACCATAAGGGAAATTCTGGTTCCATAAAGCAATCTGCTAAGCACATCACGTCCAACCTGATCGGTTCCCAGTAAAAATTCAGATGTGGGAGCTTTTCCAAAGCCACCTACGATTTCATTTGGATCAAAAGGTGCCAGCACAGGGGCAAAAATAGCTGCGAAACTAATGATACAGAGTATAAAAAAACTTAAGGTCCCTAATTTATGTCTGCTAAATCTTCGAATAAAAGATGTTTGTTCCATCCATCTATGATTATTTTTCAATTGAAATCTTACCTTCCTCACAAAATCATACGATTCTATGCACGTTCTTTATAAATTTTCTACTGTTGCTTTGTCTAACTGAATGGTAGGATCCACCAGAGCATATACCAAATCGGTTATAATATTGGATAACAAGACAACCACAGCGGTTAAAAGACAAACCCCCATAATAACCGGATAATCTCGGTTTAATATAGCACTCATAGTCATAAGTCCCAGACCTGGCCAGCTAAAAATCTGCTCTACGATGATTGCTCCTCCAAATAATAGAGGTATCTGCATACCTACAACCGTAACCACAGAAAGTAGGGCATTACGAAAGCCATGTTTATAAATCACTAAAAATCTGCCTATGCCTTTTGCCTTTGCAGTTCTGATATAGTCCTGTTTTAATATTTCTAACATAGCACTACGAATATAACGAATCGTACTTCCCGCAATGGAGGTTCCAAGTACCAGCACAGGCATAATCAGATGTTTCACTAAATCCACTGTACTTTTTTCCATTCCTAAGGTTCTCATTCCACTGGAAGGAAGCCAGCCTGTTTTAATAGAGAACAGATAAATCAAGATAAGTCCAAGAAAAAATGCAGGGATACTGCTCCCTAAAAAAGAGGTGCTTACCACCACATAGTCTCGTTTTGTATTTTGGTGAATCGCACTGTAGATTCCTGCTGGAACTGCAATGATCAGACTGAACAAAAGCGAGGTCCCCATAAGTAGCAGGGTTGGACCTAAGTAGGAGCCAAGCATCTTCGCAACTGGTTGTTGGCTTTTAATGGAAATACCAAGATTTCCTTTTCCAATTTCCGCTAACCATCTTAAATATTGAAGGGCAACCGGGTCATCAAGGCCCAAAGCTGCTTCTTTTACTTCCAAAGCTTCTTTTGAAACTCTGGCACTTTGTATCATTTCCAAAGGACTGCCCGCCAAAGTCATAATGGTAAAATCAATAATGGTAATTCCAATCAGCACGATCAGGGCTATCACAAGTCGTTTTCCTATGTATTTTAACATGTTTTTGCTCCCTTTCCTATGCTTTTCTAATGTTTCTAAGTGTTGGGTCCAGTATGGGAATGGATGAAATAAGAGTTTTGGTATAGTCATGGCCTGGATTTGTAAATAAGGCAATGCTATCTGCCTCCTCCACGATCTTTCCTTGATACATCACAGCAATACGGTCACTGATATAATGAACCACACTTAAGCCATGCCCAATAAAAAGCATAGAAAGAGATAATTCCTTCTGAATCGTTTTCAGCAAATTCAAAATTTGTGCCTGTATGGAAACATCCAGGGCACTTACCGGTTCGTCACAAATCAATAGCTCTGGCTTTAAGGATAAGGCTCTGGCGATCCCAATTCGCTGCCGTTGTCCGCCCGAAAAATCTTTGGGGTAACGGTCCATGGAATTTGCAGGAAGACCAACCAAGTCTAACAGCCTTAAAATTTCTTTGTGTACCTCTTCTTTTTCACAAATCTGATGATACAACATGGGATCTTTTATAGCATCTCCTATGGTTTTTCTTGGATTTAAGGAAGAATAAGGGTCCTGAAATATCATCTGTATTTTTGTTTTATTTTTATGCTTGTCTTCTTTATTCAGTGTGGAAAGGTCTTGATTATGAAATAGAATCTTTCCTTCGCTTGGTTTTTCCAACTGGACGATTAATTTTGCTATGGTTGATTTCCCACAACCAGATTCTCCAACCAAGCCTAAGGTTTCTCCTTGGTTGATGGTAAAACTAACATCATCCACAGCACGAATACTGGAATTATTATAATATTTTTTCAAACCACTGACCGCCAAAATGGGGCTATTTATTTCATTCATAGGGAAGCTTCCTTTTGTATAAAATCATAACGAAAACACCTGGACCAATGATTGGTTTGTGCCTGATGCAGTTGCTGTTGTTTTTCGCAGCCTGAGGTTTTATAAGGACAGCGATTTTGAAACCTGCAGCCCTCAATATCATGAAATGTATCTGGAACATTCCCTTCAATAGACTGCAGAGGTTCTTGTTTTTTTTGTATCTTAGTTTGAATTTGTGGAATTGAGGTTAAGAGCCCCATTGTATAGGGATGGGAAGGTTTTGCAAATAGATCTTCCACCTTTGCCTCTTCCACGATCTGACCTGCATATAAAACCAGTACTCTGTCAGCTAATTCTGCAACCAGTCCCATATCATGAGTGATTAAGATGATTGCCATGTTCAGTTCTTCTCTTAATTCTTTTAAAAGTTGAATAATCTGAGCCTGAATGGTAACATCCAAGGCTGTGGTTGGTTCATCTGCTATAAGAAGTTCTGGTTTACAGCTAAGTGCCATGGCTATCATCACTCGTTGTCTCATGCCTCCAGAAAGCGTATGGGGATACTTTTTAAAAACAGAAGAAGGATCCGGCAATCCTACTTTTTCAAGAAGTAGAAGTGCCCGTTCCTTTGCCTGTTGTTTACTAAGTCCCATATGAATTTTCATGCCTTCGATCATTTGATTTCCCACAGTAAAAACTGGATTCAGACTGGTCAAAGCATCCTGAAACACCATGGATATCTCTTTTCCTCTAATCTGATCCAGCTCTTTTTCTGTTTTTTGAAAAAGGTCTTCTTCCTGAAAAAAGGCTCTTCCTCCAGTGGTTTTTAATTCACTTCCTAAAAGTCCCATCAGGGAGAGGAGAGAAATACTTTTTCCAGAACCTGATTCTCCAACCACCGCCAGAATCTCTCCAGGCAAAACCTGGAAAGAAAGCTGGTCAACAATTGGATAACTTATCTTTTGACTAACAAAGTCAATTCTCAAATCTTCTACCTTTAATAAAGGTATCATTCTTTCACATCCCATTCATGAATATTTATAAAGGAACCATATACATCTGGTGTAGCATTTAACAAACGTTCGCTGACAACTCCCTGCGCTTGAATCACATAGGCTGAAATCATAGGAACATCTTGCTGTACCACTTGGTTGATTGCCTGATAACTGGCTCTAATTTCTGCTATATCACTGGTTAACTGTGTTTTTGTCAATTCATCCGCAATGGTCTGATTAAAGTATCCTGTCCATCCATCTGCGGATAAAAGCCAGTTGATATCTGGATATGGATCCACTGGTGCATAGGTATATTGAATCGCTAATAAATCATACTCCTTACTGCCTGCTTTTGTCAAAAGGGTTGATAAATCAACGGTGTTTACCTGTATCTGAAGTCCTACTTCGGCTAGCTTTGCTGCAATATAGTCTGCTGCCAAAACAAAGGTGGAATCTCCACTATTCACATAAAACTGTAGCGGAACACTAGCATCAAAGCCATCTGCAACTGCTTCTGCAAGTAATTCTTTTGCTTTTTCAGGATCGTAGGAGGTTACTGTTAAGTCTTCTGAAAAGAAAGGACTGGCACTGGATAAAAAGCCGTCTACCACTTCTCCTTTTCCACCCAAAAATCCTGAAATCAGAGTTTCTCTGTCTAAGCCATAAAAAATTGCCTGTCGAATACGGACATCACTGACTGCTGTGGTATTAAAGAAAATGGACTGATTGGTTACTGGTGCTCCATAATTTACCTGAACACCATCTAAAGCTTCCACTGCTTCATAATCTTCCTGTAAGATATTTCCTGTTGTCTGTTGAATAAAATCAATTTCACCTGCCTGCAGAGAGGTTAAAAGTTGTGGTGAATCCATGATTTTAAAATTCAGTTTCTGAATCTTTGGTTCACCCTTCCAATATGAAGAATTTGCTTCATAAGAAACAAAATGCTGCAAATCATATTCTGTTATGCGATAAGGTCCGCTTACCACATCTGGATTCTGAAACCATTCATAAGAAGCAAGCTGATCGATGGCTACTGTTTCTAAGATATGTTTTGGAACGGTTAAAATATAACGTCCATAGGTATTTTGAAAAGTAGTCAAGGCCATTTTATACTTGGTTGTAATCACAATGGTTTTTTCATCTACCACCTGAACCCCAGAAATACTGGTTGCTCCTGATTCAGTAAATCCATCATCCCCAATTCCTTCGATGGCATAAAGGGCCATACTTACATTGGCAAGTTCTGGACTGGAAAGTTTTAAAAGGGTAAATTCTACGTCAGCTGCGGTAACTGCTGTGCCATCAGACCAGGTAGCATTTGGATCAATTGTTACGGTAAAGTTAAGATTATCACTCGTTGTAATGGAAGAAGCTAGCATTCCTTTAAATTCCAAATCTCCATTCAGTTCTACTAAAGGGAGAAACTCAAGGGCTAAGGTATATTTTAAAATTTCACTGGCGTCCATCAGAAGTGGATTCACACTGCTAAGACTATCGGTAACTCCAATATTTACTATTTTTTCTCCTTCTGCTGTTGTTTCTGTCACCGTGGATGCAGTATCATCTGCTGCATTTTCTGCTTCTGTTTTTTGGCAGGCTACCAGGCTAATTGCCAGTAAGGAAGTTAGGACTCCTGCTAAAATTCTTTTCAATATTTTATGTTTCATGTTTTCATTTCCTCCTTGGATGTCTGATTTACAATTATATTTAAAAACTTTTGGATAATAGATTACCAATTTTTCTAGGTAATAATCCATATACATAACAACCCAGACAAAATTCTACTATAAATTCTAAGCCAGCGCAAAAAATTAAAATAAATAGAACTACCTGACCTGCTGTCTGTTGCTGAAATAAAAATAAAAGAGCTGACGAAGCGGAAAATAAAACTCCGATTCTTGCTGCAAATATTTTTGCTGCTGCATCTACCATACGGCTCTGAAAACCAAAGGCTCTGGCTATGATTCTTCCAAGAAAAGCAAGGATGCTGTACTTTGGTTTCATAAAGGCTCTCACCAAAAAATCAAAAGCAAGAAGCGATAATATAAGGCCTGATAGCAACACATTTTGAGTAAAGCTTAATAATAGTGATAAAAGAGAGATACCAAAAACCAGTCCAGCAACGATTCTAACCACTGTTTGATCTCTTTGTTCTCCCGATATAGGACAAGATAAATTGATTGACATATTCATTCCTCCTCCATAGCATACAATTCCTATTTGTTTACTATGATATAACTTTTTCACAGAATGTCAATCTTTATTTTAAAAAATATAAGAAAAAACGCTCTGGGCGATATTGCCAGAACGTTTTCTTATTAGGTGAAGTCACCAATTAATTCCAATGCTCTTTTATAAAGGGGATCATATTCGCATCCACAGCTGCCGCACACTCGGTCGGCTTCTTCAATTGCTTCTTGTAATTCCATCAGAAAATCATCATCCACGATTTCCTCTTCTTCTACAGCGTCTAAAAATGCTCTTGATATTCCATCAATCACATCCCATTCTGATGCTGCAAATTTTTTCATAATTCCTATAAATTCTTTGTTTTGATTTAACATACTTGATACCCCCATCGGATAAAATAATACATTTTCGTAAATACTTGTTATCATAATAGTACCAAGAGGATGGATTGTCAAGGGGGGATAGACCAGACCAGGGGGACGGTTTTTGGGTAGACCAGGGGGACGGTTCTTGTGGCATAGGGGGTGAATCTTCCCCTATGCCACAAGAACCGTCCCCCTGGCCTGCCCCCTGCCCTGTACCACAAGAACCGTCCCCCTGGTCTACATCTTCACGATTTTATAATATGCCTTGGCTGTCTTTTTATAGCTATATCCATAAAAAAGAGCAAATAAAAGCAATATTCCAACCGTACAAATGATGATTAGTTCAAGTTCAAACATCCAGATAACACCCATCAACATGGTAACCATTTGCATACCAACCAAAGTATGAACAATTGCTCCAACTAAAGGAAGTGCAAAGACAAGTCTTATTTGTTTTTTAATGGTCATTCTTATTTCTTCATCACTCATGCCAACTTTCTGCATAATCTCAAAATTCTTCTGATCTTCAAAGCCTTCTGTTATTTGTTTATAATACATAATTATGATTAAACAGATGAAAAAGATACTTCCGAAAAAGACACCAATAAACATAAGTCCACCATACATAGATTGCACCTGAAGCTGCTCTTCATTGTAATTCGTGTACCCTGCGAATCCAGGCAAGGCGGCAACTTTTTCATAAACGGACTGACTAAATGATGCAATCTCTTCATCACTGCCGTCGAAGGAAAAGGTATAGATGCTGCTTATATTTTCAGGTCCACCATTTAGTCCATAAAATGCAGAGATTTCATCCATCACCGAAGCATCTTTGACGATTGTTACATAATAGGCTTCATAAACATTATTTTTTTCTTTTCTTCCAATTATAAAATCCTGGAATTCTTTCTGAATGGTAAATGTCATACCTGCTAGTTCCACTGTATTCTCTGCATAATCAGCACCGGTTGAGTAGAACAATACTTCCTTATCTGAGAGGTTTACGCTATTTCCAGATAATCTCTGATATTCCGCTGCGGTCATTAAAATCAAAGAAGTTCGATTCCCATAATTATCATCATCTTTTGTGATTCTAAAATTTGAGCCTTCTTTTGTCAGAAACAGTTTTTTATATTGATAATAAAGGTTATCTTTTGGACTCATTTGATACATAGATTCTTCTTCTGTCAATATTTTTTCAAGGTTTACTACAACTGTCTCATCAGCTCCAATAAAATCAACTACAATATCTCTTGGATACTTAAATGAAATAATAGAATCCATTCCAAAATAGATAGAAATGGTACAAATAACTGTTATCATAACCATGGTAGCAAATATACAGATATTGGATAGGCTGGCACCATTTTTTTTCATGCGATATAACATGCCTGAAACCGTTATAAAATTCGCCCCCTGGTAATATTTTTTCGTGTTTTTCTTCATTCTTTTTAAAATCGCTATGCTTCCACTGGTAAATACAAAATATGTTCCGATGATAACAAGCAGTACTGCCAAAAAGAAATCCAGAAAAATTTCACTATTTATTTTCGCAAAGACTGCCAAGTAGTAACCATAGCCAATCATCAGGATCCCGATCAAACTAAGTATGAAAAGATGTTTTGGCTCTTTTTCTCCACCCTTTGCTTCACTCATTAATTCTGCTGGATTCGCTTTTCCAACCTGAATTAAATTCACAAAAAGATTAATTCCGGTAATCAAGGCATAAAAAATAATACTGTCCACAATCGCTTTCGGACTTATTGAAAAAGATGCATCAACTGTTATTTTTGCCATATTTAGTAACAATAAAAATATCAATTTTGAAAATAACAATCCCAGAACAATCGCTACAACTAAAACAATTACATAAATAAGTATGCTCTCAAAAAACATCATGATTCCAATGTGCTTTTTTTCCATTCCCAGGATGCTATAGAGACCCAGTTCTTTTTTTCTACGTTTGATCAAAAAACTATTAGTGTAGTATAAAAAAGGAATCATGATAATTCCAAGTAGAAAAAAGCCAATTTGTACCAAAACCATTGCATAGGTTGCTCTCGGTATGGACTGCATCACATCATTTTTTAGAATCAGGTCAAAAACAAAATACGTAAACATCGCAAAAATACTTACACCAAGGTAGGGAACGTAGGTTGCTTTATTTTTCAGAATATTGCCAATCGCTAAGGCTGGAAGGATTTTTTTCTTCTGCTTCATTTATGACACCTCTTCCTGCTTTTTAGTTTGTATTACAGTTAGACTATCTGTAATTTTTCGATACATCTCTTCATTGGAAGATGTTCCTCGATATATCTGATGAAACACACAGCCGTCTTTGATAAACAACACTCGTCCTGCACGACTGGCAGCTTGCACACTATGAGTAACCATGAAAATAGTTTGACCATCTTTGTTTACTTCCGAAAAAATCTTAAGCAACTGGTCTGATGCCTTTGAATCCAGTGCACCCGTTGGTTCATCTGCCAGAAGTATCTGTGGATTTGTGATCAAGGCTCTGGCAACCGCTGCACGCTGTTTTTGTCCTCCTGAAACTTCATATGGATATTTTTCCAAAATGTCAGAAATCGCCAATTTATTTGCTAAGGGTAAAAGTCGTTGAGCCATGTCCGTATAGTCTTTTCCTGACAAAACCAAGGGCAGGAAAATATTATCCTTTAACGTCAGGGAATCCAATAAATTAAAATCCTGAAATACAAAGCCTAAATGTTCTCTACGAAATCCGCATAATTGTTTTTGTTTCATGGTTTCCATGTTAATACCATTTAAAATAATCTGCCCCGAAGTAGGTCTGTCAAGGGATGCCATCAAATTAAGTAGTGTGGTTTTTCCCGAACCAGATTCCCCCATGATTGCTACATATTCTCCTTTTTCAACCGTAAAATTAACCTGATCTAGGGCCTGTACTTTTGTTCCACCTAATCGGGTAGTATATACTTTTTTTAAATTAATCACTTCTAATAAAGCCATATGTTCTCTCCTCATCATTCATTTGATGCATTTAGGATAACAAAAAAGGAAGTGTAGTGCCATTCATCTGCCTTACATTTCCTCTTCCAAACTTACATTTTTGTAAGATTCAAATAAACCTTAGTACCTTTACCTTCTTCACTATGAACCCAAATTTCAAATCCTAGTTTATCTAGAATCTGTTTACACATAAAAAGTCCAATCCCCGTAGATTTGGCACTGCCTCTACCATTATACCCAGTAAAACCTCGTTCAAAAATTCTTGGAAGATCTTCTGCCTTTATTCCACTGCCTTCGTCTTCTATACAAAGTGTGAGCTTTCCTGTTTCTTGATCTGTCAGGTAAATCCGTATGCTTCCTCCATCACTGTACTTCAAACTATTCGATAAAATCTGCTCTATTGCAAAGCAAAACCATTTTTGATCTGTTACAATTTTACTCTCAAACTCTGCTAAGTCTAAGCGAATTCCTTTTTGTATAAAAATAATTCCAAACTTTTTTACAGCACGACGAATTAAGTTTCCTAATTCTTCTTCCTTTAAAAGCAAATCATTAGAAATGTCGGATAATCTCTGATACTGAAGCATCATATCCACATATTGTTCTATTTTAAACAGTTCCTGTTTTAAATTCATGGAATCTTCTCTTTGTTCCAGTAAAAGCCTAAGGGCTGCCATAGGCGTTTTTATTTGATGGGTCCAAAGCAGAAAATAATCATTACGCTCCATTTGCTTTTTTTCTGTTTCTTTTAATAAATTCTGATTTTTTTCTTGCATATCCAAAAAGATTTTTTGATATTCTGCTTCCAAAGCAGTCGTAGATTGTTCTGTTAAATCTAAAAAAACATCTGGGTTTTGCTCCCATTCTTCTAGTAAATACAATTGTTTTTGATTTAATATCAGTCGTTTTTTTCGGTAATTAGAAAATGACAGAAATGCTGCAAAACTCCAAAAGAAAGTGGTTAGTACCATAGCATAAAGAAGTTTTCTTAAATTCTCAACATGATCCAAATATCCCACAATCAAAAAAAAGCCAATGGTCAGTAAATACAGGATGCCAATGGCTGCTTTTTCCCTTATAAAATCAATCAGATAGGTGATGTTCTTTTTCAATCGAATACCCCATTCCTTTTTTTGTTTTAATAAAATGCTCTAAACCCACACCTTCCAGTTTTTTTCGAAGACGATTCATATTTACTGACAGCGTATTATCATCCACAAAACACTCGTTGTCCCATAAACGTTTCATAATCTCTTCCCTGGAAACAGTCCGATTCTTATTTTCAAATAAAAGCTGCAAAATCTTAAATTCATTTTTAGTTAGTTCTATTTTTTTCTGCTCAAATATAAAAGATGCATCCTGCAAATCTAAAATTACTCCCTCACACTCCAAAACAGCTGTCTGCCCTGAAAATGCGTAACTCCTTCTTAAAAGAGCCTGTACTTTAGCCAACAGAATCTCTAAATCAAAAGGCTTTGCCAAAAAATCATCCCCACCCATGTGTACCGCCATAACAATATTCATATTGTCTGTGGCTGAGGACAAAAACAAAATAGGAACACTGGAAAATTGGCGAATCTGCCCACACCAATAATGCCCATTAAAATAAGGCAAATTAATATCCATCAAAATAAGATGCGGTTCTGCTTCCAAAACTTCCTTGCTAACATGTTGAAAATCTCGCACATATTCTGCCTGGTAACCCCATTTCATCAAATATTTACAAACTTCTTCCGCAATCACCTGTTCATCTTCTACAATCAAAATTTTATACATGGGGGACGGTTCTCCTGGTATACTTTTACTTATGTTTTCTTTTATCTTCGTACATTTTTATGTCTAATAATTTCAAAAACTCTTCTTTTTTCAAAGGATTTTCTATGTCATAAAGAGCGTATCCCATACTAAAGGTTAGTGGATGTGAAATTTGAAGACTGTCATTATAAGAATTTACACAGTGATCAATGCGTTCAACAATCTCATCCAACTCCTTTTGACTTTCCACATTCAAAATAACAGCAAATTCATCTCCGCCAATTCTTGCAATAAAATCTTGTCTGCGAAGACATGCCGAAAGGATATGTGATGCTGTTTGTAAGGCCTGGTCTCCAGCGTCATGACCAAAGGTATCGTTGATCACTTTAAAATGATTGATATCCAAAAAGATGGCTCCAAACCCTCTGTTTCTGGTAATATTTTTAATTTGCTCCGATAAATAGAGCTCAAATTTTTTACGATTATGAATTCCAGTCAAATAGTCTGTATATAAATTAGCTGATTGTATATTCAGGAAAACAAGTAACATTGATATTGTAAGGCTGTTTAACATAAATGCAGTATCATAAAAAAGTATTTGTAAAAATACTCCAGCTAATGGAAATAAAGGAAATAAAGCAAGGGTTAATCCTTGCCAGGAATCAATTTCCTTCCTTTTAAGAAACAACATAACATAGGAAAGGCAAATAAGGAATATCATTCCTAAAACAGGTATTCCAAAAAGAGGACCTCTGGTATATTGATTATGTTCATCAATAAAATAAAACCAACCCTCTCTTAAAGATAAAATTAAAATTACATTATTTAAAAGATTGATTCCAAGTAATATCTTCTTATAAAGCAAGACATTTCGATACTCCTGATATACATGTGCATAGACATAGATTAGCCATAGGGAAGGCACAACTAAATTCATAGAAAATAAAAGAAAATTTGAAATATGATTAGCAAACACATAAAACAAATTCGAATTATCTACTATCCTACTAAACATATCTGCGCACAACAAAAGAATCGTCACCCTTAACATCCATAAAAAGCTGTTTTGCCGTGTAAAGGAACGAACTTCATGTTTTTTACTTTGATATAACAAAATCAATAATATCGTAATCGAATATAAATTAAGTACCATGGGGACGGTTCTCCTGGTTCATTTTTATATTTCATCATAACATATTTTTTTTATTTAGGAAACTGGTATGCCGAGAACCGTCCCCCTGGTCTACCCCTGGTTTATCTTAAAAACTGTTCAAAACAAACTCCCTCCAACTCAGGA